>JAZSDG010000021.1:0-91519 GCA_045531055.1 Lachnospiraceae bacterium | reverse complement strand
AAAAGCGGAGAAAGTGGAGTACGGAGAAAGAATCGCAGAGCAGATTTATCTGCGGGAGAGATTCTTAATTCGAGATGACCACTTCGATAAATCCAAAGAACAAGTTTCTTATCTGTATGAAGTTTTGAAGGTATATCCTTTATAAGTAGGGGATTGGTCAAATGGTATGATAGGGGTCTCCAAAACCTTTGGTGGGAGTTCGATTCTCTCATCCCCTGTTTAGAAGCTAGAAAGTTGTTAAACTTCCTAGCTTTTTCTATATTTAATGAAAGGAATGGAGCTTATGAAAAGGCAAAAAAAACGAAAAGAACGAATAGGGCTTTTTTCTTTATTAACTGCTTTTTTGTTATTTCTACTTTTAACTAATCAATCGAGTATTATAGAAAAGACTCCATCCAATAAAATCTTACAGACAACAGAGCAATCTATTTTGATTGACAAAAATTCGAGAGAAGTGTATGTTGTACAAAATGGGAATGTACCTCTTTTTACAGAAGAAGATGCAACGACACAGTGTTTTGAATATTATAGCGAGTTGGATGAATTGGGAAGATGTGGAGTTGCATTTGCTAATATTGGTTTGGAACTTATGCCGACAGAAGAACGCGGAGAGATTGGACATATAAAACCAACAGGTTGGCATACAGTAAAGTATCAGGGAGTTGTAGAAGGAAATTATTTATATAACCGTTGTCACTTGATTGCATATATGTTATCCGCTGAGAATGCAAATGAAAGAAACTTAATTACCGGGACGCGTTATATGAATGTAGAAGGAATGTTGCCGTTTGAGGCAATGGTTGCTGATTATGTGAAAGAAACACAAAATCATGTTTTGTATCGAGTAACGCCAATATATGAAGGCGATAATTTGGTTGCATCTGGTGTTACTATAGAAGCGAAATCTGTAGAAGATGATGGTGAAGGAATTTGTTTTTATGTATATGTCAAAAATATTCAGCCGGGAATTAAGATAAACTATGAGACAGGAGAAAGCTGTTTGGATAATGTAAAGGAAGAATAAGAGGAGGCGCAATGAAAACAGAAGTAATTCAATTGTATGAAGAGAATAAACAGGTAACATTAACGACTTATTTGTTAGATAATGCACAAGGAATATTAGGAGGGGAACGTCCGGCGGTTTTAATTTGTCCGGGAGGCGCGTATTTAAATTGCTCGGATAGAGAAGGTGAACCTGTCGCTATAGCGTTTGCAGCAATGGGCTATCATGCATTTGTACTTCGTTATTCGGTGTATGGATTGCATGGATTTTCAAAGAATTTGGCAAATTTAGAAGCTAAAGAAGAGTCTCAATATCCGCAACCGATGTTGGATATTGCACAAGCGATGGTTATGATAAAGGAACGTGCGCAAGAATGGGGGGTAGATGAAAAACGCATTGTAATATGTGGATTTTCTGCAGGTGCTCATAACTGTGGAATGTATGCAACAAATTGGAATAATTCAATTATGACGGAACATTTTGACAAAGATGTTCAAATCTTTAAACCGGCGGCATGCGTTTTGGGCTATAGTTTAACCGATTTTCTTCTCTTAAAAGAAGATTCGTCTGTGAATCCTATGAGTAGAGAACTTTTTAAAGGCATGAGTATTGCTTTTTTGGGAACCTCGGATGCTCCAAATGATAAATTAGAGGAAGTAAGTCCTGCAAGGAATATAACACAGGAAACACCGCCAATGTTCCTTTGGGCAACGGCTAAGGACGATTTGGTGCCGGTTCAGCATACGCTTCGTATGGCGCATGCGTTAGCGGATAAGAAAATACCATTTGAAATGCATATTTTCGAGGAGGGGGCACATGGTTTGTCGGTTGCTACACAAGCATCTGCTGAATCGCTTTCCCAGATAAATGTTGATGTTTCTAAGTGGGTTGGACTGGCAGATGCTTGGTTGCAAAAACGATTTGCAATAGAATTGCCGGAGCTCTCAATTTTTGAACAAATAATGCACTAATCGATAAAGTCGATTTCAATTAATCTTACTTCAAGAGGGGCCATCTGTATCTGAAGAGATAACAGATGGTCTTTTGTAATTTCTGTATGGAAAAATGCACCTGGTTGTGATTGCTGGCGAAGCAAATCTAAATCTTCTTCGTGGTAAAGTGGTTGGTTTCCCATTTGTACCCAAGTATCGTAACTACTACCATATGATTGGTTGATAAAACGTTCTCGAACTAAACATTTGTCGTTCGATAAGTTTGAAAACTCTACTCGAAACTCGACATTTCGCATTTCTGTAAATGGTGTATAGCGATTCTCGTTTGAATCGCCGGAAGGAGAAATGGAAGTAAACGAGTTAGAATAATGTTCATAGTTGTATGCCAGAATAATGATTCTGGATTCTTTTTTTGTAATGAAATAACCATCACCTTTGCCGATTAATTTATCGCCTAAACGATTTAAAAAGCGAAAAGCGTTGTAATGTGCTTTGGGGATTCCGTTATAAGTAAACATTCCGGGGCCTCCGTGATACAATTCGTTTGGAATAGGTAAAAATTCAATAAAGTCTGTTAGATAGCCATAACTGTAGGAATCAAGACGGTCATAATTTTCCAGTAGGTTTTTTACAAGGTAGCATGCTTTAAAGCATGTGTCGTTAATGGGTGCTCTGTGCGAAATCGTTAAATCCCATTCTGTTAAATAAATAGGCATAGTCTGCATATTATATTTTTTTAATAAAAACTTGATTTTGTTAATAAATTTTGTGAATCCATAAGGATCTTCTAAAAGAGAAGCTGACTCCGTTTTTGTGTCCGGAGATAAATGAAGACCGACATTATGAAATTGAATGTTTAAAAAATCAGCAGGGCATTTATTATTCTTGCAGAAAAGGAAAAAGTCGGATGCCCATCCGCTTTCTTCTGTGATGGAAATATTAAGGGATGGTGTTCCTAGGAAGAATCCATTGTCAATGCTTTTAATTGTTTGGTATGTTAGACGGTACATCTCGAAAAAGAGTGTATTATTGGATTGTGCAACGGGATCGTTCCATATGCAAAATAGCCATTTACGTACTTCCTCTAAGCCATAACGACTGACAAAGTGGCGAACAAAGGAATTGATTAGATTTTCCCATTGCTCCATAGTGTGTGTGGCAGAGACTGAAAATTGGCATAATGGTCGTAAACCAACACTTAGCATAAAATCAATAATTTTATCAACTAAAGTAAATGTATAATGCATACTTCCGTCCGGTTGAATGGTATAAGCCATCATTTCGGCAGAAAGAATACCATCAAATTTGACATAGTTATAGCGAATGTTCTTTTGTACATTGCGAAGCATTTCTTGAACTTCTTGATAAAGAAGTTGTTTTGCGCTACCAACAGATATCACATTGTGAAAGTTATGTGTAAGAGGAATGGTTTCGCTTTTTAAGTTTATAGTACCAGCATCCATTACGCGTGTAATTGTATTTTCACTGGATGATGTCGCGTTTTTGTTTGATACGTCAGATAAATGTTTTGTTAGTGTCGGAAAAGACAAAAGGTGAGCATTGTTGTGGTCTGCAACAGTTGCTGTGTTTTCTGTGTTGGTAAAGGCTGTATAGGAATGCTCCTTACGGAAGGCGCTAGGAAGCATGTTGTACTTTTTTTTGAAAAGAGATACAAAAGAGCGTGGATCAGAAAAACCGTTTGATGTTGCAATCGATTCGATGGATTCGTCGGATGAAAGCAATGCATCAATGGCATGAGACAAACGTATTTCGTTGTAAAATGTCAAAAATGTTTTTCCGGTATTCTTTTCGAAAAAAGATGATAAATATGGTGCAGAAAGATTTTGAGATTTCGCAACATCGGATAAGGTGAGACATTCAGTATAATGTTCTTTCATATATGACATGATTGAAAGGATGCGTTCTCTATTTTTTCTTGAGTTGGTAATGCCATTTAGAGGGGCTGTTTGAAAATTCTCAATTAAATAATTTAGTAAATTGTAAGTCATGCTGAGTTTTTTGTAAAAATGAATACCGGATAAATCACTTTTTACAAATTGTGCAATCAGATATCGAATTGCATCGTATTGTGCGGAATTTGTTTGTCCTGCTGAGTTTAATTGAAAACGAGGTGTGTCTGCAGAACCGGTAAATGGTAATTCGGAGAAATGAAACTCAATTGAAAGCATATCAAAAGAATTTCCAACAATTTGATGCATGTCGTTTGCGTTTATCAAAAAAACATCCTCAGCTTGAACTAAGAATGAATCATCTTCAATATAAATCTCAGCGGTTCCGTCTAATACAAAGAATAGTTCGATTTCCGGATGCCAGTGTTTTGGATATATTCCGGATGTATAATGATTTATTTGAGTTGGTAGATTGCTTTTCATAGAAATATCTCCTTATAAAGTGCGATTAATTAATAAAATTATATCGGAAAATTAATTTTAAATCAATAATAATAGGAGATGTAAAAATAAATTGAATAAAATTGATGAATAATTATACGAAAGATGGATTGAAAAATGAATATATTTTGATAAAATAATGAATAGCAGTAACAAGCTGCAAATTAAAAAATAGGAGGTTTCTATGAAAAAGAATGTAGTAAAAAGAGTGTTGGCTGTAGCTTTTTCGGCAGTTTTAGCAATGAGTGCATTGGCTGGTTGTACAAAAGGCGGGAAAGATTCTACCGAGAGCGGGGTGGTTGAGAGTACGGTTGAAGTACCGGAAGGAAAGGGCGGAACTATTATGTGGCTTTCTAATCTTTCCAGTGGTATCCAGTATGATACTTCTGTTGCGTACTTAGAAACTCTTTGTGAGAAGTTGGGTTATGAATTTGTCATTGTCTATGGTGATACATTTAACGATCCAGCAGCAAATCTTCAAGCGGTTAAGAATGGTATGACGGATGATGTTGTAGGTATTATTGCAAGTCAAGACGGAGGTCTGTTGAGTATTATGGATGAATATCCTGATGTATATGTTGCCGGATACAATACAGATATGGTTTCTGTTTATGATGAAGGCGGAGCGAATGCAGGTTGCCTTGACAAGGATCATTTTCTTGGAACGATTTGTGACGGTAGTGCAGATGGTGCAAATATGGCACAGACTTTCTTTGATACCGTAGTTGACAAAGGATATAAAGATATTGCTGTTATTAATTTCCCTGAGTTTGCATATCCAAATCAGGGTGTTGCTGCAAAAGTATTTAAAGATTTGGTTGATGAATACAATGATGAAGCATCTGCTGATGAGAAAATCAATATTGTGGGTGATACTACTACATTAATGTTCGAACCACTGCCGGAATCTTGGTTCCTTGAGGAAGGAAAAGCTGATTTAGATTGTATCGTTTCTATGTGTGCAGGTTTTGAGTTTGTATATCCGACTATGGTTTCGGCAATGGGAAATGGAACCTGTTCTGCAGATACAAAATTAATTACCGGTGGTTTTAATGATGATGCAGATATTGTTTCTGCGATTGGTGATGCTGAAGATGGAAAAATTATTACCATGTTCTATGTTTCTCCGGCAGAAGATCCGGCATATGCTCTTATCCTTCTAGATAACGCAATTAACGGAAAACAGTATGAAGATTTTAAAGCTGATCGCGTAGATTCTTTTGTATATAAAGTAGATAGTACAGCAGATATCGACAATGTAATGGACAAATCCATGTTTGGTACAGCTAATGTGGGTCTTGCACAGATTACTGTTGACGATGTATTAAATCTTTGCACAAGAGTAAATCCGGATGCAACTTATGCTGATTTGGTAGACATGTTCCATAATGCAGATAAAATTAGTGTAGATGCATTAGCAAAATAACGAAAAGATAATTTTGGAATACACCCTGAAATTTCAGGGTGTATTTTTTGTAAAAATGTAAGGGATTTACTTGTTTAACATTATTTAGAAATAAAATACATATTTACGCATAAAATTAATAAAACAAGCTCAAAAATATATTGTTAAACAAAGAAGAAAGAGGGCAAAAAAGAAAAAAAGAACAGACTTGAGGGTTTTTCATAAGAAAAGGGAGTTGAAAAATGTGAGCTGTTTCGATAAAATATTAACGCAACAGTAAAATGTTAGTAAATTTTTAGGAGGTTACTATGAAAAAGAACGTAGTAAAACGCGTGTTAGCAGTCGCTCTTTCAGCTGTATTAGCTATGGGTGCATTAGTTGGCTGCGGCGGCAAGGGAGACAAGGAAACTCAGAAAGAGGTTGTAACAACCATCGAAGTTCCGGAAGGAAAAGGTGGCACAATTATGTGGCTTACAGCTAATACAAGTGGTTATGCATATGAATGTGCAATTGCTTACTTGAACATGCTTTGTGAGAAACTTGGCTACAATGAGATTTTAGTTGCAGTAGGTGATGGATTTAACGATCCAGCAGGAAACCTTCAGGCAGTTAAGAATGCAATGACAGACGATGTTGTTGGTCTTATTGCAAGTGCTGATGGTGGTATCTTAAGCATCATGGAAGAATATCCGGATTTATATGTTGCTGGATACAACACTGATATGGCTTCTGTATTCGGAGAAGGTGGCGCAAACGCAGCTTGTCTTGATAATGATCACTTCCTTGGTACCATCTGCGATGGTAAACAGAATGGTGAAGATATGGCACAGCTTTTCTTTGACACTGTAGTTGAAGAAGAATACAAAGATATCGCTGTTGTTAACTTCCCAGAGTTTGCATTCGCTAACCAGGGTGTTGCTGCAAGAAAATTCGATGAGTTAGTTAAAGAGTACAATGAGTCTGCATCTGATGATGAAAAGATCAACGTTGTAGGTGAAACTACTACATTGATGTTCGAGCCACTTGCTGATTCTTGGTTCCTTGAAGAAGGAAAAGGAGATCTTGACTGTATCGTAGCTATGTGTTCTGGTATTGACTTCGTTTACTCTACTATGGTAAATGCTATGGCTAATGGTACCTGTTCTGCAGATACTAAGATGATTACCGGTGGATACACAGATGATACTGATATTACATCAGCTATCGGTGATGACGAAGATGGAAAAATCATTACTATGACATACATTGCTCCTGTAGAGGATCCTGCATATGCACTTGTTCTTCTTGACAATGCAATCAACGGAAAACAGTATGCTGATTTCGCAGTTGAGTGTCTTGATTCTTATACTTATAAGATTGACAGTACAGAAGATATCAACAACGTATTAGAGAAATCTATGGCTGGTACCAAAGATCTTTCTCTTGCTCAGATTTCAGCTGATGAAATCTTAAACCTTTGCGGTAGAGTAAATGCTGATGCTACTTTCGCTGATTTGAAAGATGCTTTCCATGATGAGGAAAGAATCAGTGTTGACGCATTGAAATAATTTTTGTAATGGTGGAAAGCCCATGCCACGCATGGGCTTTCCTTAATTAAAGAGAGCAAAGGATAGAAAATGTCGGATTTTTATCAAACAATCAGACTAAAAGAAAATGTGTATAGAATTACAAGCATTGAGAATGTATTTTGTGAACTTTTGGTTGGTGAACATACAGCCATGTTGATTGATACAGGATATGCTTTTGCTGATTTAAGAAAAGTGGTGAAAAATATTACGAATAAACCACTCATTATTGTGAATACACATGGTCATATAGACCATACTTCTGGGAATTGTCAGTTTGAAGAAGATGTGTACATTTCTCCAGATGATATGGAGCTTTGCAAGAAACAGAACACAGCAGATGCTAGAAAGAATTCTGCATTATTGGCAGAACATACGATGAATTACGAAACAGGGGAAACAGTCTATGGATTGCCAGATGATTTTTGCATAGAAGAATACCAAAAAGGTGGTACTGGTAAAATTGTTCCTTTGTTAGATGGCACAGTGTTTGATTTGGGTTGTATGACAGTAGAAGTTATTAAGACTCCAGGACATACAAAAGGTGGAATGAGTTTTTACTATCTGGAAGAAAAATGGCTTTATTCTGGAGATGAGGTAAATGGTTTCACCTGGTTGTTTGATGAGAATGCAACGGACCGAAATACGCATATTATGTCATTGAACAAAGTACTTGCATTAAAGCCGGAACGTATATATGGAGGACATAATCCTAATTACGTTACGACAAAAGATGTTGAACGCTATAAGCGTGCGGCAGAGGCGGCGGTTTTTGAAAATGGTTTACCATTCATTAATCCATTAGTAGGAGATCGAGATGTAAGAATTTGTCCGCTAGCCGGTATGTCGATGAAAGATATGGGAAAACCGGAGTTTGCGTCAATTGTTATTGACCAAACCCGATAAAATAAAAGGAGGGAGAAAATGGCTAAGGAAGTTATATTTGAAGCAAAACATATGCACAAAGCCTTTGGACCTACAATCGCATTGAAGGATGTTGATATCCAGATTAATAGGGGAGAAATCCGTGGACTGATTGGCGAGAATGGTTCAGGAAAATCTACAATTATGTCGATTGCAGCGGGAATGCAACCGGCTACTGGTGGAGAAATGATTTATAAAGGAGAACGTTGGTCTCCAAAGAGTATGATAGAGGCTCAGAGAAAAGGAATTTCCATGATTTTACAAGAGGCAAATACAATTCCTCATGTATCTGTTGCACAGAATCTTTTTGCAGGACAGGAAGAAAAATTTTCTGCTCTTGGCATTATTAATATGCACAAGATGAATAAAGCAGCAGATGCGTTGTTAGATAAGTTTGGAATTACGGAGATTCGCGGAAAAGATCCGATTGATAGATTAACTTTCGAGGATCGTAAATTGATTGAGATTGTTCGATGTGTTACAGATGATACAGAAATTCTTGTTGTTGATGAAACAACAACTGCATTATCTCATGATGGTCGTGAAGTTTTGTACAAATTGATTCACAAATTAGCAGAGGAAGATAATAAGGCTGTTGTATTTATTTCACATGATATGGATGAAATTTTAGAACAGTGTACTGTACTTACCGTATTAAGAGATGGTGATATTATTGGTCATCTTACCAAAGAGGAGATGATGGCTGAAAATGCTGTACAGAAGATTCGTTTAATGATGGTAGGTCGTGAAATTGGTGAGAAATATTTCCGCGAGGATTATGATCCTTCACATCAGGATGAAGTTGCATTAGAACTTGAGAATGTTTCGTTTGGTCCAATTAGAGATTTTTCTTTAAAAGTACATAAAGGTGAAATTGTTGGTCTTGGCGGATTAAGTGGTTGTGGTATGCATGAGATTGGAAAAGCTGCATACGGATTGCAAAAATTAGAAAAGGGAAGGGTTCTTCGTGAAGGAAAACCAATTAGAACTTGTTTGCAGGCAATTGAAAATGGTATTGGATATATCAGTAAGAATAGAGATACAGATGCATTGATTTTGGAGGCGTCTATTCAGGATAATATAGTTCTTCCTTCTTTAACTTCACTATCTAAAGCTACTTTTATTAGTCCTGGAAGTGAGAAAAAGTTATCGGATGAGCAGGTTGATGAATTCCGCATCAAATGTAGAAATGGTAAACAGTGGGTAAATACCCTTTCTGGTGGTAATAAACAGAAAGTTTCTTTTGCAAAATGGATGGCAAAAGGTTCTGATGTAATTATCATGGACTGCCCGACTCGTGGTGTTGACATCGGTGTTAAGCAGGCGATGTATGCTTTGATTGAAGAAATGAAAAAAGATGGCAAAGCAATTATCATGATTTCGGAAGAACTTCCGGAGTTAATAGGTATGTCTGACCGCTTGATCATTATGAAAGATTTTAAAGTGACTGCAGAATTAGAACGTTCTGCTGATCTGAAGCAGACAGATATTATTGAATACATGATATAGGAGGAAAAAACAGATGACAGAATCAAAGAAAAGCCTGTCTTCTTCAGGATGGTTAAAAAGTCATGTGACTGAACTTGCAGCATATGGCGGATTGATTTTTTGTGTTGTTTTATTTACAATTTTAACACCAATGTTTGGACAGAGCATTTGGTCAGCAGAAAAAATGAGTACATTAATGTCTGACGTTATTGTATTGGCATTGATGTCAGTAGGTGCAGTATTTGTATACGCATTGGGAAGTATGGATATCAGTATTGGTAGACAGGTAGGATTTTATGCCACATTAATGGTATTAATCGGAAATAAAACTGGTTCCTTAGTTGGTGGTATTGTTTTATCTTTAGTTATTTCCGTTGTTATTGGAATGGTTAACGGTGCAACTGGTGAGTTGTTAAAGATTCACTCCGTAGTTTCTTCGTTGGTATTTATGATGGTATTAAGTGGTATTAGTACCATTATGTACGAGAGAATTGGAACACGTAGTATCACTTTATCCACAATTGATTATCGTCCGTTTAAAAGTCCGGTTCTTATGTTGGTAGTACTTGTTATCGAAGTAATCATTGTTTTCTATTTATTTAATTTTACTAAATTTGGTAAAAACGCAAAAGCAATCGGTGCGAATCCGGTTGCTGCAGAGCAGAGTGGTATTAATCTTGTGAAGTATAAAATGATTGCATATGTTATCATGGGACTTTGCGTAGTAGTTGCTTCTGTATTTAAGATGGGATACACTGGTTCTTCATCCGATTCAGCTGGAACAGGATTGGAAATGAACGTAATGGTTGCTTTAATTTTAGGAGGTATGCCACTTTCCGGTGGTATGAGATCAAAAGTATCATGCGCTATTTTAGGTTCATTTACCTACTCTCTTTTAAATGTTGGTCTTCCAATGGTTGGTATTGCGGTAGATCAGGTTAACTTAATTAAAGCGATTATCTTCATTATCGTTGTATTGATTACCTGCCGTAAGTCAAAAGGTACATTACCAAGATAACGGGAAAGGAGAGGAAAACGAAATGAAAAAAATAGGAAGATTTTTGATAAAAATTGGCGGAACATTTATGCTTCCGGTAGCAATGTATATTGCAATGGCAATTTTGTGTTATTCCAATGATAAAATGTACTATGGTACATGGCAGATGTGGCAGACACTTATTGTAGACCTTGCTGTTTCCGTAACGTGTGCACTTGGAATTGGTCTTCAGTTCAAAAACGGAAGATTTGACTTTTCTGGTGGAGCAATTATGTTAGTTGCAGGAATTATTGCAGGTAATGTAGCAAAACAATATGAAAACAATCTTGTACTTATGCTTATCTTATGTATGGGAATTTGTATTGTATTAAGTCTTTTAGTTGCAGTGCTTTATGTATATGGACGTCTCCCGATTATTATTGCAACAATTGGTATGGCGTTATTGTATGAGTCAATTACTTGTATTGTATTTGATGGAACAGGTATCAACCTTGTTGCAAACTTAACATTACGTAAGTTCTCAACATTCCCTTATGTGTTAATTCCGTTTGGAATTGCAATTGTTGTATATGCTTTCTATAGCCATTTTACAGCAACCGGTAAACAGGGACAGTTACTTTCAAATAATCAGCAGTCCGCAGTAAACATCGGTATTAGCGAGAAAAAGAATGTTATTATTTCATACCTTTTCAGTGGTATCGTATTTGGTTGTGCAACAATTATTTGGTTAGGAAAAGGAATTCATAATGCGTCATTCGCATCACTTACTACAGTAGGTGAGTTGTTTAACAACATTCTTCCGGTATTTATCGGATTGATGCTTGCAAGTTTCTGTGTGGATACCATTGGTATTATCATGGGATCTGTTACATTGTGCTTGATGTCTTATTCATTAAAAGCAGTTTTTTTGAACGAAATTGGTTCTGCTCTTACCATTATCTTTACAGGTGTATTCATTTTAGTACTGAATATTCTTTCAGCACAGGGTATGAATATCTTAAGAGCAATTGGAAAATTATTTAAACGTTCAAAAGCATAAGAATGAAGAAGCTTATATGGTACAGAGTGCATTTGTGCTCTGTACCATATTTATTATGGAGAATATATGGAAATAATCGATACAAATACAAAACTTCATATTTCGGTACGTAATCTTGTCGAATTTATTTTTCGTGAAGGTGATATTGATAATCGTCGTGGCAGCGGTTTGCAAGCAGAAGCTATGTTGGCGGGAAGTCGTATCCATCGAAAAATACAAGGCGAAATGGATGATTCCTACATGGCGGAGGTACCTCTGAAATTTGTTTGTCAAAATAAAAAGTATCAACTCACCATAGATGGGAGAGCAGATGGGGTTTTTACAGATGAACAAAATATTTGTGTAATTGATGAAATAAAAGGTATTTACATGAAACTTGAGCTTCTGGAAAGACCGATTTATGTACATCAGGCACAGGCAATGTGTTATGCATATTTTTTTTCAAAGCAAAATAATTTAAAAGAAATAGGGATTCAAATGACATATTGTAATCTGGATACAGAGGAAAGAAAGTATTTTCGAGAGGATTATTGTTTTGAAGAATTGGAAACCTGGTTTTTGAATTTGCTGGCAGAGTATCGCAAGTGGGCAGATTTTCAATATGATTGGAAAATTCGACGACAGGAATCCATTCAAAAACTTCAATTTCCATTTGTATATCGAAAAGGGCAAAATCAATTAGTGAAAGATGTATATCGAACGATTGCCAGAAAAAAGAATCTATTTCTACAAGCACCAACAGGGGTCGGTAAAACAGTTTCTACAATTTTTCCTGCAGTAAAAGCGGTCGGAGAAAATTTAGGCGATCGTATCTTTTATCTGACTGCTAAAACGATTACAGCAACAGTGGCGAAAGAAACATTTCAATTATTAAGAGAGCAAGGATATCAAGCAAAAATTATTCAGATTACAGCGAAAGAAAAGCTATGTCTATGTGAGGAAATGGAATGTAATCCAGTGAATTGTCCATATGCAAAGGGGCATTTTGATAGGGTGAATGATGCTGTTTTTGATTTATTGCAGAAATCAGATTTGTTTACGCGAGATGAAATTTTAGAGCAGGCAAAGAATTTTTGTGTATGCCCATTTGAGTTGAGTTTAGATGTTGCAACATGGGCGGATGATATTGTTTGCGATTATAATTATGTATTTGATCCAAATGTATATTTAAAACGTTTTTTTCAGGAGGGAATCAAGGGAGATTATATTTTTTTGGTAGATGAGGCTCATAATCTAGTGGACCGCAGTAGGGAAATGTATAGTGCGAATTTGTATAAAGAAGATTTTTTGTTAGTAAAAAGAATTATAAAACCATATAGTTCCCAAATTGAAAAATTACTAGATAAATGCAATAAGATTTTACTTACTTACAAAAGAACATGCGAAAGATATGTGGAATATGAGGATATTGGAAATCTTTTGTTTGCATTGATGCGTTTGGCGGCAGAAATAGATGAGTTTTTGCAAAAAGGAATAGATTTTTCTGGGAAAAAGGATGTTTTGGAATTTTATCTAAATCTGCGTAATTTTTTAAATATTTATGATTTGGTAGATGAGCATTATGTGATTTATTCAGAGATTACGGAAGATAAAAGATTTTGTTTGCGATTGTTTTGTGTTGATCCTTCTTTAAATTTACAAAAATGCATTGATAAAGGAAATGCTACAATTTTCTTTTCGGCAACATTACTTCCAATTCATTATTATAAACGTCTTTTAAGTACTGTGGAAGATAATTATGCGATTTATGCAGAAAGTACTTTTTCGGAGGAACAACGATTACTTATATTTGGACGTGATGTAAGCACAAAGTATGCAAGGCGAACAGCATTGGAATTTGAAAAAATTGCATGGTATATTCAAAAAACCATTCATTGTAAAAATGGTAATTATATGGTCTTTTTTCCATCGTATAAATTAATGCATCAGGTGTATGAGAGATTTCTGGAGTTGGATAACGAAAAATCAGAAATAATTGTGCAACAACATAACATGAAAGAAACGGAAAGAGAATTGTTTTTGGCGGAGTTTGAAAAAGAACGTAAGGTATCACTGGTAGCGTTTTGTGTAATGGGTGGAATTTTCGGGGAAGGAATTGACTTGAAAAACGACCGTTTGATAGGTGCGATTGTTGTTGGAACAGGACTTCCGCAGATTAGTAATGAACGTGAGATTTTGAAAAATTATTATGATGCCCGAATGGAAAACGGATTTGATTATGCATTTCGGTTTCCGGGAATGAATAAGGTTCTGCAGGCTGCCGGACGTGTGATCCGAACCACGGAAGATAAGGGTGTCATTTTGTTGCTAGATGAACGTTTCCTGCAGTCAGATTATAATAGTTTGTACCCAAGAGAGTGGGAAAAACGATGCATATGCACATTGGATACCGTTAAACAGACTATGGAAACGTTCTGGTCAAAGCAACAATTATAAAAATATTACATGTCAGGGAGCAACTTCAAGAATTCTTCTGTAGATGCAGAAATTGGGAAGGTGGTGTTAACCGATGCAACAATCTGTCGTCTTGGAAGTTGTTCTTTTGTTTTTAAAATAAATAAATCTTTTGAATCGTGTGTTAGGCAATAATCAGGAATAAAAGCGATTCCGATTCCGATACGTGCCAAGTCAATTAGTAAGTCATTGCTACTGATTTCAAGCTCAGGAACAAGTTCTAATTGATGTTGGAGAAAAAGCTTGTGAAGAAATTCGCTGGTGGTACTTTTTCGGTCCAACATCATAAGCGGATATTGCATCAATTCTTCAAAGGATAGTTCTTGTCGTGTTAATTGGAAACTGGAAGGGTTTGCAATAAAAACATCCTGAAAAGACGCAACGGTTTTTTGAATAAAGGAATGATTTAAGTGTGAATTAGGTAAATTAGTTACAATTAAATCTACTTTCCTTTGATCCAATAATTCAACACATTGGACAGATGTTGCGTTGGTAACTTTAATTGGTACATGTGGAAATTTTATATGAAATTCTTTTAAGTATGGAACCAAAAAATAGCGGCATATAGTATCGCTTGCACCGATGTGGAGCTGACCGAATCCAAGGACGCCTGATTCCAGCAGTTGACTTTCTCCGCGAGAAATCAAATTCATAGCCGGTTCAATGTGTTTTAACAAAATACTTCCGGCAGGGGAAAGTTGTACTTTTTTTGTGCTACGGATAAAAAGAGGTTGTTGAAGTTTTTTCTCTAAAGTCTTAATTGCCTGGCTCACAGCAGATTGAGAAATGAAGAGTATTTTACTAGCCTCGGAAAAACTTAAAGTGGTTGCGACGTGATAAAAAACCTTGTATAATTCATAATTAATATCCATAGTAAAAATTCCCCTTTCATAGCATGATTTGTTAGTGTAATATATAAATATTATAAGTACCGCTTATGAAAAAGTCAATTTAAAGGAGTATACATGAAGGCATTATTTCGTTTGAAAAGAACTTGGTTGATGATTGGCATGCTTATGCTTCTTGCTTTGGGAGCAACTATTGCTGTTTTTGCGATGACGTCTCATGAGAGCGAGCCGGTAGCTACTGGGAAAGATGATACACAAGAGAATATTACTGTTGAAGAATATTATGAAGAAGAACTTGAACTAGATAAGAGTGAAGAGAATATTCTTTACGAGGAGGAAGTGGTAACGCAAGAGCAGAGCCCATCGAATAATTCTCAAACAGTGGCCATTCAAGAACCATCTCCATATTATATTAAGGTGAATCGTCAGTCGAATTGTGTGACGGTGTACGGAATGGATGCCAATGGAAATTACACGGTTCCAATAAAGGCCATGGTTTGCTCGGTTGGATTGAATAACAATACGCCAACAGGAGTATTTAAGACTTCAACCAAATATTATTGGAGAGCTTTGTATGGAAATGTATATGGACAGTATGCTTATCGTATCAATGGCCCAATACTATTTCATTCCGTTCCATATTATACGCAAAACAAGTGGGATTTGGAAAGCGAAGAATATAATAAGCTTGGACAAGCTGCATCCATGGGCTGTGTTCGTCTTGCTGTTAAAGATGCAAAGTGGTTGATGGATAATTGTCCACAAGGAACTACAGTTGAAATTTATGATAGTCCGGACCCAGGGCCACTGGGCAAACCGTCTGCGCTTAAAATTGATTTGAGTAGTCCCAATAAAGGATGGGATCCAACGGACCCGGATGAAAGCAATCCGTGGAGATATACCAAACCATCCATACTGGGTGCGACAGATAAGACGCTAGAAAAAGGAGAAAATATTGATATATTAGCAGATGTTAGCGCAACGGATTATTTGGGGAATGTGCTCACGGTAGTGACAAGCGGAAGTATACAGACAGGGATTTGCGGAACTTATTCGATTACTTATACTACAACGGACGCGAATGGAAATAGTACATCAACAACAGTAAATTTTTATGTACAAGATACCATCAAACCAACGTTAAGCGTGAGTGGAGAAGTTACAATTACAGATGCTGATGCGACAAGTTTCAGAGAAAAAATCATGTCCATGCTTAGTGCAAAAGATGGAAATGAAGTTTTAACGTCCTCTGGCATTACATTAGATGTAACAGCATTGGCAAATGCAATTTCATCAAAGAGTTATGGTACATATACCTGTTATGCAACAGTAAAAGATGCAGCGGGTAATACATCTGAGCGTGTGATAATTCAAGTGAATTACAAAGACGGTCCGCCTGTGATTACAGTTACAGGGGAAATTCTTCCGATTACCATAAATTGCGATGATACAGAAAGTGCCGAGAACATTGCTAACCGTGCAAAAGAAGAAGCGTGCAATCTTATAAGTGGTATGGTATCAGTAACAGATGATAAGGATGGTGCAATTACACCAAAGTGTGAAGCGACATCTGTCATGCTTAATGACGAAGGAATGCCGGTTGCAGTAATTGTAACCGTTTCTGCAAGTGACACTTCAGGACATCTGGTTACAGAAGAAATATCTGTTGATATAAGTGTTGCTTAATAATGATATTAAATATATTAATTATACTTATTAAAATGATTGTGATATACTTGTCATAATAAAAGAACGGAGGAGAATTCTATGAGCAATGTACGTCGTGTATATGTAGAGAAAAAGCCTGATTTTGCAGTAAAAGCAAAAGAATTAAAGCATGAGATTAAGCACTATCTGGGTGTAAATACCATCAGTGCGGTTCGTGTATTGATTCGTTATGATGTGGAGAATGTTTCTGAGGAAACATATAAAAAAGCACTCCTTACTGTATTTTCAGAGCCACCGGTAGATGATATTTATGAAGAAACCTTTGATTATGGCAATGCAAAAGTTTTTTCTGTAGAGTATTTACCAGGCCAGTTTGACCAAAGAGCAGATTCAGCAGAACAGTGCGTAAAATTGCTCAATGAGAATGAAGAGCCGATTATTCGCAGTGCTACCACATATGTGATTGAAGGTGAAGTAAGCGAAGAGCAATTTGAAGCAATTAAGAATCACTGCATCAATCCGGTAGATTCTCGTGAAATTGGATTAGAAAAACCAAATACTTTAGTACAAGAATTCGATGATCCGGCAGATGTTATTGTTATGGATGGATTTATGGATATGCCACAAGATGAATTAAAGGAACTTTATGATTCTTTAAATCTTGCAATGACTTTTAAGGATTTCCTTCATATTCAGAATTATTTTAAGAATGAGGAAAAACGCAATCCTTCTATCACGGAGATTCGTGTATTAGATACATACTGGTCTGACCATTGTCGCCATACCACATTTTCCACAGAACTGAAAAATGTAAAGTTTGACGATGGTTTTTATCGTGCTCCAATGGAAGCGACCTATCAGGATTATTTAAACTCACACAAAGAGTTATACAAAGGGCGCGATGATAAGTTTGTATGCTTGATGGATATTGCGCTTCTTGCAATGAAACGTTTGAAAAAAGAAGGAAAATTACAGGATCAGGAAGAATCAGAAGAGATTAATGCTTGTTCTATCGTAGTTCCGGTTGAAGTAGATGGAAAGACCGAAGAGTGGCTTGTCAACTTTAAAAATGAGACACATAACCATCCAACCGAAATTGAACCGTTTGGTGGTGCTGCTACCTGTCTTGGCGGAGCAATCCGTGATCCACTTTCCGGACGTACCTATGTATATCAGGCAATGCGTGTAACCGGCGCGGCAAATCCGACGGTATCAGTAAAAGACACCATGCCAGGAAAATTGCCACAGAAAAAATTAGTTCGTGAGGCTGCACATGGTTATAGTTCTTACGGTAACCAGATTGGTCTTGCTACCGGATATGTTAAAGAGGTTTATCATCCGGATTATGTAGCAAAACGTATGGAGATTGGTGCCGTTATGGGTGCAGCTCCAAGACGTGCAGTACAAAGACTTACTTCCGATCCGGGAGATAAAATCATTCTTCTTGGTGGACGTACCGGTCGTGACGGAATTGGTGGTGCAACCGGTTCTTCCAAAGCTCACAATACAGAATCAACGGCTGTATGTGGAGCTGAAGTACAAAAGGGAAATGCGCCAACCGAGCGTAAATTGCAGAGATTATTCCGTAGAGAAGAAGTAAGCCATATTATCAAAAAATGTAATGACTTTGGTGCCGGTGGTGTTTCTGTAGCAATTGGAGAGCTTGCAGCAGGACTTCGTATTCAATTGGATAAAGTTCCGAAAAAATATGCAGGTTTGGATGGGACAGAAATTGCGATTTCAGAATCACAGGAGCGTATGGCGTGTGTCATTGATCCAAAAGATGTTGATTTATTTTTACAATATGCAAAAGAAGAGAACTTAGAAGCAACAGA
The DNA here is from genome assembly GCA_045531055.1 of Lachnospiraceae bacterium. Lineage (GTDB taxonomy): Bacteria > Bacillota > Clostridia > Lachnospirales > Lachnospiraceae > Roseburia. The sequence continues at coordinate 72,929 of JAZSDG010000021.1, read as the reverse complement.
AGTAGCCGTTGTAACGGAAGAACCAAGACTTGTTCTTGAGTGGAGAGGCAAAGAAATCGTTAATATTTCACGTGCATTCCTTGATACAAACGGAGCGCATCAGGAAGCGGAAGTTGCAGTTGATATCCCACAGGAAGCAGATAATTACCTTAAGAAAATCAATACTCCTGCTGTTGCAAAAGCTTTAGAAAAAGGCGATATGAAAGCTGCTTGGTTAGCAGAACTTTCAGACCTTAACGTATGTTCTCAGAAGGGACTCGTTGAAATGTTTGACGGTTCCATTGGAGCAGGTAGTGTTTATATGCCATATGGTGGACGTTATCAGTTGACCGAGACACAAAGTATGGTTGCAAAGCTTCCTGTTTTAAAAGGAAAATGCGACACTGTTACCATGATGTCTTATGGATTTGATCCGTATTTATCTTCATGGAGCCCATACCATGGTTCGGTATACGCGGTATTGGAATCCCTTTCCCGTATCGTGACTGCCGGAGGAGATTATAAGAAAGTTCGTTTTACATTCCAGGAATATTTCCGTAGAATGAGCGAAAATCCAAAACGTTGGAGTCAACCGTTTGCTGCGTTACTTGGAGCATATAATGCACAGATGGGATTTGGTTTACCGTCTATCGGTGGAAAAGACTCTATGTCAGGAACCTTTAATGAAATTGATGTACCGCCAACACTGGTATCATTTGCAGTTGATGTTGCAAAAGAAAAAGACATCATTACTCCGGAATTGAAATCAGCTGGCAATCAGCTTTTGATGTTTAAGATTGAAAAAGACCAGTATGACTTACCAATCTATGCTCAGGTTATGAAGTTGTATGATGCAGTGCATGAAATGATTCAGCAGGGAGCTGTTGTATCTGCTTATGCGTTAGACGGAAAAGGTCTTGCAGCAGCAGTTGCTAAAATGGCATTTGGTAATAAACTTGGTGTTACTATTTCGGCTGATGTAATCGCAGATACATTATTTGCGCCGGGATTTGGTAACATTGTAGCAGAAGTTCCTTCTGATAAAGTTGCTGTAGTAAAAGATATTTTGGCAAATGCCGGAATTCTTGGATTCATGCAGGCGGTTGGTGAAGTAAACGATACTAAGAACTTCATCTATGGTGATATGAATCTTTCCATGGAAGAGGCAATTGCTGCTTGGACCGGTACATTAGAAAGCGTATTCCATACAAAAGCGTCTGATGCTACTGAAGAAGTGGAAAGTGGTATTTATGATACCAAAGAAATCTATATCTGCAAGAATAAAGTAGCAAGACCTACAGTATTTATTCCGGTATTCCCAGGAACGAACTGTGAGTACGATAGTGCAAAAGCTTTTGAGCGTGCAGGTGCAGATACTATCATAAAAGTATTTAAGAATTTGAATGCAGAAGATATTCGTGATTCGGTTGATGAATTTGTAAAAGCAATTGACCAGGCACAGATTATCATGTTCCCGGGTGGTTTCTCAGCAGGTGATGAACCGGAAGGTTCTGCAAAATTCTTTGCAACTGCATTCCGTAACGCGAAGATGACAGAGGCTGTGAATCGTCTTTTGAATGAGCGAGATGGACTGGCTCTTGGTATCTGTAACGGATTCCAGGCACTTATTAAGTTAGGTCTTGTTCCATATGGTGAAATTCGTATGCAGTCAGAAGATTCGCCGACACTTACTTATAACACTATCAACCGTCATATTAGTAAGATGGTTTATACCAAAGTAGTAACCAATAAATCACCATGGCTTGCACAGGCAGAACTTGGAAAGACCTATTGTAATCCGGCATCACACGGCGAGGGACGTTTTGTTGCTCCAAAAGAATGGTTAGATAAATTGTTTGCTAACGGACAGGTTGCAACGCAGTATGTCAATGAAGCTGGTGTTCCAACCATGGATGAAGAGTGGAATGTTAACGGTTCTTACATGGCAATTGAAGGTATTACCAGTCCGGATGGACGTGTACTTGGTAAGATGGCGCACTCAGAACGTAGAGGCGATAGCGTAGCAATCAATATCTACGGCGAGCAGGATATGAAGATCTTTGAGTCAGGTGTAGCTTACTTTAAATAGAAAATAGTATGATAGAGAGTTACTTAGGGCGATTAAGTCAGGTTGGACTTTGCCCTTAAGTAACTCTTTTCGTATGACGCGAATCGCGTTATTATTTTTCTTGCATATTCCATTATAGTCTTGTTATAATCTTTTTAACATATCCGGGAGCGGTAAACATGCCGCAATACATTTCATACATCAAGGGTTCCTTGATATTATCCCCATATGTAACAACTTCATAGAGATTTTTCATTAGCAGGAGGTATTGTATTTGGAAAGAAGAAAGCTGGAAGAATTGAATGCATTGGACAATTTTATGTTCAACGAACTAATTATGCACAAAGAAAAGGGGGCTTGGTTTGGAAAAGTATTACTAGAGACGATTTTAGGAACGCCTATTCGAAATCTGCGTATTATTCCACAGAAGATTATACAAGGCGTGGATACGGACAAGCATGGGATTTTTATGGATGCCTACATAGAAGCATATCAGCAGGAAGACGGTACACAAGTGACAGATGTAGAATTGCAACCGGATATCTATGATTTAGAGCCGGGATTATATAGGACAAAATCAGAAGAACATAGAACTCGATTTTATCATGCGTTGCTTGACAGCAGACTGTTGGATTCCGGCACGGATTATCATAACCTGAAAAATGTTACACTTATTATGATACTCAACTATGATCCATTTGGCTTAGATCGTATGGTTTATACCATCAAGCGACGATGCGTGGAAGAACCTGACATGCCGTATGAGGATGGTGCAACAACAATCTTCCTATACACACGTGGGACGCAAAATGTTCCTAGTCAGGCATTGAAAGATATGTTACAATTTTTAGAGAATAGTACGGAACATAATGTAACCAATGAAAATCTGCAAAATATTCATCATCTGATGGATGAGATTAAGCGTGATAGAAAGGTTGGGATTAATTATATGCATACATGGGAGAGAGAACAGTTTATTAAGACTACGGGGCGTATAGAAGGTCAAATTTCCGGGATTATACAAACTTGCCAAAAATTTGGCGCCTCACAGGAAAGTGCAATAGACAATCTTAAAGAAATACTCGGTCTTACGGTAGAGGAAGCAACACAGTATGTAAAAGAGTATTGGAGAGAAGAAAGTTAGAATAGTATGTGATTATATTGTTAATATTCAAGATTTAATGAGGGAAATGCATTATATTAGTGGCAGACAAGATGCGGTATATGAGGCAGAATGACATACAGAAAAGGAAAATACCTATGAGTAAACAAGGTCGAATAAGCAAAAAGTTTTTTCTGGTTGTTTTTGCGGTAACAATTATTTTACTAGCAATCGCAATAGCAATCATAACATGGAACATGCAAATAAAATTGAATGCTCCCAATAATGTAACCATTAATGAAACCGAACTGCATACAATTCAACTTAGCTGGGATGCGGTAGAGCATGCTACTTCTTATGATGTTTCTATTTATGAAGAGAATGAGCAGAAACCAATTGAGACGAAGCAGATTGATACAACAGAAATTACATTAGAAGGCCTTTTGGCAGACCATAGTTATGAGATTTCTGTAATTGCAATTTGTGAAAAAAAGGAAAAACATATTGAATCAAATGCATCGGATAGGGTATCTGCTAAGACAACAAGACCGGAACCGGAAATGGTGGAGGGACTTAAAGCCGAAAGCAAGAGTACAAGTAGTATTGAGCTTCAATGGACACCTTATGAAACAAAAGATGTAAACGCTGACGGAACCCAAGTGAACATTTCTTATACCATTCTGTATTCCACAACTCAAGATGGGGCATATGAAATACTTGCAGAAAATTTAGATGAGGCAAAGTATGTTCATGAAGCCCTTTTGGAATTGGATACATATTATTATAAGCTAATAGTAGAGGAGCAGATGGATGGAAATGAGTATCTTGGACAGGAAAACAATACGTCTGTAAGTGCAACGGTAGGAATTGGTACAGTAAGCGGACTTGTGGCAGAGGGCATAAGTGAATCGAAAATTAAAATCAGTTGGGATGCATATGTACTGGAAAAAGTAAATGATGATGGAACGCCGATAACGATTTCATATTCATTATATGTATCTGATTCAGAGGCTGGAGAATTTGCAATTTTGGCGAATGAGATTACAGATGCTTTTTATGAGGAAGAAAATCTTTCTCCTGAAACAGTACGATTTTATAAAGTTTCTGTGACTGCTCAAAAGAATGGAAATGATATTATTGGAGAACAGACAGGACCTGTAAGTGCCATGACAAAGGCAAAAAAAAACGACTGTAAGTAGCCAATCAACAAATGCGTATAAAGAGGCGCAAGCGCGGGTGGTTGCACAACAGATTGCAGATAGTATCACGGGAAGCAGTGACTTAGAAAAGATAAGACAAGCAGCTGAAATTGTTGCGTCATATTGTATGAATTCTACCTATACCTCAAGTGATCCGGATTATAGAAGTGCATATGGACTTTTCTGTAAAGGTGTCTATACCTGTGCCGGATCAACCAGGGCGCTTGGAATGGTTTTAGAATGTATGGGATATAGCTGGGAGCATGTAAATGCAAATCAATGGACCCATCAATGGTGTCGTGTGATGATGATGGATGGGCAAGAAGGCTGGGCAGATGGGATGAGCGGAATTGCTGATTATGGTGAATGCCCATTTGCAACAGGTGGCATTTATATTGCCGAGGATGGCACGATTTATTTTGTACCTTAGAACATCATCTGATGGATGAGATTAAGCGTGATAGAAAGGTTGGGATTAATTATATGCATACATGGGAGAGAGAACAGATTATTAAGACTAAGGGGCGTATAGAAGGTCAAATTTCCGGGATTATAGAGACCTGCCAAGAGTTAGGGGTATCACAGGAAGAGAGTGTTCGTAAGTTACAAGCGAAGCTTGCGCTATCCGAAGAAGAAGCAATGAATTATGTTTCTCAATATTGGAAAACAGAGATGCAAGCATAACTGAAAAGCTATGACATTCGATGCAAGAGCACCGATATCATAGCTTTTTAAATTCTGGTTTTCGTTTTTTGAAAACCGTATAATGGGTAAAACCGGCATCCTTTAGAATCTGAGGTACCCGATCAAAGGCATATGCCACATGCTCCGGTTTGTGAGCATCCGCACCGATGGTAATGATTTCGCCACCAAGTTCGCGGTAGCGTCTAAGGATGGCTTCCGTCGGATTTGGATGACCGAGTCCATACTTAAAACCGGCGGTGTTGATTTCAATGCCTTTTCCTTTTGCAATCAATTGTCGGAGTATTTCATCGATAATATCTGCATACTTTTCATAGGAATAGAATTGATTCTTATTTGGACCATAGCGCACTACATAATCCAAGTGGCCGTAGACATCATAGTCAGCATCTGTATTTATATTTTCTAAAATAGACATAAAGTATTCGTGGTATGCGTCATCTTCTGTACGTCCTTCATAAAAAGGCGGATAGTAAGGATCCTGACCATGTACCACATGAGAGGAACCAATGACAAAATCAAACGGATATTGTTGTGTGATTTTAAGATTGTTATTTACAACATGAGGCTGTAATCCGATTTCGATTCCCCAGTGAATGGACATGTTATTTTCGTATTTTGCTTGTAAGGCCAAGATTTCTTTTTGGTAGGCATCCACATCCAAAAGAAATAGTGCAGGGTCTTCCTTGTAATCGTAATCCAGATGGTCAGTAAAACAAATACCGCCAAGCCCTTTTTCTTGTGCACTAAGTATCATTTCTTCCGGATGAGCGGTGCAATCGCCGGAAAAATGACAATGCATATGTGTGTCCCAAAGCATGATGTTCCTCTTTTCTAATGTAATTATAGAAATTTTACTATACTTTTGCACAAAAAAAAAGCATAATTGTATCGAAATAAATACATCTAGTGAAAAAATTAACGAACAGATAGAAAAAGCTTGAACTTTCCCATTTTTTTGGTTAAAATAGTAAAAGCTTGGGAAAAATAATCCCATAATATTTATAATTCAATTCTAGGAGGAATTCAAACATGGCAGTAAGAGTAGCTATTAATGGATTTGGCCGTATCGGTCGTCTTGCTCTCAGACAGATGTTCGGAGCAGAAGGTTACGAAGTAGTAGCAATCAATGACTTAACCAGCCCAAAGATGCTGGCACACTTATTAAAGTATGATTCATCTCAGGGAAAATATGAGCATGCAGATGAAGTTACTTCAAGTGATGATTCTATCACTGTATGTGGAAAAGAAATCAAAATCTACGCATTCCCGGATGCAAACAATTGCCCTTGGGGAGATTTGAAAGTAGACGTAGTATTAGAGTGTTCAGGATTCTACACCAGCAAAGAAAAAGCTCAGGCTCATATCAATGCTGGAGCTCGTAAAGTTGTTATCTCTGCACCGGCAGGAAATGACTTACCTACCATCGTTTACAATACAAACCATGAGACTTTAAAAGCTTCTGACACTATTATCTCAGCAGCTTCTTGTACAACAAACTGCTTAGCACCAATGGCAGATGCTTTGAACAAATATGCACCAATTCAGTCTGGTATCATGGTAACAATCCATGCTTACACAGGAGATCAGATGACTCTTGATGGACCACAGAGAAAAGGTGATTTAAGAAGATCTCGTGCAGCAGCAGTAAATATCGTTCCAAACAGCACAGGAGCAGCAAAAGCAATTGGACTTGTTATTCCTGAGTTGAATGGTAAATTAATCGGATCTGCTCAGCGTGTTCCAACCCCAACAGGTTCTACCACTATCTTAACAGCAGTTGTTAACAAAGCTGATGTTACTGTAGAAGGAATCAACGCAGCTATGAAAGCAGCAGCTAATGAGTCTTTCGGATATAATGAGGATGAAATCGTATCTTCTGACGTTATCGGTATGAGATATGGTTCATTATTTGATGCTACTCAGACCATGGTTAGCAAAATTTCTGATGATCAGTACGAAGTACAGGTTGTTTCTTGGTATGATAACGAGAACAGCTATACCTCTCAGATGGTTCGTACAATCAAATACTTCTCTGAATTAGCATAATTCAACCTAACAACAAAGCGGTCCGGTCCGAAAGGACCGGACCTTTGTACTTTTATATAACAATATCATTATCCAGGAGGATTATAAAATGGGATTAAATAAGAAATCCGTTGATGATATCAACGTAAATGGAAAAAGAGTTCTTGTAAGATGTGATTTCAACGTGCCTTTAAAAGCAGGAGAAATTACAGATGAAACACGTATTAATGCGGCTCTTCCTACTATTCAGAAATTATTAAATGATGGAGGTAAAGTAATTCTTTGCTCCCATCTTGGAAAAGTAAAGAACGGACCAAACGAAGGTGAGTCTTTAGCACCGGTTGCAAAGAGACTATCTGAGAAGCTTGGAAAAGAGGTTGTATTTGTATCCGATTACAATGTAACAGGAGAGGCAGCAACAGCAGCTGTTAACGCAATGAAAGAAGGAGATGTTGTATTACTTCAGAATACTCGTTTCCGTGGTGCAGAAGAGACCAAAAACGGCGAAGAATTTAGCAAAGAGCTAGCTGATCTTGCAGATGTATATGTATGTGATGCATTTGGTTCTTCACACAGAGCACATGCTTCTGTTGCAGGTGTAACCAAATTTATCAGCGAAAAAGGTGGCGAGAATGTAGTTGGTTACTTAATGCAAAAAGAAATTGATTTTTTAGGCAATGCAGTTGAGAATCCGGTACGTCCATTTGTTGCAATTTTAGGAGGAGCAAAAGTTGCAGATAAATTAAACGTTATCAATAACCTCCTTGAGAAATGTGATACCTTAATCATTGGTGGTGGTATGGCATATACTTTTGCAAAAGCACAGGGATATGAAATCGGTACTTCTTTAGTAGATAATGAGAAATTGGATTATTGTAAAGAAATGATGGAAAAAGCAGAAAAACTTGGTAAGAAATTATTACTTCCGGTAGACTCTGTAACTATCAAAGAATTCCCGAATCCAATTGATGCTCCGGTTGAGACGGAAGTTTATGATGTAACAAACATGCCTGCAGACCGTGAAGGTTGTGATATCGGACCAAAGACACAGGAATTATTCGCAGATGCAGTTAGAACTGCTAAGACTGTTGTATGGAATGGACCGATGGGTGTATTCGAGAATCCTACACTTGCAGAAGGAACTATTGCTGTAGCAAAGGCATTGGCAGAGACAGATGCTACCACAATTATCGGTGGTGGAGATTCTGCAGCAGCAGTAAATCAATTGGGATTTGCTGACAAGATGAGCCATATTTCTACCGGTGGTGGAGCTTCTTTGGAATTTTTAGAAGGAAAAGAATTACCGGGTGTAGTAGCTGCTGATGATAAATAAAAATATCAGAGGAGTTTAAAATTATGAGTGGAAAAAGAATTGCGGGAATAGTGCTTACTGTACTTGGAGGAATTGCATTATTTTTGACACTTATTTTAGGCGGAATATTTTTTGCGCTAGGATCTGGTATTAATGGAATATCAAATCAAGATGAAAAGAAGTTTGAAGAATTTCAAAAGACTGCTATTTCATGTGAGGGTATTGTAACGTATGTGGATGATGACCCGGCAAGAACGGTTATTGAGTATGTTACAGAAGATGGAGATTCTTACAAGACAGCATTTAATGTTGTATCTAGCTCTTATTATGAAGGAACTTCCGTGTCGGTATACTATAATATGTATGATCCAACAGAGTGTATGGCACCGGAATTAACAGGTGAAGTAACGGGGTTGGTAGGTGGAATTTTCTCTCTCGTTGGTGGTGTGTTTGCCGCTATATTTGGAATTCCGGGCATAATATTATTGATTGTAGGTATTGTTCTTATTGTTAAGGGCAAGAAAGTAAATTACAAATAGAAAGGAGCCAAGAATCATGGCAAGAAGAAAAATTGTAGCCGGTAACTGGAAGATGAACATGACTCCAAGCCAGGCTGTAAAATTAGTAGAAGAATTAAAACCATTAGTAGCATCTGATACAGTAGATGTTGTTTACTGTGTTCCGGCAATTGATATTGTACCGGTTGTAGAGGCTGTAAAAGGAACCAATGTAGCAGTTGGTGCAGAAAATATGTATTTTGAAGAAAAAGGTGCATATACCGGTGAAATCTCAGCAGAAATGTTAGTAGATGCAGGTGTAAAATATGTAGTAATCGGTCATTCTGAGAGACGTGATTATTTCAAAGAAGATGATGTTCTTTTGAATAAAAAAGTGAAAAAAGCGCTTGAAGCAGGACTTACTCCAATTCTTTGCTGTGGAGAGTCTTTAGAGCAGAGAGAAATGGGCGTAACACTTGATTGGATTCGTTTGCAGATTAAATCCGATTTAGATGGAGTAACAGCAGAACAGGTTGCATCAATGGTTATTGCTTACGAGCCAATCTGGGCAATCGGAACAGGAAAAACTGCTACTTCTGATCAGGCTCAGGAAGTATGTGGAGCAATCCGTGACTGCATCAGAGAAATTTATGATGATGCTACAGCAGAAGCAGTTCGTATTCAGTACGGCGGTTCTGTAAATGCAGCAAATGCAGCAGAATTATTTGCAAAACCGGATATCGACGGTGGCTTAGTTGGTGGAGCTTCTTTGAAAGCTGAATTTGGTAATATCGTTAACTATTAATTAGAAAAATGAGTAATCCCCATGTATCAAACGCAAAAGATGCGGTGATACATGGGGTATTTTCTTGAATGGCGCATGAAATTATGATATGATTAAGTGCAAATTTTTTTATGGAACGAAAGAGGAAGTTCATGGCAAAACAGAAGAAAAGGAACGTGGGCATACTTTTTTTAATCTTTCTTTTATTAGTGGTTTTGGTCTTGGTAAGTCAAATGATGAATCCGCATAGAAGAAAGCAAGATACTAAGGATTTTCAAACATATAATGAAGAGAATGTGGATTATGCAATAGATGTGAGCCGTTCGTTTGATATCATACTTAATCAGACCAATCGTAATTTTCGTGCAGGCTATCCACTGGATGCTTCTTTTTTGGCTTGGTTTACATCTGAGTATGGGACGGATGCTATCACTGATATCGCGTATCGCATCTATGAAGGCAATCATAGTCCGGAAGTGTGGTATGAAAAAACAGGGAATTCCATTCATGTATTATGGGACCTGTATTGTAAAAAGATGAAATATAACACATATCGTCTTTCCAATACGATGTGGAAGGAAAGTGCAAACTCCGAGGTAACAGTGCTGGATTTTGTCGGGGATATTAATTTTGATGAAAACTGGTACACAATGATGGCATTAAACGAAAGAGGTGGGGCAATCGATGAGTGCATTGCACCGGAAATTCAGCAGGAACTCCAGAGCGCAGACATTACTTTAGTGAATAATGAATTCACTTACAGTGACAGAGGGAACCCGTTAATAGGGAAAGCATATACATTTCGCGCAAATACACAGCGAGTAGAATTGCTTCAGAATTTTGGTGCAGATATTGTTTCGCTTGCGAATAATCATGTGTATGATTATGGCGAAGAAGCATTACTAGATACTATGGATACGTTGGCAAATGCGGGGATTTCGTATGTGGGCGCCGGTAAAGATATCAAAGAAGCATCGGAAATAGTATATTTTAATATGAATGGAAGAAAGATTGCATACGTATCAGCAACGCAGATTGAGAAGTATTCTAATTACACGAAAGAAGCAACAGATACGAGTGCAGGTGTATTAAAAACGGAGGATCCAGCGCGTTTTCTTGGAGTAATTACAGAAGCGAATCGAAATAGTGACTATGTGATTGCGTATGTACATTGGGGCGTTGAGGGTGTTCTGAATGCGGATGCAGAACAGCGTCGTCTTGCTCAGCGCTACATTGATGCCGGTGCAGATGTGATTATCGGCAATCACGCACATAGATTACAAGGCGTAGAATACATCGATGGTGTTCCAGTTTTTTATGGATTGGGTAATTTTTGGTTTTCTACCGGAACATTATATACGACAATTTTGCAGGTTCGCATTGAGAAGTCAGGAGAACTTATCACCGCAATGTTACCATGTAAGCAGCAGAATATGACAACTACCCTTCTAACAGAGGAATCTGATAAGGCGGCATTTTATCAATACATTGCAGATATATCAGAAGATGTTGCGATTCTGCAAGATGGAACGTTTATATCTCTTGCGAATGGGATATATTCACAAGAGGAATTAGACGAGTTCCCATATCGATCAGGACTTAATTATGCAACGAGAACGGGAGCATATGATTTGGAGGGATTCCGTGTAGATATCGTTGGAAACCGCTAAGATAGCACTTGCAATCATGAGAAAATCATGTATTATTAGATAGGAATTAATTTTGTAAATAAAAAGAAAAGAGGAATGCTTTATGAGTAAGAAACCAGTTGTATTAATGGTACTTGATGGTTATGGTTTGAATGATCGTGCAGATGGCAATGCAATTGCAATTGCCAAAACGCCGGTAATGGATAAATTAATGAAGGAGTGTCCTTTTGTAAAAGGAAACGCTTCCGGTTTAGCCGTTGGACTTCCGGATGGACAGATGGGAAACTCTGAAGTTGGTCATATGAATATTGGTGCAGGACGCATTATTTATCAGGATTTAACACGTATTACGAAAGATATTGAAGAAGGAACTTTCTTTGAGAATAAAGCTCTGCTTGAAGCAATGGAAAATTGTAAGAAGAACAACTCTGATTTGCATCTTTGGGGACTGTTATCGGATGGTGGTGTCCACAGTCATATTACACACCTTTATGGATTGTTAGAAATGGCGAAGAAGAACGGTCTTACCAATGTATATGTACATGCATTTTTGGATGGTCGTGATACACCGCCGGCATCTGGCAAATCTTACGTAGAACAGTTAGATGCCAAGATGAAAGAAATCGGTGTTGGTAAAATTGCATCTTTATCCGGTCGTTATTATGCAATGGATCGCGATAATAATTGGGATCGTGTGCAGAAAACATATGATTCACTTGTAACTGGTGAAGGAGTACAGGCCATTGATGCTATACAGGCAATGGCAGATTCTTACGCAAATGATGTTACCGATGAGTTTGTACTTCCGACTGTAATTACGGAGAATGGAAAGCCGCTATCTTTGGTAAAACCAAATGATTCTGTGATTTTCTTTAACTTCCGTCCGGACCGTGCAAGAGAAATTACAAGAGCGTTCTGTGATGATGTATTTACCGGATTTGAGCGTGCAACCGGCTTCCTTCCACTGACTTTTGTATGTTTTAAAGATTACGATGAGACAATTCCAAACAAGAAGGTTGCTTTTGAGAAAGAAGAAATTATGAACACATTGGGTGAATATCTTGCGAAATGTGGCAAAAAACAGCTACGTTTGGCAGAAACTGAGAAATATGCACATGTTACTTTCTTCTTTAATGGCGGTGTAGAAGAACCGAATGTAGATGAGAAACGTTTGTTGGTAAATTCTCCAAAAGATGTTGCAACCTATGATTTAAAACCGGAGATGAGTGCTCCGGAAGTTGGAATGGATCTTGTGGAAGCAATCAAATCGGATGAATATGATGTAATTGTTATTAATTTTGCCAATCCGGATATGGTAGGTCATACCGGAGTGCTTGAAGCTGCTGTTGCAGCAGTAGAACGCGTGGATATGTTAATCGGCGATGCAGTAGATGCAGTGAAAGAAGTAGGCGGCGTGATGTTTGTTTGTGCGGACCATGGAAATGCTGAAAAAATGGTGGATTACGAAACCGGTAAACCACATACTGCACATACAACGAATCAGGTTCCGTTTATTCTTGTAAATGGAGAAGACGGATGGAAGTTGCGTGACGGAGGATGTCTTGCAGATATTGCACCGACTTTACTTGAGATTATGGGATTAGAACAACCAGCAGAAATGACAGGGAAATCATTATTAATCAAGTAAGGAGCATATCAGTTATTAAATAAAGGAGAATCGTATGAGTACAGACAGATATCAAAGTCCACTTTCGGAGCGTTATGCCAGCAAAGAAATGCAGTACATTTTTTCGCAGGATATGAAATTTACTACTTGGAGAAAACTTTGGATTGCTCTTGCTGAGACAGAGATGGAATTAGGGCTTTCTGAGAATGGAAAACCGGTAATTACGCAGGAACAGATTGACGAATTAAAAGAACATGTAAATGATATTAATTATGATGTAGCAAAAGCACGTGAGAAAGAAGTGCGTCATGATGTCATGAGTCATGTATATGCATATGGGCAACAGTGCCCGAAAGCAGCAGGGATTATTCATCTTGGAGCGACTTCCTGCTATGTGGGCGACAATACAGATATTATTGTCATGAATGAAGCACTAAAATTAGTGCATAAAAAATTAGTGAACGTAATTGCAAAGCTTGCGAATTTTGCTAATCAATATAAAGAACTTCCAACACTTGCTTTTACCCACTTTCAGCCGGCACAGCCAACTACGGTTGGAAAGCGTGCAACACTTTGGGCGCAAGAATTTTTGATGGATTTAGAGGATTTGGAATATGTGCAGAGTACATTAAAATTGCTTGGCTCTAAAGGGACAACCGGTACACAGGCAAGTTTCCTAGAGTTATTTAATGGCGATCATGAGACGATTGATAAGATTGATCCGATGATTGCAAAGAAGATGGGATTTCAGTCTTGCTATGCGGTGTCCGGACAGACTTATTCCAGAAAAGTGGATTTGAGAGTACTAAATGTGTTAGCAGGTATTGCTACAAGTGCCCATAAAATGTCCAACGATATTCGTTTGTTACAGCATTTGAAAGAAGTAGAAGAACCGTTTGAAAAAAATCAGATTGGTTCCTCTGCAATGGCGTATAAGAGAAATCCAATGCGTAGTGAGCGTATTGCTTCTCTTTCCAGATATGTAATGGTTGACGCATTGAATCCAGCAATTACAACAGCAACACAGTGGTTTGAGCGCACCTTGGATGATTCTGCAAACAAGCGCCTTTCCGTACCGGAAGGATTTTTGGCAATCGACGGTATTTTAGATTTGTGCTTAAATGTTGTTGATGGACTTGTGGTATATCCAAAAGTAATTGAGAAGCACTTTATGGCGGAGATTCCATTTATGGCAACTGAGAATATTATGATGGATGCCGTAAAAAATGGAGGGAATCGTCAGGAACTTCACGAGAAAATTCGCCAGCTTTCTATGGAAGCTGGAAAGACAGTAAAAGAAGAAGGAAAAGACAACAATTTAGTAGATTTAATTGCTTCAGATGCTTCTTTCGGACTTACAAAAGATGAGATTCAATCAACTTTACAACCGGCAAATTATGTAGGGCGTGCTCCTCGTCAAGTAGAAGTTTTCTTACGCGATGAGATATGTCCGATTCTTGATAAGAACAAAGAAGAACTTGGCGTAATCGCTGAAATCAACGTATAGTTAATTTGTATATTTTATAGTCTCTCTGGTTATTCTAAGAAAAAAAGATAATCAGGGAGGCTATTTTTAATGTCATTAATTGTAAAAATAATTGATATTCACGGAAGAGAAATCCTAGATTCCAGAGGAAATCCGACAGTAGAAGTAGAGGTGACTGCACAAACAGAAACGACCGGAAGAAAAATTGTCGGAAGAGAATCCGTACCATCCGGAGCAAGCACCGGACGTTTTGAAGCAGTAGAATTGCGGGATGGAGATGATCGTTATTTTGGACTTGGCGTACAAACTGTTGTTGCTCATATTAATAATCGGATTTGCAATGAACTTATGGGAATGAATGTGCTCGATCAGATTACAATTGACCGTAAGTTAATAGAACTAGATGGAATGGATAATAAAGGGAATTTGGGTGCAAATGCATTGCTTGGCGTGTCTTTAGCTTGTGCCCGTTGCGCGGCAAAAGCACTTGATATACCGCTTCATCGTTATCTTGGCGGTTCCAATGCAAAGGTCTTACCAAGACCAATGATGAATGTCATTAACGGTGGTGCTCATTCAAAAAACAGTATTGATTTTCAGGAATTTATGATTGTACCATTGGCTACGGATTTTTCAGATGCGCTTCGTGTTGGGGCGGAAGTTTATTATTTTCTCCGTCAGATATTGCATGAGGATGGATTGCTTACGGCGGTAGGAGATGAAGGTGGTTTTGCACCGGATTTAACAGATGCCAAAGAGGTCTTTGCATATTTAAAAAGAGCGGTAGAAAAAGCTGGCTATGAGCCGGGAAAAGATGTTGCATTTGCAATGGACGCAGCGGCAAGCGAATTATATGATGAAGCACAAGATATTTACGTGTTCAAAGGGGAGCAAATTACACGTAATAGTGATGAAATGATTGCGCTATATGAGGAGTTGATAGAGGAGTATCCGCTTGTTTCCATTGAAGATGGGCTGGATGAAGAAGATTGGGAAGGGTGGCAGAAACTTACCGAACGTCTTGCGGATAAAGTAATGTTGGTAGGTGATGATCTATTTGTGACGAATACCAAGCGTATTCGATGTGGAATTGATTTAAAAGTGGCAAATGCAGTGCTTATTAAAGTAAATCAAATCGGAACATTGACAGAGGCTATGGATGCGATTGCACTTGCCAAAGAGAATAATTATGCTGCTGTTATTTCCCATCGTTCCGGAGAAACAGAAAATTCCTTTATTGCCGATTTGGCGGTTGCAGTAAATGCCGGATGGATAAAAAGCGGTGCACCGGCAAGGGCAGAGCGCACCGCAAAATATAATCAATTGCTTCGCATTGAAGAAATGTTATAAATTACTCTTGATTGAGGCGTTTGGTCATCATGTCCGGATTGACTGCTTCGGAAATAGCAGTATGTTTATCGATGATACCTGCTTTATATAAATTATAAATACTGGTATCCATGGCAATCATATTATTTGCAGCAGAAGTGTAGATAATGCCATCAATCTGATGTACTTTTCCTTCTCGAATCAGATTACGAATTGCCGGTGTTAATACCATAATTTCAAAAGCAGGAACAACTTCACCGTTGATAGAAGGAAGTAGTTTCTGGCTAACAACTGCTTGTAGCACGGATGCCAGCTGAATGGAAATCTGACGTTGCTGGGAAGCCGGAAATGCATCAATGATGCGGTCAATTGTGTTTGATGCACCAATTGTATGCAAAGAAGAGAAAATAAGATGTCCGGTTTCCGCAGCAGTTACTGCTGTGTTAATCGTCTCGTAATCACGCATTTCGCCCAGAAGGATAACATCCGGACTTTGGCGAAGTGCAGCCCGAAGGGCGGTCAGGTAACTGTCCGTATCGGTACTGATTTCTCGCTGGGAAACAATACATTTATCATGGTGATGAAGAAACTCAAGAGGATCTTCTAGTGTAATAATGTGCTCTTCGCGTTCATGATTGATTTTGTCAATAATGCATGCAAGCGTAGTGGACTTTCCACTACCGGCAGGCCCTGTGATAAGCACCATACCACGACGCATGTTTGCGAGTTCCATAACGGAATCCGGTATGGATAAATCTTTTGGTTTTGGCAATTGGAAAGATATTATGCGAATGACCGCAGAGTAGGAACCACGCTGCTTAAAGGTACTGACACGAAAACGGGATATACCCGGAATCGCAAAAGAAAAATCATCATCGCCATCATCTTCAAAATTAGAAATTTCTCTTTTGGCAAGAGCATAGATACCTGTGACAAATTCATAAGTGTCTTTCGGGAGCATTGGAGCATCTTCGAGCTTTTTCATTTCTCCTTTTGTTTTATAAGTGAGTGGTTTACCAGCTACAATAAAAAGGTCGGAAGCATCATGTTTTGTTGCATCTTCTAAAATCTGTTGTACGTTCATTATTCTCCTCTTTCTAAGATCCAATCAGATTGAGTGGTTCTTCTTCAATATTTGTGTTTTCAGTAACCGATTTCCATTCTATAATGCGATAAAAGGGATCCGTATCACCTGTTGGATAGTGAAGTTGTATCGTTACCGCTAGCTGTTGGTTATCCGAAATCATTTGCTGATAGCTTAAGAAGTAACCTGTGTTGTTTTCTACCCATGTAATTTCTTCTATTTCGGAAATTAAGCCTTTGGTATTTGTCCAAAAATCCTGTTCATTCATACTCATTTTATAAGATGTAGTCAGTATTTTATCGATTTGATTAAGCGTTTCATATGCGGAATTTTCAGCGCTATAGTAGGCGGTATTTTTTTCGGCAACTTTCTTACTAAGACGATAATCGGAATTTGTGGTTAGTAAGGAAAGTGCAGAAAATGTGATAATGCAAATCATGATAAAAGAAAGCAAAATGGAGGAAAAGCCAAAGTTTGAAAACATCGGTGGTTTACGTTTGCTTTGTTTTTGCATTTATAGCACCTCCTTTGCAATAGAAGGTGTAAGCGGAGTATATTGACTCACTATTATGCTATAAATAGTATCCTCTCCCTGATAACAGATGATATTTGCCTGATTTCTTCGTATACAGGACTCATCTTCCGGTAAAAGTGCAACTGTCAAACAAAAGAAAGCGTCTTGAGAGGTGCACTCATTTAACGATTCGTCGAGATAAATAATCACCTGATAATCCATATTAACGGAGTATGGATATTCATTTAAGATGGATTCTAGCGAACCATCTCCGGTTTCGTAAACATTTGCAACGTTTGAACAGGCAGTAACAGCTTGATACAAATAAGTGGTTTCTTTGGTAAGCCGATGCGATTTCATAAAGAAATTCATGCTGATACAAAGAAGAATGGAAAATAGCAAAATATTGATTATAATCTCCAATAAGAAAATACTACTTTTGGATGTTTTGATTAATTTCATGGCAGCTCCTTTCTATCATCTGAGTGGAGCGTTAGATAGATGGGAACGGATTCGTCACGGGTGTTCGTAATCGTTATTTTTAGTAGGTTTGATTTTATAAGTTCCGGTGAAAAATTGTTGATTGCAATAATTTCCTGACCGGAGTCAGGGGAATAAATGGCATCTTCCGATACAAACAGTTCGCGTAAATAACCATCATAATAATAAATATACGTTGTGTATAATTCCGCCCCATCGAAATCGGAAAAGGAAAGTGCTTTTGTGTCATAAAAATCAACGACATGAATACCAGAGTTAGAATCGTTTTGGCGAACTTTCTCTTGCAGGTACGAAGTTGCGGTACGAACTTCATAATTGTTATTCATATGGTTTGCTGTTTCTTTGTATTGTCGTGCGCCTATTAAAACTGCGAGAAACGCAGTGGCAGCAAAGACGGTAAACAAAGCAATAACAAAAATAGCATCAATTCGATGAGAGGATGGATGCAATTTTTTCATGTCATGGTTCCCTTTCTATAATCGTTGTATCGGGGCGAAGATTGTCTCCGATATACTGATAGTCTATAAAGTAACGGTCTGTATCGTAGGTTAATCCGTAGTTGTTGACAAGATAATCCAAATTTGGTGGATAAGATCCCTCTAACGCATAGCATTGTGTGATACTACGTTCTAAGGCGTTGTTTAAAATTTCCTTTCCTTTTGAACGATTGGAAACAGCGATGGATTCAGATACCACACAAAATAGAGTAAGTATCAGCATGAGAAATAATACCGATACAAATGCACGTATGTGTTTTTTTTCTTCATTTACAGAAAATAGTTTCATTTTGTACCTCCGCTTAGCCGATGCTTGACATAATTCCAAGTAATGGAAGCAGGAAAGAAATTAGAATGAAACCAATAAAAAGTGAAAGAATGATCACAAGTGTTGGTTCGAGGATAGAGACAAATCGCTGTAGCTTCTCATCTGTGGTTTCTTCATATGCTTCACAAATCTGTTGCATCACGTCATCCATGGAACCTGTTTTGTATCCGATGGTGATTACGCTTGCATAAATTTTGGAAAAAATACCAGCGAGAAGAACAGACCTTGCGAAGCTTTCTCCATGTTTCATATGTTCACGACATTTGCGAATGCGTTCTTTCATATATGGATTGTTCACTAGTGCTTCTGCGAGATCTAATCCGTGGTCGGTATCAAGGCCACTGGAAAGTGCAAGATACATACAGTTAGCAAAACGACCGGATGCAATGGTCATAGCAAGTCCTTTTCCTTGAAAAAGAGTTTTTCCGAAATCAGAATTATAAAGTACAAAAACCAATATAAGCGCAAGAATAAAGATAATTACAAATACAATAATATATTGATTTAAAACTTTACTAATGTTCATAAGTGTTTGAGCAAAACCGGTCAATTCACTTCCGAGTTCTTCGTAAATTTGAGAGAAAATCGGAAGTACTTTCGCGAGTAGAATAACAATTACCGCAATCATCATAATTGTCATAATAAGTGGGTAGGTTACGGCATTGCGGATGCTTGCACGAATCATGGACTCGCGTTCGTAATAAGAGGTAAGTGATGTTAATACTTCTTCTAAGCGTCCGGTTTCTTCGCCAAGTTTAATCATATTTACCATATATTCGGGAAATGTTTGTGTATCCTTTAACGCGCTATGTAAGGTTGCACCTTTTTCCATTGGAAGATAGATGGTAGAAAACAATTCCTTTGTTCTTTCATCCGCCGCTTCATCTCTTAAAATGGAAACCCCATAATAGGTTGGAAGGCCTGCGCGTACAATTAGGGAAATCTGCTGGCAGAATGCAGAAAGTTCTGCATTTGAAAGGATGCTTTTCTTTTTTATAAACATTGGAAAACCTCCTAATAAACATACTTGGTAATATAGTCGCTGTTCTCAGTAATAAAATTTTTCGGAGAACGGCTGGTGGATGCAAATGTTGGGTCCATAAGATTCCAGCTGCTTCCGTCAAATTCGATAATTCCATTAATCCATCCAACATTTTCGATATAAGTACTAATCCATGCATGGTATTCATCGCCTTTATATCCAACTTCTAAGCGGGTTGGAATTCCCTGACTGCGTAGCATGGTTGCCATAATTGCGGCATAGTCGAAACAGATTCCGGTGTTGGCGCGATAGACCTCATCAACAACAGGGAGATAACCTGAAGTGACATTTTTTGCCTTGTCATAATCATAGGTAAAGTTGTCAATAATATAATTGTAAACATTGGACACAACATCCAAATCATTATTGGCGGAATACGCAAGATTAACTGCTTTATCAACCGCAAGTGAAGAAGCAGAAAAATTCACATATTGATTTGGATACAAATAAGGTCCAAATTCGTTAGAAATTGTTATATTAATATCTTTAGAAATAGCAGTTGCATATTTGTTTGCTTTGATATCTGTGCTTTCGTAAACTCCAATTTTATAATTACCATTACCGGCAGTTAGCGGGAATACTTCATAATCTCCATGAAGATTATATGTGTAAGTAGTATCATTAGGACCGGTAATCTGTAATTTTACTTTTTCATTATTTCCGATATAGTTTACCATGATATAACCATCTGACACATGGGAAGCATCAATGGTTGCAACATCACAAGAAAAAGTATTTGTGCCATCTGCGACAGGGACTAATATTTTGGAAGTGTTGTCCCAAGCACCTTTTTCCGTATTTGTGGTGTAATCGTCTTCACCACGAGAGGGAGTCGGGCCAGTCGGTGGATTTGATTCACAGGAGCATAGTAAAAGACAAAGAAACAAAACAAGAAACAGTAGAACTGCTTTTGATGAATACTTGTACTTCATGAAAATTCTCCTTTTCTCTTTCCTATTATAAGGGATTCTTGCAAAAATGGGAACGAAAAAGTTGCAAAAATGGGAACTTTCGGTATAATTAGGGTAGGAAAAATAGGAGGATGTACAAATGAAAAAGTTTATGCAGGAATTTAAACAATTTATTAGTCGTGGAAATGTCATGGATATGGCAATCGGTATCATCATTGGTGGTGCATTTACCAGTATCATTAACTCGCTTGTAAACGACATTATCAATCCATTTCTTGGTTTGTTCGGAGGAATGAATTTTGATAAGCTTACTATAAAACTGGCAGATGATGTGATTTTATATTACGGGAAATTTATCACGAATGTAATCAACTTCTTAATTATGGCATTTGTTGTATTTCTTCTTGTGAAAATTTTGAATTCAGCAAGTAAGAAATTTGGTCCAAAGAAAGAAGAAAAAGCACCGGATACGAAGGATTGTCCATATTGTAAAACCCAAATTGCAATTGCCGCAACAAGATGTCCAAACTGTACTTCTGTATTAGAAGAACAGTAATTCTGGAAAAAAAGCTTGAAAAGGAATTTGTGATGTGCTATACTCAACAAAGTTGTTGAGTTTAAACATAGGAGGTATGACTCGTGGCTGTATTAAAGACGATTTTGACAATTGTATTTATTATAATTAGTATTATTATCGCAGTAGTTGTTCTGATGCAGGAAGGCAAGACACAAGGGCTTGGTGCAATTAGTGGTGCAGCAGATACCTATTGGGGCAAGAACAAAGGACGCTCTATGGAGGGAATGTTAGTTAAAATTACCAGAGTATGCGTTGTATTGTTTATGCTTTTGGCAATGGCTCTCAATATGGGGATTTGGTCATAGGAATTACGAAAGACTGTCGATAGAATCGACAGTCTTTTTTATAGGATTAGAAATTCCTTGATTTTGCATATTGTGTAGGTGGGTAATATGGAAGAAGAAAAATTATTTGAGAAAAGGAAGAAAATGATATATGACTTCATTTGCGAGGATATTTATGTGCCGATGAAGATCAAAGAACTTGCCATTGTTCTTGGAGTAAAGAAAGAACAGCGACCACAGTTGGAGGCGATTCTGGGGGAACTTTTGGAGGAAGGGAAAATTGTACTTTCCAAACGTGGCAAGTATGCAAAAGCAGAAACGAAGCGGATGATAGGGGTTTTTACCGCGCATGAAAAAGGCTTTGGCTTTGTTACAATAGAAGGAATGGAAGAAGATATCTTCATTCCGGAAATGAAAACCAATGGAGCTTTTCATATGGATGTGGTCGAAATTGTAATTTCGCCAATTACAACAGGAAAGCGAAAAGAAGGGGAAATTCTTTCAATTGTAGAACGTGGGATGAAACAGATTGTCTGCACATATGAAAAAAGTAAAACATTTGGTTTTGCCGTGCCTGATAATAGTAAGTTTGGTAAAGATATTTTTATTCCACAAGAGCGTTCTAAAGGTGCGATCTCCGGGCATAAAGTAGTTGTAGAAATTACAGATTACGGTACAAATAATAAGAGTCCGGAAGGAAAAGTGGTAGAGATTTTAGGACATGTAAATGACCCAGGCGTGGATATCCTTTCTATTGTTCGTGCTTATGATTTACCGGTGGAGTTTTCAGAAAAGATTATGCATCAGGTCGAGAATGTTTCCAAAGAGGTTTCAGATGCGGATATGACAGGACGCAGGGATTTGCGGGATTGGCAGATGGTAACCATCGATGGAGAGGATGCAAAAGATTTGGATGATGCAGTTTCGCTTACGATGGATGCTGATAATTATTATTTGGGTGTTCACATTGCCGATGTTGCAAACTACGTACAAGAGCATAGCGCGCTTGATGTAGAAGCATTAAAAAGGGGAACTTCGGTCTATTTGGTAGATCGGGTGATTCCAATGTTACCACATGCGCTTTCTAATGGTATTTGCTCCTTAAATGCGGGGGAAAATCGTTTGGCATTAAGTTGTATCATGACCATCAATCCGAACGGAGAAGTCATTGATCATGAGATTGTGGAATCTGTTATTTGTGTAGATCGCCGTATGAGTTACACAAACGTGAAAAAAATTCTTGAAAAAGAGGATGAAGCACTGATTGCGGAATACAGTGAGTTTGTGCCAATGTTGGAACACATGAAGACGCTGGCGTCTATTTTGCGAAAAAGAAGAATGAAAAGAGGTTCGATTGATTTTGATTTTCCGGAGACGAAGGTAGGTTTGGACCAAGAAGGAAGACCAATTGATATTAAGCCATACGAACGTAATGTTGCAACAAAGATTATTGAGGATTTTATGCTCATTGCAAATGAAACGGTGGCACAGGATTTTTACTGGAGGGAGTTACCGTTTGTATATCGTACACACGAGAATCCAGATTCGGAAAAAATTCATAAGTTGTCCACATTTATCAATAACTTTGGATATACCATTCATATAGGTCCTGATGAGGTGCATCCAAAAGAACTTCAGAAACTTTTACTCAAAATTGAAGGGAGCCAAGAAGAGTCGCTTATCAGTCGTTTGACGCTTCGTTCCATGAAACAGGCAAGATACACGACAAGTTGTAGTGGGCATTTTGGATTAGCTGCAAATTATTACTGCCATTTTACCTCGCCGATTCGGCGTTATCCGGATTTGCAGATTCATCGTATTATTAAGGAAACGTTACGAGGACGGATGCTAGATAAGCGGATTGAGCATTATGAACAAATCTTAGCAGAAGTTGCGAAACGTTCCAGCCAGATGGAACGACGTGCGGAAGAAGCAGAACGTGAGACTGTGAAATTAAAGAAAGTAGAATATATGCAACAATATCTGGGCGAAGTTTTTGAAGGTGTGATTTCCGGTGTGACGGAATGGGGATTTTTCGTAGAATTGCCAAATACAGTAGAAGGATTGGTTCGTGTGACTTCATTGCGTGATGATTTTTATCAATATTATGAAGACACCTACGAATTGGTGGGGGAAGCAACCAACAAGCGCTACAAACTGGGAGAAAAAGTTCAAGTTGTGGTGTCGGCAACCGATAAATTAACAAGAACGATTGAGTTTGAATTGGATTCTTGCAATTTTTCATAGAATCAATTATGCTATATTTTACGAATGTGTAAGGAAGGAGGATGCCTGATGGCGAAAGAAGCAAGAAAACTTATTGCAAATAATAAGAAAGTTTATCATGATTATTTTTTGGAAGAGAAGTACGAGGCGGGCATCTGCCTTCATGGTACAGAGGTAAAGTCGCTACGTATGGGCAAATGCAGCATCAAAGAATCATTTATCCATATTGAAGATGGAGAGATGATTTTGTATGGAATGCATATCAGTCCGTATGAGAAAGGTAATATTTTCAATAAAGATCCGCTTCGACCGAAGAAACTTTTGATGCATAAGAAAGAAATTACAAAACTTCTTGGGAAAATTGCGCAAAAGGGTTACACAATTGTCCCGGTTGAGGTATACTTTAAGGGGAGTCTGGTGAAAGTAGAAGTTGCTCTTGCCAAAGGTAAGAAACTTTACGATAAACGCCAAGACATCGCCAAGAAAGACCAAAGAAGAGAAGCGGAGCGTGATTTTAAGGTCCGCAATCTTGGTTAAATAATAATTAAGGGCTAGTAATGGTTTCGACAGGGATCATGAAGCTGGAGAAGCGAGTCGCATGGGATGCGTTAAATTCCACAATTAAAATTAAACGCTGAAGATAATTTAGCATACGCTGCCTAGTTGCAGCAGTCTGGCCTAAAGCACCTACACTTTAGGACCCAGGCTTCGACTATGTAGGAAACGACATTGGCAAAGCTTTGAGCCGATGGGCGTATTATGAAGCTACTAAAGCCATCAGGGTGTCTGTTCCCGGTTGGTAGAGGGAATGTTAAACAACAGACTACGCTCGTAGAAGTACAGGGAATTGGTTTTTGGACACGGGTTCGACTCCCGTCTAGTCCACTCTACCGCGAAGTAAAGAACGGGTATCCCGTTAGAGATATTTCGGGCTTTAAGAATGTGGTTACAAAAACAAAAAAGAATGAGGCTGTCGCACTAAATGGAAGCGACAGCCTCATTTTGTGGGTATAAAATAAATATTATAAAGAGTTATTCATTATGCATTGCTTTTAAAAATAAGAGCAATGCATTTTTTTGATCGGAAGTAAGTTTATATATTGTTTGTATTACAGGGTCATTTGTAAGTCCTGTTTCAAATTCTTCGCTGAAGAAGTCTTTTAAGGATATATCAAGCGATTGACATATGAGTGATAAAAATGCAATTGTAGGATTTTTATTTTCTAATTCAACATCTCGTAAATAGCTCTGGGAGACGCCTGCCATGTTTGCCAGCCTATTTATGGTGTATCCTTTTTGGTCGCGAAGTTGTTTTATTCGTTTGCCAACTTCCATTATAATCACCTCCATATCGATAACATACCATCTTTCTATAAATAAAATTATTGTTATAGAGGTTGACATTTATTTATATAGAGGGCTATAATTAAATAGTTGCAAAACAAAAAGATAAAGGAGAAAGTTATATGAAGAAAAGATTTTTATCCATGATGCTTGCGGCATTTATGACAATTACGTTTGTTGCTTGTGGCGCAAAAGATGAACCTGTTTCTAATATGGAAAATGATAAAACAGAAACAGAAACTACAATCAAAGAAGAAATTGATACTACTGAAAAGAATTCTGTGGAGGAGGATCAAGCAGGTGTATCTGGTCCTGGAGATGAAGTACCTAGAGAAGAAGTGTCGACACAAAACGATAGTGATAAAAGAAATGAGATATCATTTTTGCCAGATGGTCCTAAAAATCCCACATATAGAAAAACGTACGTTGTAAGTGATTATGAGTATAATAATCTAGTGAATGGTTCATGCACACTGGATGAGCTTGAATCAGGCTATAGTAGTTCGGTTATTGTGGCAGAGGAAAAAATTGAATATACA
This sequence comes from Lachnospiraceae bacterium, assembly GCA_045531055.1. GTDB lineage: Bacteria > Bacillota > Clostridia > Lachnospirales > Lachnospiraceae > Roseburia. The sequence continues at coordinate 47,320 of JAZSDG010000021.1, read as the reverse complement.
GATCAAGGTTATGTTGCGACTTCAACGACTGATGCTTTAGTTCTTGGTTTATCTATTGATTCTGTATTGACCTATAACAATAGAGGGGAAGTTGTTCATGCAACAAATACACTATTTAGTAGTGAATATCCTAATGGCATGATATCCTATGATGCAGATTTGGTTCAAGACCATTTTAAAGGTGGTTTTGCTGATAATGAAAATTATTTGGATTGTATAGAAGTTACTTCTGATGGGAAGATTGCATCCGTAAATGGATTCTATCATGAATTATCTCGAGAACACGCATGTTATTTGATGTGTGGTAATATAGCTGCAATTCATGAAGATGATCGTACGATATTATATGATCCTACTACCTGTGATGTATATGATGTAGAATCAAGAAAAAATTATACTGCACTGGCAAATGGTACGTTTGAAATTATTAACTACAATTCGGATGGGAAAATTGAATCTATATACGGTTGTAGTGGAGGTTTGATTGAAGGCAAAGATACTGATGGGAATTCGTATACTTCTATACAAGACTATATAGATTATGCTACAACCAACAATGATATTCATCAGAATGCAAAATGGACTTACGATAAAAATGGGAATTTATTAATGATTGAAGGCAAAGATGGTTATATACTCTATGTTTATGAATAATTAGAATGGTGCTGCCATGTGGTAGCACCATTTTTGTAAAAGTACTCTAAAAAACATAATGTTTTTAAATGTCTATTTATCTTTGTTTGTATAAGATTATTTATTTTTTCAGATGTCTATTCAAATACTTTCCCGGATAAAAGAAAAAGTTCATTACAGGCACACGTTTTATTACCCATTCATAAAAGGTGTAGCTGATAATGACAGGAAGTAAAAAGCCAAGTATGACATGAAGTGCGATATTAGTAATGCCAATTCGATACAAAATAGTTCGAGTTGCCCCGACAAAGATGGTGTGCATGATATAAATAGGCATGCTGCTTTTCCCGAGCTGGTTTAAAATCGGAATAGGTTTGTTTGGTAACAACAAAAAACATGATGTAAAAAAGATGGTTGCCAAAAAGCCAAGGCAAAGATAAAACGGATAAACGCCGGTATATGCATTGATATAAAATACTGCAATATACCCGAATAAACATACCAATGGAATCATAAAACTGTGAAATTGTTTTTCATATTTTTTTACAATACTTCCCAAATAGAAAAATACAAAATACTGCCATAGATGGATGAATACATAAATTTGATAATCTGTTGTATAAAAGAGACCGATAATAAGAAATAGGATAAACAAAATAATCCGATTGTGCTTATATCGGAAAAAATATTCGATAATATCTGCAATAATATTCATAAGGAGTAATGCATACAGATACCAGAAAAATTCAATCGGCTGAATCGGAATCAATAGAAGACTTTGTACGTCTAGGGGTTTTACCAGAAATGAAGACAATAATAATTTTATCAGCCAATAAGCGATGGAACACAAAAGATAAGGGAGCCCTAAGGCAATTAATTTACGTTTGATTGATTGCCAAAGGGCATTTTTATCTTTTGGCAATACGTCTGAACGAAGATAACCGGATAACATGAAAAATGCCGGCATATGAAAACTATATGTAATAAAGAAAATTAAATAGAGTGCGTATCCAAACGGAGTAGAGACATCAAACAAGTAACTTAATCCAAGGATTGTGTGACCGAGGACGACCAGTAGTATCAAAAAACCGCGCATATTATCAATATAATGAATTCTTGTTTTCATTGTATGTTACCTCAGCATAGATTGATATATCATGATAATTATAAGAAAAAGGGCGAATAAATACAAGCACCGGTTGATTTTTTGGATGTTTTTTATTAGAGTAAAATAGAGAATGTTTTTAAGTATGGAGGCGTTTTTTTGGAGAAGAAATATTTGCATTATCTGGAACAGCTTTCGGAAAAATATCCGACCATTGGACGTGCATCTGCAGAAATTATTAACTTACAGGCAATTTTGAATTTGCCGAAGGGAACCGAACATTTTTTGTCAGACATTCACGGGGAATATGAGGCTTTTTCACATGTGTTACGTAATGGCTCCGGGGCGGTGCGCAAGAAAATAGATGATGTATTTGGACATACATTAAGCACGGCAGATAAGTCTGCTCTTGCCACTTTGATTTATTATCCAAAAGAGAAGATGGAGCTTGTCAAAAATCAGGAAAAAGATATGGATAACTGGTATAAGATTACCTTATATCGTTTGATTAATGTATGCAAGACGGTTGCATCCAAATATACGCGTTCAAGGATGCGTAAAGCACTTCCGGATGAGTATGCCTACGTAATAGAAGAATTAATTACCGAAAAGCCTGAGGTTTTGAATAAAGAGGCATATTACGAAGCAATTGTTAATACCATTGTTGAACTAGAGAGAACAGAGGATTTTATTGTAGCATTATCAGAACTGATTCAGCGTTTAGCAGTAGATCATTTACATATTTTGGGAGATATCTATGACAGAGGAACTTCGCCACATCTGATAATGGACCGATTGGAGAAGTATCATTCTTTTGATATTCAGTGGGGGAACCACGATATTATTTGGATGGGAGCTGCTGCCGGACAGCTTGCATGTGTTGCGACGGTAATTCGAAATTGTATTCGCTATGGTAACATTGACTTGTTGGAGGAAGGTTATGGCATTAATATGCTGCCACTTGCAACTTTTGCAATGAAGGCATATGCAAATGACCCGTGTGAGCGTTTTGTATTTAAAGAAACTCCAAAAGGAACGAATAACGAAGAGAATGAAATGACTCGTAAAATGCACAAGGCAATTGCAATCATTCGGTTTAAATTAGAGGGGCAACTGATTAAAAAGTGGCCGGAGTATGGGATGCATAATCGATTGATGTTTGAACAAATTGATTATGATAAGGGAACGGTAAGGATTGATGGACAAGAATATAAGATGCAAGATATGAATTTTCCAACCATCAACCCAAAACAACCATATGAATTGACAGAAGAAGAGCAAGAAGTAATAGCTAGATTACGTTCTTCATTTGTTCATTGTGAAAAGTTGCAACGGCATGTACAGCTTTTTTTGAAAAAGGGAAGTATGTATCGTGTGTATAATGGCAATCTGCTTTATCATGGCTGTGTTCCGATGAATGAAGATGGCAGCTTTAAAAAAGTAAATATCTACGGAGCAGAATATAGCGGGAAATCACTATTTGATGTGATGGAAGCTTATGTGCGTAAGGCTTTTTTCTCAAAAGACGAAGCTGAACGTGAGAAAGGTGAAGATATGATGTGGTATATTTGGACATCACCAAATTCACCATTGTATGGACGGGCAAAGATGGCAACGTTTGAACGCTACTTTCTGAATGAAGAAGAGTTAAAAGTAGAACCGAAAAATGTATATTATCAGTTGTTGAATCGGGTAGAGATTGCAGAACAAATATTGAAAGAGTTTGGCTTGGAAAGAGAGCGTGTACATATTATCAATGGGCACGTTCCTGTGCATCGTGTCAAAGGGGAAAGTCCGGTAAAATGCGAGGGGAAGGTCATTGTTATTGATGGTGGCTTTTCAAAGACATATCGCAGAAGAACTGGAATTGCCGGATATACACTTGTATATAATTCGTATGGGTTGACGCTTACGGCGCATGAGCCGTTTGAATCTGCGGAAGCAGCTGTCAGGGAGGAAATAGACATTGTTTCAAAACAAGAGGCAGTGGAATATATGGATAAGCGAATTTTGGTGGGGGACACAGATAGTGGAAAACGAATGCGTGAACAAATTGAGGATATTAAGGAATTAATTGAAGCATACCAGTCCGGTATAATAGTAGAGAAAGATAGCGGACGATAGAAAGGGATTAAAGGTCAATAAGTTATGTACCAATATGGTGGATTTGCGTTTGAAACGGAAGAACAAATGCAGCAGGCGAAAAAAGAAGCGGAAGGAATTCGCTATATCAAAGCGCAAACAAGGATGGATGATCCGGATGTTGTGTTAAAATTATACAATAAACTAATATCGGAACACATTTTTGAAACAGAAGTAGGAATCACTTTTTTGAGGGAAATTCAGGAATATCTTCTTACAATTCCATATATCAAAAATGAAGAGATTCGTCCGATTCCGTTGCATACCCAAAACGGAACATGCAATGAAGTAGAACCCAAAAAAGTAAAGTCAAAGAAAAAGGAGCGGGATTATAAGAAATCCTACAAAATAGCGCTTTTTTTTGTAGTTGTTTTTGGTGCAATTATAATTGGTATGTTTGGGATTACATATCTAAGCGGAAATAATACAAATATCATTAATTATGAGAATGAAATTATCGATAAGTATGAGCAATGGGAGCAGGAATTAGACGAAAGAGAAAAACAACTCGAGAAAAGAGAAAAAATACTTGAAGAACGAGAGGAATAAGGGTAAATCAGTTGCGGAAATGCATCGGAAAATGTTATAATATATCTAATCATGAAAGGAGAAGCCATGATGAGACGGAAAGTGGGATTACTATCATTTGCTTTGGCTTTGTCAATGCTTTTTGGTGGTTGCGGAACCACAATGTATGAACTGACAAAAAGTGAAGAAGAAGTCATTGTGGATTATGCAGCATATGCAGTGGCAAAACATAATATTTTCCAAAAAGACGGCGTGCAGGTACTTGACGAGAAATATTTTAAACAGGAGACGCAAGAACCGGAAGATCCAAAGGATGAGCAAGAAGATACGCAAGGTGTGTCGCAAGGGAACGGCACACAAGCAACCGTGGACAAGCTGCAGGAAGAGGAAATTTCCTTAGCGGATGCAATTGGACAAAGCGGTGTTTTGGATGTTTGGTATCAGGGATATGAGGTAACTAATAGTTATCAGGAAGGTGCTTACTATTCTATAGATGCGACAGATGGAAAGACATATGTGGTTATGGACTTTACTATGAAAAATGTAACTTCCTCTGCAGTAACTGTGGATATATTGAGCCTAGAACCAACATTTCGTGCTTGTTTTAATGGGAAAGATTGGGTGACCGAAGAGATGACATTGCTATTATATGGTTTGTCTACTTATGAAGGAGAACTAAAAGCCGGTGAGCAAGTGGATGTTGTATTAATTTTCCAGATTTCGGACGATATAGGGAAACAGATTTCTGATATAAAGCTTTCAGTCGAAAGAGATGGTAAAACAAGCCCAATAAATTTGTGAAAAAAGCAAAAATATTTGTACAATTTGTAGAATAATATGATATAATCAACTATATACATGAATTCGGGAGGGAAGATATGGATACGAATATTCTTTTGGAGTCAGGAACGAATGAGTTAGAGATATTGGAATTTAAATTGGGGAATAATCATTACGGAATTAATGTTGCAAAGATTAGAGAAATTCTGCAATATCAAGAGGTTACCCCGGTTCCAAATACACCTCCGACTATTGAAGGCATTTTTATGCCGCGTGATACAATGATTACGGTTGTGAATTTAAGAAGATGTCTAGGTTTGCCGGATCAGGAAGATGGACACGGATTGTTTATCATAACGAATTTTAATAAATTAGATATAGCATTTCATGTTGATCAGGTTATTGGTATTCATCGTGTGTCATGGGAAGAAATTATTAAGCCGGATTCTACACTGAATGGACAAGAAGGAAGTGTGTCCACCGGTGTAATCAAAATGAATGATAAATTGGTTGTGATTTTGGATTTCGAATCGATTGTTTCTTCCATTAGTCCGGAAACGGGTCTTCGAACCGCGGATATTGATAATATGGTTGAGCGTGATAGAAGTGAATCACCAATCTTGATTGCGGAAGATTCACCACTTCTTAGTAAATTAATTACTGACTGCTTGAGAAAGGCCGGATATGTGAATTTGATTGTTACGGCAGATGGACAAGAAGCGTGGGATAAACTTTGTGATTATAAGGAAAAAGGCATTGTTCATCAGAAAGTTCATTGCATTATCACAGATATAGAGATGCCAAGAATGGATGGACACCGTTTGACCAAACTTGTGAAATCAGATGATGTTATTAAAAGTATCCCACTTGTTATCTTCTCTTCTTTAGTGAATGAAGAAATGAGACGTAAAGGTGAACGACTTGGAGCGGATGCGCAGTTGACTAAGCCGGAGATTGGCCAATTGGTAGAAGCGATTGATGGGCTGATTGATCAAAAAGGATAGAATACAAAAGAAAGGGGTGTGGTGAAATCATCACATCCTTTCGTGCTAATGGAGATGGTATATGAGCAACAATTCGTCAGAAAATTATTTGGATAATTTATTAGAATCCTTATTTGACAATAATATTCCAACGGAAAAGGATGAGTCGGATTTGGAACAAAAAACACCAAAAAAGAAAGTACCGTTAGATCAGGATGATGAGTTCTTAAAAGCATTTGAAGATGAATTAGAATCTGATTTGTATAAGGATTATTTTGCCGACTTTGAGAAGGAACTTGAAGCAGAACAGGATGATTTGATGGGAGTAAATAAAGAGCCGGAAACAATTTCGGGAAATTTACATTCGCTACTGCAGGGAATTGAAGAAAATTCAAAAGGTGTAGAATCAATTCCGGCTGTTCCGCCGACCGCAGAGCCGGTAATAGAAACAGTTACATCGTCAGGTTCGCTTTCGGAAGAATCTTTACTGGAAATGGAATCAAAGTTTGATGCCAATGTGGAAAGCAAGAATGAGATAACATCTCAACAAGAGGCAAAAATAGAGGAAGTTTCTCTGGAATCTCTTATGGCAGAAGAAAGTAATTGGAATGAACCTCAAAAGTCGCCAGAACTTGAATTTAAGATGACGGAAGCTGGAGAACCGGATCTTGCAGGTGTCGGTGATGATGATTTGATGGAGCTTCTTGCAAAATCGGGAGAACTTTCTGATTTCGGAGAGATGATTTCGGAAGATGGGCAAATAAAGAAAATTGATGATGGAGATTTGATTGGATTATTTGCTGAAAACGAAATGCAGGAAAAGGAAAAAAGCATTGAAGAAGAACCACCTGTTTTCAAGAAAACACAAGTATCTTTTTGGGATAAAATAAAAAAAATGCTTTTTGGTGAAGAAGATGATGATAAAGTAGTGAAATCTACAGGAACATCGGAAAAGACTTCGCTAATTAATGAACTTTCTGATGAAAATCAGCAGATTTTGATGGAATTATCGGATTCAAAAGACTCTAATTCAGCTGATTCCGGAAAAAAGAAGGTGAAAAAAGAAAAGAAAAAAACACCAACAAAGGCAAAGCCGGATAAAAAGAAACCGCCGAAACCAAAGAAACCGCCGAAATCTAAAAAACCAAAGGTAATAGATAATACACCGCCTCTGCCGAAAGGCCCGGTGATATTGATTTTGCTTATGGTAGGTTCGCTTATGCTTTTGGTATTGCTTGGAACATCTTTCTTGGGATATGCTTCAAGTGTTTCTTCAGCAAAGCAATATTTTAACGTAGGGCGATATGAAGAAGCGTATCAATTGCTTGGTGGATTAGAAATGAAAGAGAAAGATGAGAAACTTTATAATCAGACAGCGATACTTGCATCGGTGGCAAGTGAGTTTCATGCTTATGAAAGTTTTTACAAATTTGATGAGCAAGAGATGGCGCTCGATTCTTTGATTTGTGCGGCAGGAAGATGTGAGTTGAATCAGAAGAATGCGCAGGATTATGAATGTACTGTAGAATTAGGAAATCTCAAAGAAAAAATAGCGACAGAATTAGAAAATGCGTATGGTATGTCGTATGATGATGCTGTGGAAATATACAATTCAGATGGTCGGAGAGAATATACGATAGCATTGCATCAGAAATTAAAAGAATTAGGCTTGGAGTAGAAAACGAAATGGTAGCAATTATTGATTATGGCGCAGGTAATTTGAAAAGTGTTGAAAAAGCTCTTATGAAATTGGAACAGTCTTGTGTGATTACACGGAATTTTCAAGAAATTCTTAAGGCTGACAGAGTTATTCTTCCGGGAGTTGGAGCTTTTGGAGATGCAATGAAGCAACTGAAAAAATATGAACTTGACAAAGTGATTTATGATGTAGTGGAAAAGCAGACACCGTTCTTAGGTATTTGTCTTGGCCAACAGCTTTTGTTTGAAGGAAGTGAGGAGAGTCAAGGAGTAGAGGGACTTGGCATATTGGATGGTAAGATTCTTCGAATTCCGGATAAGGAAGGTCTAAAAATCCCGCATATCGGATGGAATTCTCTTCATTTGCAGAATAATGGAAGATTATATGAGGGTGTAGATGAACAAGCATATGTATACTTTGTACATTCCTATTATCTGAAAGCTACGGATGAATCAATTGTCAAGGCGACAACAGATTACAGTACGATTATTCATGCATCCGTTGAAAAGGGTAACGTACTTGCATGTCAGTTTCATCCAGAGAAAAGCAGCACGGTTGGACTACATATTTTGAAGAATTTTACGCAGATAAAGGGAGGAGAAGTATAATGTTTACAAAGAGAATTATCCCTTGTCTGGATGTGAATAATGGAAGAGTTGTAAAAGGTGTAAATTTTGTAAATTTGCGCGATGCCGGTGATCCGGTAGAAATTGCTGCTGCGTATGATAAAGCTGGTGCGGACGAAGTTGTTTTTCTAGATATTACAGCATCTTCGGACAACCGTAATACCGTCATTGATATGGTTCGCCATGTTGCAGAGAAAGTATTTATCCCGTTTACCGTTGGAGGTGGGGTACGTACTGTTGAGGATTTTAAAGCAATTTTACGTGAAGGTGCAGATAAAATTTCCATTAATTCGTCTGCTATTAATACACCGGAATTGATTGGAAATGCAGCTGATAAGTTCGGGAGTCAATGTGTTGTTGTTGCGATTGATGCGCGAAGAAGAGCAGATGGAAGTGGATGGAATGTATACAAGAATGGCGGAAGAATTGATACCGGTTTGGATGCAGTGGAATGGGCAATGAAGACAAATCAACTAGGTGCTGGTGAAATTCTTTTGACCAGTATGGATTGCGATGGAACCAAGGCCGGATACGATGTCGAGTTGACAAGAATGATTGCTGATAATGTTTCAATTCCGGTAATTGCATCTGGTGGTGCAGGAACCAAAGCACATTTTTATGATGCATTGGTAGATGCGCATGCAGATGCGGCACTTGCAGCGTCTTTGTTCCATTACAAAGAACTCGAAATTAAGGATTTAAAAGATTATCTTGCAGGCAGAGGTGTATCTGTTCGCAGATAATTTGGAGAAAGTACATGGCGATGTTAGAAAATGATTGGCTGGAGGCCATTAATGGGGAATTTAAGAAACCATACTATCGTAGCTTATATCAATTTGTGAAAGAAGAGTATGGAAAGACGACGGTATATCCACCGTCAGAGGACATTTTTAACGCAATGCATTTTACTCCTCTTAGTCAGGTGAAAGTAGTTATTTTGGGGCAGGATCCGTATCATAATGTAAATCAGGCACATGGGCTTAGTTTTTCTGTTTTGCCGGAGCAAAAGGATATACCACCTTCGCTACAAAATATATACAAGGAATTAAATGAAGATTTGGGTTGTGAAATTCCAAACAATGGTTATTTAAAAAAATGGGCCGACCAAGGGGTGTTACTATTAAATACAGTGCTTACAGTTCGGGCGCATCAGGCAAATTCTCATCAGGGAAAAGGATGGGAACAGTTTACAGATGCAATTCTTCGCGCAGTGAATGAGCAGGATAGACCGGTGGTTTATCTGCTTTGGGGGAGACCGGCACAAAGCAAAATACCTATGCTGAACAATCCGAAACATCTGATTTTGAAAGCACCGCATCCGAGTCCACTTTCGGCTTATCGAGGATTTTTTGGATGTAAGCATTTTAGTCAGGCGAATGAATTCTTAGTAAATAATGGATTGGCGCAAATTGACTGGCAAATAGAGAATATATAATGTTATAATATATATAAGAATAAATGGAGAGGGGGTAATGGAATGGGTGACAACAATAGTTATATTCCAAATGGTGGACAAACCTATATACCTTTTAAGGATAATACGAAAATTGATTTCGTGCCTTATGAGAAACCGTTAAAGCCGAATCCACCATTGCCGGAACTGCAGTTGAGCCGGAAGTTTGTAGACAGGGGATTTGTGTTACCATCACAGAAGCAACATTTTTTGCCGGGGGTAACGGCAGAGATGATGGATTGGTTTTGGGCAAATATGGAGAAATGTTACTATTTATGGGCGCCAGGTTCGCACAAACGCTTTAGTTGGGTAAAAGAACCATGGAAGTATGGAATGATGAATTCCGCACATATTATCTCCGAAGTAGTAGAGCCGGGATTGCCGGTGTTCGGAGGAAATGGCGTTCAGATTACACGATTGTCGTTAGAAGAACATTATCCGTTTACGACTTGTTTAAAACATGTTATTTGCGAAGGTGTCTTTAATGGCAAGGGTGAATGGCTGGATGCGACAATTCACATGTGGGAAGATACACAAGGAGGTCTTTTACATATAACAGCGACTGTGCAAAATACCAAAGCAACTGCACCGCCGGAGTTTATCCTTGAGATGCTTCAAGAAAATCCGGATGTGAAAATTGTACCGAATTTTGCTACAGAGCATGAAGATTATGAAGCATCGCAGTGGCCGATTTTTCTTCCGAAATTATATGAACTTTGGAAGAATCATCCGGATCCGACTCAGAATGTACGATGTAATTTGGAAGTGTTTCAGAATGAAAATGGAGAATATCGTTATTTGGAACCGCACAAACCGATAGTATACTAAGGTTTGTTTATAAAAATATAATACGGAGGGCAAGCATATGAAAATTGTAGGTGTATCTTTAGGAACAAGAAACGGAAGCAATGACGCAATGTGTAAAGAGGCTTTAATCGCAGCACAAGAAGCGGGCGCAGAAGTATCATTTATTCATTTACACGATTGGGAGATTCAGTATTGTACCGGTTGTGTTGCCTGCTCTCGCGGTTTGGTAATGGGAAAAGGTAATATTTGTACCAGAAAAGATGAATTTGATGAATTTAGAAGCATTTTGCTGGATGCAGATGGTGTTCTGGTTGTAGATCCGATTTTTGAAAAAGGTGCTAGTGCATTGTTTCATTCTTTGATGGATCGTTTTGGACCTAGAATGGATCGTGGTATGAATGTGGTTGCTACCAAAATTGCGGAGAATGACCCGAATGCGAAACCGGTAGATCCAAGATTGTTAAAGGATAAAGTAATTTCTTTTATTGGAATTGGAGGCTCAGACTGGGCAACAGCAATTGAATATGACCATAGTATGCTGGCGTTGTCACCGGGCTGGAAGATTATTGATAATGAGAAATTTGCATGGTCTAAGAACATCATTATGGAAGATGAGAAAGTAGAAAGAGTTCGTGAAATTGGACGTAATCTTGTTGCGGCGGCGGCTGATTACGAAAAAGCAGAGTGGAAAGGGGATGCCGGAATTTGTCCGCATTGCCACTGCAAGAACTTCTATTTTGGCGAAGGTGATAGCAACACGGCGATTTGTATGACTTGTGGAATTGAAGGTAAAATAGAGGTGGAAAATGGCAAAGTGAAATTCGTATTTCCACCGGAGAATGAAGCACATGCACATGACATTCTTTCAGGAAAATTTATTCATGCGGATGATATTAAGGAAAACGAAGGAAAGGCAATTGCAAATCGTAGTACTGAAAAATACAAAGCAAGTGCGGAAAGAATCAAATCATATAATTTAACAGAAATTTTGCCACCTTCAAAAAGATAATTTTAGATATCAGACGAGTCCTTACGAGTGTAAGGGCTCGTTTTTACTTGTAAAAAAATAGAAAATGTAGTATTGTATAAATAGGAAAGTGTCGATATATAAGATAACAGTCAAGGATGTCTGTTTTGTAAATCAAAGGAGTGAGGGATATGACGAATTATAGTGCATTTACAACCATGTTATCGAGCTTAGGAACATACAATAACATCGGTTCAAACAGTTTGTTTAATTTTAATTTTACCGATTATGCCAACATTCGTAATGGTACCTACTCGAAGTTGATGCGTGCATATTATGCGCAGGAAGTAGGAGAAACTGATAAGTCTACATCTTCTAAGAAAAATAATTTTTCCACATCAACTGCGAAGGCGACCAACGAAGAACTTGCAAAGACAGAGGAGTTAGCAACCGGATTGGTTGAGTCTGCACAAAGTTTATATAAGAGTAATTCTTTGTTCAATAAGAAGAGTGTCACCGGCGAAGATGGTAAAGTTACCATGGATTATGATCGGGAGGCAATTTATAAAAAGATGGATGCGTTTATCAGTGATTATAATTCATTGATTAAGCAGGCGGAAGAATCGGATGTTTCCGGAATTGCCAACGCGGCTAATTCTATGATAACTGCAACAGAACAGAACGCTAAGATGCTTGAAAGCATTGGAATTTCAATAAATGAGAGTAATAATACTTTGCGTATGGATAAGGATACTTTTTTAAAAGCTGATATGTCTAATGTGAAAGCTTTATTGAAAGGAACCGGTACATATGCATATTCTGTAGCGGCGAAGGCGTCCTTAATTGACCATTATGCACAGAGCGAATCTTTGAAATCAAATACATATTCTCGTACTGGTAATTATTCGAACAATTATTCATCCGGATCGATTTACAACAATATTTTCTAGATAAACAAAAAGCTACCGAGCAATCGGTAGCTTTTATTAAATGAACAATTAATTTTCATTCACATCTTCAACGGTCATATTATAAACTTGACGTTTTCTAGCCATGACATCACTTTCTAAGTATTCATCGTAAGTAGATACTTTGTCAATCATGCTTCCATCCGGAAGAAATTCAATAATTCGGTTTGCAGTAGTCTGAACAACCTGGTGGTCACGACATGCAAACAAAATAACTCCGGAGAATTTCATCATTCCGTTATTTAATGCGGTGATGGATTCCATATCTAAATGGTCGGTTGGTTCGTCAAAAATCAAGACATTGGATGCCATTATCATCATACGGGAGAGAAGAACACGTACTTTTTCTCCTCCGGAAAGAACGCGCATTTTTTTGACGCCATCTTCACCGGCAAAAAGCATTCTTCCAAGGAATCCGCGAACATAAGTTGCGTCTTTGATTTCGGAATATTGTGTCAACCAATCAACAATTAAATCGTCAGTAGCGAAAATTTCGGTATTGTCTTTTGGGAAGTAAGACTGGCTGGTGGTTACACCCCATTTATAGCTTCCGGAATCCGGTTCCATTTCTCCGGTAAGGATTTTAAAGAGTGTGGTTTTGGCAAGCTCATTACCACCAACAAACGCAATTTTATCATCATGTCCAACAATAAAGGAAATGTTATCCAATACCTTTACACCATCGATAGTTTTACTGATGCCTTCCACGGTTAATACCTCATTACCGATTTCGCGACTTGGTCTAAAGTCAATGTATGGGTATTTACGGCTGGAAGGTTTGATTTCATCCAATTGAATTTTTTCCAAAGCACGCTTACGAGAAGTTGCCTGTTTGGATTTGGAAGCATTTGCAGAGAAGCGGGAAATAAAATCCTGTAGTTCTTTGATTTTTTCTTCTTTTTTCTTATTCGCTTCCTTCATCTGACGTACAATTAATTGGCTGGATTCGTACCAGAAGTCATAGTTTCCGGCATAAAGCTGGATTTTTCCATAATCCATATCTGCAATATTGGTACATACCTTATTTAAGAAATAACGGTCATGAGATACCACGATGACGGTATTCTCGAAATTGATAAGGAATTCTTCCAACCAAGCGATTGCATCTAAGTCTAAGTGGTTCGTTGGCTCGTCGAGAAGTAGAATATCCGGATTTCCGAATAATGCTTGAGCAAGAAGAACCTTCACTTTTACGGCACCCGGCAAATCTGCCATCATGGAGTAATGATCTTCCGTTGGAATTCCAAGACCATTTAATAAAGTTGCAGCATCTGATTCTGCATTCCAACCATCCATATCTGCAAATTCTGCTTCTAATTCGCTGGCGCGAATTCCGTCTTCGTCAGAAAAATCTTCTTTCATGTAGATGGCGTCTTTTTCTTTCATGATGTCATAAAGACGTTTGTTTCCCATGATAACAGTATCCAATACAGAAAAAGCATCGTATTTAAAGTGATCCTGTTGTAAAAAAGAAAGACGTTGACCCGGTGTGATAACAATTTCTCCGCTTGTTGGTTCTAGCTGTCCGGAAAGAATTTTAAGAAATGTAGATTTACCGGCACCGTTTGCACCGATAAGACCATAACAGTTTCCTTCAGTAAATTTGATATTTACTTCTTCAAAAAGAGCCTTCTTTCCAAGGCGTAAAGTAATGTTGTTTGCACTAATCATTTTTTCACCTTCCTATTGTGAATCTAAAAATATACAATCGTTTTCTATTTTATCCTATAATTCATATTTTGCAAGTGTTTCTGTTGGAAAAGGCAAAAAAATATGATATAATGATACCTACTTTTGGTTGGGGATGGAGAGAAAAGATGCGAAATATGGTTATGGGGCATGACGTGCCGGTTGCAATGGCTACTTTGAGATTTGAAGATAGGTGGAGATTGGAAAGCACGAATCCGGAATTTTGCCGATTGTTTGACTATACAAGAGAAGAATTAGACCTTATTAAAGATCGAACAATACTTATCTGCGCAAATGACAGGCAGAATTTTTTTGATACCTTATCTCAGGCAAAAGAAGATGAAACGACGACTTGCGAGGTTCGTATCTGTAGAAAGCATAATGAATTACGTTGGGTGCAGGTAACATGTTCCGTATTAGAAGAAAATGATGGGATTATGCGTAGGATCATTGCAATTTGGGATATTCATAAGGCAAAAACCATGGAAGAACAATATGAGTTGTTAGAAGAAGCAACCAAAGAGATTCCCTTTGAAATTAATGTAGAGATGATGTTGTTTTTGTATTCGGGCCATATTCATGAGTTGATTGGTGTAGAGAATGAACCGGATAGATATGTTCCTTATGATGTGGCAACTGCGCTTATACATCCGAATGAACGCGCTGTGTTCATTGAAACGATGGAAGAAGCTTTTGAAGAAGAGATATTTGGGACACTGGAGTATCGCTTAAATGTTGCAAAGGAAGAAGAGGCAGAATGTTATATCTGGCTGCGGACTTTTTATCGTAGCATTGCTAATCGTGATGGAAAGATAACTCGTATTATCGGGAAAACATATAATATTGAGCGGGATAAGTATTTTCAGGATGCAGTAAGAAGAGAACCATTGACCAAACTTTTAAATAAAGTGGCTACACAACATGAGGTGCAGGAAATTATTCGAAAAAATCCAAATCAGTGTCACGTGATGTTCTTAATTGATATTGATGATTTTAAACATATAAATGATACCTTCGGGCATACCTTTGGAGATACGGTGATTGTAGATGTTGCAACACAACTGCAAGAACTGTTTCGCAGTGATGATGTGATTGGTCGTGTAGGTGGAGACGAATTTTTAGTGTTTATGCGAGATACAACGTTGGAACATGCGGAAGAAAAAGCCAGAAGTTTATGCTCCCTTTTGATGAAAGAGTATTCCGGAGATGATGTATCACATAAGTTATCAATTAGTATTGGGTTGTCAGTCTATGGTTGCGATGGTATGGATTATTCCACTTTGTTTGAAAAGGCAGACCATGCCATGTATCGTGTGAAGGAATCCGGAAAAGATGGATACAAACTTGCAAAAGAAAGTGATGTTGGTCCAATACAGCGAAAGAATCGAAATTTAGATACGCGAATAGGAATGCGACAGGAGGATAGAGAGTTCCTTGTTTTTGCCATGGGATTGATGACACATGCAAGAAATATTGATGGTTCCCTAAATATGCTTTTGCGCCGGATTGCCGCTCATTTTCGGTTGGAACTGGTGGCAATTTTTGAGTATAAAGATTTTTCACTTGCAACTATGACAAATTATTACAGTGAAGAATATCATTACTATGATAAAGTGGATATGGTGTGGGACGAGCCGGAAATCATTGCGTTAAAGCCGGGAGAACTTTTTGTTACTAAAAAAATGGGGTTTGATGACCCGCATAAGATACAACTTTTATTGAATGATAATCGAAAGGATTTGGCAGAGCAAAAGTTTTCTAGGGTTATTGGGAAATTTGAATATCTTGGCGGGAAGACTGGACTCATATCGTTTGTTTCATGGGATTATGACAGAAAATGGGGGGAACAGGAACTCGAGTTGATTTTGGAATTGACCAGAATGATTGCGATTTTTGTTTCTTTGCGGCATCGTATGGACGAGTCCCAAGCGGAACTTCGTCAACTTCAGAATAAAGATCAGGTAACCGGACTATATAATTATGATGCATTTTTGGAAAATGCGAATGCCTTCTTGGAACATGCAGATACCTCAAAGTTGTATGCAATTGAATATATGGATATTGATAATTTTGGATATGTGAATGAGAATTATGGATATCGCGTAGGAGATAATGCATTACGGATTTTTGCAAGAGAGACATCGGAGCAGAAGTTTTTTGAAATGGGGTGTCGGTTGTATTCAGATTATTTTATTTTTTTATTGTCAGGAGAATCGGAAGAACAGTTAAGAGAGGTTTTGCAACAACACAATCGGAAGTTTGCAAGTACACAAAGTCACCAATATCCTAGCAGTAGTATCGGAATATCCGCAGGAGCGTATATTATCGATTTGGAGTATGATGATATTGTACAAGCGGTGGAAAATGCCAGTCTTGCATGGAAACGAGCAAAAAAACAACGAGGCCATGAAGTGATTTTCTTCAAAAAGGAACTTCGTCAAAAGAGAACAGAAGAACAACAGATTATTGGCGATTTTTATAAGGCGTTATATCGCGATGATTTTTGCGTTTATTTGCAACCGAAATTTATTTTGGGAAAACAAAATATTTATGGGGCAGAGGCGCTTGCCAGATGGAAAAAAGAAGATGGCGCAGTTCTTTTGCCGGGAGCATTTTTGGATCCATTAGAAAAAATAGGATACATAAAGGAATTGGACTTTTTTATCTTTGAAGAAGTGCTTAAGACAATGAGTCGCTGGCAAGAAGAAGGACGTCCGCAAATCGTAATTTCAGTTAATTTTTCCGGAAGGCATTTTGAAGATGACGGAAGTGATTTTTTAAATCGTATTTTTCATATTATACAAAGATACGATGTTGCTCCGCAAAATATAGAGATTGAAATCACGGAGGGGGTATTCGTTAAGAATTTAGATGTGTTAAAGTATTGTTTGACGCAATTACGTGAGAAAGGACTTCGCACGGCAATTGACGATTTTGGAACGGGCTTTTCTTCACTAGCCATCTTAACGGATTTACCAACGGATGTTGTAAAAATGGATAAAAGCTTTATCCGTAAGGATATTAATCAAAAACAACGGGATATTTTGATGCAGATTGGAAAATTGGTTCAAATCACAGAAAAAGAGATTATATTCGAGGGAATCGAAACAATTGAGCAGGAAGCGTTTTTGATAGAATGCGGATTTGAGCGTGGTCAGGGGTATTTATGCAATCGACCGATAGAAATATCAGAATTTGAGAATTTATATTTAAGAGTTGATGAAATAGTATCTCAAAAAATACAATAATATGAGGTTGAAAGTCTTGATTTTTTAAGCTTTTTTTCCTAAACTAGTATCTGATGGCATGTATTAGATATGTCAATGATTGAACATTTATAAATAATTTATCATAGGAGGAACTAACATGAAACGTTCAATGAAAACTATGGATGGTAACCATGCAGCAGCGCATGTTTCCTATGCGTTTACCGATGTGGCAGCTATCTATCCAATTACACCTTCATCAGTAATGGCTGAAGCAACTGATGAGTGGGCAACTGCCGGAAGAAAGAATATCTTCGGACAGACGGTTCAGGTTACAGAAATGCAATCAGAGGCAGGTGCTGCCGGAACAGTTCACGGTTCTTTGACAGCAGGTGCATTAACAACTACATTTACTGCATCACAAGGTTTGTTGCTTATGATTCCGAACCTTTACAAAATTGCAGGAGAGAGACTTCCGGGCGTATTTAACGTATCTGCTCGTTGTATCGCTTCTCATGCTTTAAATATCTTTGGAGATCACTCAGACGTATTGGCTTGTCGCCAGACCGGTGTGGCTATGCTTTGTGAATCTTCTGTACAGGAAGTTATGGACTTGACTCCGGTTGCTCACTGTGCAGCAATCAAAGGAAGACTTCCATTTATCAACTTCTTTGATGGATTCCGTACTTCTCATGAGATTCAGAAAATTGAGGCATGGGATTATGAAGATTTAAAAGATATGGTAGATATGGATGCAGTTGATGCATTCCGCAAGAATGCATTGAATCCGAATCATCCATGTGAATTAGGTTCTGCACAGAACTCTGATATCTTCTTCCAGTCAAGAGAAGCTTGCAACCTTACATACGATGCAATGCCTGCAGTTGTTCAGGAGTACATGGACAAGGTAAATGCAAAGCTTGGAACAGATTATAAATTATTCAACTATTATGGTGCAAAAGATGCCAAGACGGTTATCGTTGCTATGGGTTCTGTTTGTGAGACCATCGAAGAGACAGTTGATTACTTAGTATCTAAAGGAGAGAAAGTTGGTGTTGTAAAAGTTCGTTTATACAGACCATTCTCCAAAGAAGCATTTGTTGCAGCAATTCCTGATTCTGTAAAACGTATCGCAGTATTAGACAGAACAAAAGAGCCGGGTTCAATTGGAGAACCATTATATCTTGATGTTGTAGCTGCATTAAAAGGAACAAAATTCGAAGATACTCCAATTACCAGCGGACGTTTCGGACTTGGTTCAAAAGATACTACTCCGGGACAGATTATTTCTGTATTCCGCAATACAGAGAAAGAGAAATTCACTATCGGTATTATCGATGATGTGACACATCTTTCCCTTGAAGTAAAAGAAAATCCGGTTACTACTGCAGCAGGAACCACAAACTGCAAGTTCTGGGGACTTGGAGCAGACGGTACCGTAGGTGCGAATAAGAACTCTATCAAGATTATCGGTGATAATACCGATATGTATGCACAGGCATATTTTGATTATGACTCTAAGAAATCCGGTGGTGTTACGATTTCCCACTTACGTTTTGGAAAGACACCAATCCATTCAACATACTTGATTTCTCAGGCGGATTTCGTAGCTTGTCACTGTACAGCATACATTTATAAATATAACATGGTTCAGGATTTGGTTCCGGGTGGAACATTCCTCTTCAACACACAATGGACAGAAGAAGAATTGGATGAGAAATTACCTGGACAGGTTAAGAGATATATTGCTGAAAACAACATCAACTTCTATATCATCGATGGTGTGAAGATTGGTAAAGAAATCGGACTTGGAAATCGTATCAATACGGTTCTTCAATCAGCATTCTTCTCATTAACCAAGTTGATTCCGGAAGAAGAAGTTATCAAATTAATGAAAGATGCAGCTACCAAGTCTTATGCGAAGAAGGGTGATGATGTCGTTAAGATGAATCACGACGCAATCGATGCCGGTGCAACTGCATACAAGAAAGTAAATGTTCCGGAAAGCTGGAAGAATTGTGAAGATCAGGATTTCACAAGAGAAATCAAGGGTGATAGAGCAGATGCAGTTGAGTTCGTAAAGAACATTCAGTCTAAAGTAAATGCACAGCAGGGTAACTCTATTCCAGTATCTGTAACCAGAAAATACGAGACCGGTTATACTCCGGCAGGTACTTCTGCATTTGAGAAGCGTGGAGTAGCAACGGATGTTCCTGTTTGGGATCCAACCAAATGTATTCAGTGTAATCAGTGTTCTTATGTATGTCCACATGCAGCAATTCGTCCGGTTGCAATGACTGAGGCAGAAGCAGCAGCAGCTCCGGAAGGAATGCCAATGAAAGACTTGAACATGATGCCGGGATACAAATTTGCGGTTGTTGTATCTGCATATGACTGTACCGGATGTGGTTCCTGTGTCAATGTTTGTCCTGATAAAGTACAGGCAATTAATATGGCAAGCTTTGAAGCAAATCAGGGTGAACAGGAATTCTTTGATTATGCAGTAACTCTTCCTGAAAAAGAGGAAGTTGTTGAGAAATTTAAATTAAACAGCGTAAAAGGTTCTCAGTTTAAACAGCCATTACTTGAGTTCTCAGGAGCTTGTGGTGGATGTGGTGAGACTCCATATGCAAAATTAGTAACACAGTTATTTGGTGACAGAATGTACATTGCAAATGCAACCGGATGTTCTTCTATCTGGGGTAACTCTTCACCATCTACACCATACACCGTAAACAAAAAAGGACAGGGTCCTGCATGGTCTAACTCTCTCTTCGAGGATGCGGCTGAGTTTGGTTATGGTATGTTACTTGCTCAGAGAGCAATTCGTGACAGATTAAAAGATGAATTAGATACCATCGCAGCAAACACGGACAATGCTGAAGTAAAAGACGCAATCAAAGAGTGGAATGATACTTTCAGTAGTGGTGTAGAAAATGGTGTTGCTACTGAGAAATTAGTTGCAGCATTAGAAGGATGTGGATGTGATGCATCTAAGAAAATCCTAAAAGAAAAAGATTACCTTGCTAAGAAGTCACAGTGGATCTTTGGTGGTGACGGTTGGGCTTATGATATCGGATTTGGTGGTCTTGACCATGTACTTGCATCTGGAAAAGATATCAACATCATGGTATTCGATACAGAAGTATATTCTAATACCGGCGGACAGTCTTCAAAAGCAACTCCTGTTGGTGCAATTGCACAGTTTGCAGCAGGTGGTAAAGAGACTAAGAAGAAAGACCTTGCAGGTATTGCAATGAGTTATGGTTATGTATATGTTGCTCATATCTCCATGGGTGCAGATATGAACCAATGTGTAAAAGCAATTGCTGAAGCAGAAGCTTATCCGGGACCATCACTTATCATTGCATATGCTCCATGTATCAACCATGGTATCAAGAAAGGTATGAGCAAAGCTCAGACAGAAGAGAAACTTGCTGTTGAAGCTGGTTACTGGTTTAACTTCCGTTACAACCCGGTAGCTGCAGCAGAAGGTAAAGATGCATTTGTTATGGATAGCAAAGAGCCAACCGGCGATTATCAGGAATTCTTAAAAGGAGAGAACCGTTATGCATCACTTGCTAAGTTCAATCCGGAAAGAGCTGCTGAATTATTTGCACAATCTGAGCAGAATGCAAAAGACCGTTATGAGCACTTAAAGAAATTAGTTACTCTTTATGCCGGTAAATAATTTGAATAACAAATAGTAGCAAAGGGTCCTTGTTTTATAAACAAGGGCTCTTTTCCTTTCATAAAGCTTAATTATTATTAGCAAATCTTAAGAATCATTTAAAATGATTCTTTTTACAGAAAAGTGTGATATAATGTCAAATTGTGGTGGAAAGGAGTGGAGTATGAAAAATGTCTTGGAATGGTTAGAGGTAGCCATTGAGAAAAATGCAACAAAAAATGTTTTTATCGATATAGAAGACCAAATAACATTTGGAGAACTTTCTCAAAAAGCAAAAGCAATTGGAAGTGCGATTGCTCGATATACAAAAAACATAAGTTGTATCAAGAAACCGATTGCGGTTATTTCGGGAAGAAATGTATTAACGCCGGCTGCTTATCTTGGAGTTGTATATAGTGGAAGACCATATGCTCCTTTGGATGCAAAATTACCAATTGTTCGGTTACAGAAAATATTGCATACATTACAACCGGAAGCGATTCTTGTAGACCGGGAAAGTGCTACTGTTGTGCAGGAAATATTACGAGAGCAGGAGGGGTTATCAACCATAGGAGTGTTGGAAATAGAAGAATTATGTAAGCAGCCTTGTGACGATGAAATATTACAGAACATTCGAGAAGGCATGGTGAAAACGGATCCGTTGTATATTATTTTCACCTCCGGTTCCACAGGAAATCCGAAAGGTGTGATTACTTCTCATGAATCATTGATGTGCTATATTAATGCTTATTCAAAGGTAATGGGAATTACATCGGAAGATAGATTTGGAAATCAAGCGCCTCTTGATTATATAGCGGCAATTCGTGATATTTATCTTCCGTTGAAGCATGGGGCTTCTACTTTTATTATTCCAAAGGAATATTTTATGGAGCCGACCAATTTGTTCGATAGCTTAAACCAGTATGGTGTTACAGCGGTAGGTTGGAGTGTGTCTGCATTGACAGTACCGGCATCATTAGGTGCCTTTGAAGAATCTTCACTTACTACGTTAAAGAAAATTTGCTTCTCAGGATCAGTTATGCCTTGTAAATATTTGAAAATCTGGCAAGAACATTTACCGGAAGCACTTTTTGTAAACCAATATGGTCCAACAGAAGCGACGGCATCTTGTACATATTATGTAGTTCAAGATAAAGTAAATGAAGATGATGTTCTTCCGATTGGAAAACCTTATGAAAATTATAAAGTATTCCTTCTCACTGAAGATGGAAAAGAGCCAAAACAGGGAGAAGAAGGTGAAATTTGTGTATCAGGTCCAATATTAGCATTAGGTTATTATCATGACAGAGAGCGAACCAATGAAAGCTTTATACAAAACCCATTGAATACGTTTTATAATGAAATGATATATAAAACCGGTGATATTGGTGTCTTTGCGCAGGATGGCAATTTGTTGTTTAAAGGAAGAAAAGATCGTCAGATTAAGCACATGGGACACCGGGTAGAGTTAGACGAAGTTGAATATGCAGCCAATCAGATACAAGGTGTTGAGGAATGCTGTTGTATCTATAAAAAAGAAAAAGAAGCATTATTCCTTTTCTATTCAGGAAATGCGGAAAAAAAAGAAGTGGTTTTGGAACTTAGAAAGGTATTACCAGGATTTATGGTTCCAAGAAAAGTCAATAAGTTAGAAGTATTGCCAAAGCTTGCAAATGGAAAAATTGATATGGCACAATTAAAAGAAATGTAAATACAAAAGGAGATTAGATTATGAAAAACACATTAATGGAAATTTTAGAGGAATTAAGACCGGACGTAGACTTTGAATCAGAGAAAGCATTGATTACCGATGGAATATTGGAATCATTTGATATTGTTTCTCTTGTTGCAGAATTAAATGACGAATTTGACATAACCATTCGCCCAAAGGATTTGGTTCCTGAGAACTTCAATTCAGTAGAAGCAATGATGGAAATGATTGAAAGATTGATGGAGGACTAAAATGAAAGTAACAGATTATTTACTTTCGGGAAATGGAATGTGTTCTCCGGCATTCATATTTGATGAAGATGTATTTGCCAATCGCGTTCGTCACGTGAAAGAGGCATTAGGAGACGCGATTCCGTTATCCTATTCCATAAAAGCAAATCCATTTCTATTAGAAATACTTCCAAAAGAAATTGATAAAGTAGAAGTATGTTCTCCGGGAGAGCTTACTATTTGTCAAAAATTAGGAATTAATCCGGAAAATATTATATATTCCGGTGTTATGAAGGAACGTACAGATATAACAAGAGCCATTGAATATGGTGTCGGTATTATGACAGCGGAAAGTATTTTGCATGCTCGTTTAGAAAACGAAGTTGCAAAAGAGAAAGGCTGTGTAAAAAAAGTAATCTTACGTTTGTCCAGTGGAAATCAATTTGGTATGTCCGAAGAGGATATTTTATATTTAATTCAAAATAAAAATGATTTTCCGGCATTAGATTTTATTGGTTTACACTATTATTCCGGAACACAAAAAAAGAAGGAAAAAACCATTAGCAAAGATTTGGCGCATTTGGAATCCTTTATTGAGGAATTGCATCAAAAGTTCGAATTTATTCCGCAATTGGTGGAATACGGACCAGGAATGGCGGTTGAATACTTTGATGAGAATTATCAGGATACGGATATGCAATTGTTAGATACAATTGCTAAAATGCTAAAAGAATTTGCAAGCAAATACCCGCTTGGTATAGAAATGGGAAGATTTTTAGCATCTTCTTGCGGAACATACATAACAAAAGCGATGGATATCAAAAAAAATGATGACGCAAATTACGTTATCTGTGATGGAGGAATTCATCACTTAAAATACTATGGCCAAAATATGGCTATGCAAATTCCGCCAATTCAAGTTTATTCGGGTAAAGATGGAAATCTTGTAAAAAAAGAAGATACCATCGATTATAGTTTGTGCGGAAGCTTGTGCACAACAGCGGACGTACTGGTTCGAGAGGTGTCCCTCCCATGGTTGGAATTAGGCGATTATTTGACATTTGGATGTTGTGGTGCTTATTCCGTTACAGAAGGAAGTGTATTATTCCTTTCACGTATGATGCCAAAAATATATTTATATTCAAAAGAGAGAGGATTCGTTTGCCGTAGAGAGTTTATCTGTAGTGATAAATTAAATGTTGCAGATGAAATCTCAGAGGTATACTAATGGAATTATTATCGATACAATTTTTCTTTTTTGTAGTAATATCATTATTGGTATACTATTTATTTCCACAAAAACATCGTTGGAAGGTTCTTTTAGCAGCAAGTTATGCGTATTATCTGATTATATGCAATAAGTACATTATATATATGGTTGTGACTACGATTACAACATATATTGGAGCCAGGCTGTTAGATAGAGCATTAGAACAGCAGAAAATTGTTATTTCAGAACATAAAGAACAATGGACAAGAGAGGAACGTAAAACTTATAAAAACAAAGTATTACGGAAAAGAAGAGCTATTATGCTTCTTGTTGTTATCCTTAATTTCGGAATTCTTGGCTTTTTGAAATATTTTGATTTTTTTGCAGACGGAATCGTCGGTTTGTTACAGGTGTTTGGAATTCATCTGACGGCTCCGGATTTGGGCCTTTTGTTGCCACTTGGAATTTCTTTTTATACTTTTCAGACAATGGGATATCTCATTGATGTGTATCAGGAAAAGGTGGCCTCTGAGAAAAATTTTGCAAAGTTGGCGTTATTTGTCTCTTTCTTTCCTCAGATTATTCAGGGGCCAATTGCGATGTATGATGATTTGGCAAAACAATTATATGTAGGTCATAAGTTTGAAGAAATCAATTTAAAAAACGGTGCTCTTCTTGTCCTATGGGGTGCATTTAAAAAGATGGTCATTGCCGATCGCGCAGTAAAAATGATTGAACTGGTTACAGCTGATTCAAATAATTTTACGGGAATTTATATTTTAATGGCTGCGCTCATGTATGCATTACAGTTATATGCGGATTTTTCCGGTGGAATTGATATCGTACGAGGAATTGGTGAAATGTTTGGCATTAGAATGGCTGAAAATTTCAAACGTCCATATTTTTCAAAATCCTTAACAGAATATTGGCATAGATGGCACATGACATTAGGAAATTGGATTCGCAATTATGTATTTTATCCGCTTTCCATTTCTAAAAAATTCCTTGATATGGGAAAATGGTTAAAACCAAGATTTGGAAAACATATCAGTAAGGTTCTTCCAACCGGTTTAGCGTCTTTGATTACATTTTTGATTATTGGTATTTGGCATGGTGCAAATGGAAAATATGTTGCATTTGGACTATGGAATGGTTTGGTTATTTTGATTGGTGAATTGATAAAACCGCTCTATG
This sequence comes from Lachnospiraceae bacterium, assembly GCA_045531055.1. Taxonomy (GTDB): domain Bacteria; phylum Bacillota; class Clostridia; order Lachnospirales; family Lachnospiraceae; genus Roseburia. Next base: position 21,719 of record JAZSDG010000021.1, on the reverse strand, counting down.
ATAAAATACTGGAAAAAATGCATGTGAAGACAGAAGGTAAAATTTATAGTGGAGTTTCCATTGTATGGACATTTTTATTGGTGCTTGTCGGTTACTATTTTGACATTGCACGGAATTTTTCAGATGCAATGAATATGTTAATACGTTCTGTTAACAATTTCCGCATCACAGATTTGGTGCATGCATCCTGTTTGGAGCCGGCAGGACTGGATTATCTGGACTATTGGGTAATAGGAATCGGTGCAATTGTTATTCTTGTTGCTTCATTAATTCAGGAAAAAACAGGAAAACAGATTCGGGATATGTTATGGAATATGAAATTACCGGCTCGTTGGAGTATTATTTTAGTTGGTTTATTTGCAATTGTAATTTTTGGATATTACGGACCGAATGTGGATCCGGCTGAGTTTGTATATATGCAGTTTTAGGAGTAGATTATGAAACGAAAGAAAATATTAGGAACAATCGCATTTTTTACAATTGTTATATTGATTTTTGCAGCTCTTTCTTCCTTTTTTTCGGCAGGAGATCCGGTAAGTGTTGCTAATATAAAGGGATTTTATAAAGAACCGGAAAATTCACTGGATGTTGTACTTGTTGGACCAAGTGAGTTTTATTCGGGTTATTCTGCCACATTGGCATGGGAAGAGTTTGGCTATACGTCGTATTCATTAGCTGTAGCGGGAGTTCCTGGAAATTTATACAAATCTATGACGGCGGAAGTTTTAAAAAGACAGGACCCGAAATTAATTGTATTTGAATTAAATGGATTTTTGCAAAAGGATACTTATTTAGAGCGTACAGCACAATTACATACTTGGATTGATAATATTCCGTGGTCCGATAATAAGATACAGACAATTGAGGAGTTGATTCCGGAAGAAGAACAATATTCATACTATTGTAATATGGCTACCTATCATGAGAACTGGAAAGATTTAGGAAAATGTTTTAGCTGTCTTACGGTAAAGAGTGCTTTGAATTTGACGGGATATTCATATACCAAGGGATTTGGAACCTATTCGAATAATTGCGAAGGAGAGGATATGGAAATAGAAGGAGATGTCTATTTCACTGAGAAAGCGCAATATTATATGGAAGATTTATTACAGTATTGTAATGACATGGGTCTTGAAAATGTACTGTTTGTTCGTTTTCCGCACGCAGAAAAAATCAGCAATCCGCAGGTTCTTGATGATGTAGAAACAATGATTGCAGAATACGGTTATGATTATTTGAATATGAATGAAAAATATTCAGAAATAGGTTTGGATCTGGAGAAAGATTTTTATGACAAAGAACATCTAAATGTGCATGGGATGAAAAAAAATACGGAATTCTTTGGAGAATACATTTGTGAACGATACAATTTAAAAGGAACATATTCCGATGAATTGGTAGAACGTTGGGATTTGTGTGCAAAGAAAACTGGAAAATTACTGAATGAATGTGAGAAAGATATTCAGAATGGAGATGTTAAAAGATATTTTGAATTTTCCATATACAAAAGAACGATAAAGTAAATTTTTGATACGTGTTCCCAAATGGTAAAGTTTAAAGGACGATACTACTATTTACAAAAAATGAGCTAGATGATACAATAGTTTATATTGAGATAAGTCTGTGGAGGAACCGGTATGGATAGTCTGATAAATAAAATACGGACAAATGCGCTTCGGAAAAAGCGTCGTAACAAACCGGTACGTAGTACTTATTATGTAGAGAAGAAGGCACCTAGAACCAAATCGGTAGATCTAAAGAACAAAGATGTAATAAAGGGTGGAAATGGTAAGATGACAGTTAAGGGAACACAAGATAATTTACAAGAGAATACGCAAGGAAAGAATATAGCGCAAAGTGTAATAGAATTGCCTACGTATCCGGTTCCGTCTGAAGATTTGGTAATTACACCGGTTGAGCCGTCGGTACCTCAAACACTGGACAATGCAGAAATAACACCGGTTTCCACTTTGGTTGAAACGCCTGTAGTGAATCAGAAGATTGTTTCTTCAAACGAGCCGCTAGAGGAGACGGAACCGGAAACAGACGCATTTTTAGCTCAGATAGATGAATTTCGTGCTAGAGCAAAGCAACTTCATGAGGTTATTTTGTCAAGGGAGTCTAGGGCTCAAGAGTTACAGAAAATTGTTGACGAGCGTTCCGGACAAGTAGAGGTGCTACAGTCAGTTATAGACGAAAGGCAAAAGGTTGCAGAAGAGGTCACCGGAGTAGTTTTAAATAAAATCGAAACGTTAGATGATCAGATTAATGAGAAACTTACACAATTAGATGTTTCATTTAGCGAGAATCTTGCAAGTGTGCACAAATCTAACCAATATGTTGTTAGTCAATTGAAGGCAGAATTTGAACAATTATCTGAGACGGTGAAACTTATGCAAGAGGATATTGCAGGTAAGGTACATGCAGAGAGTGTTCAAAGTTATCGCAATACGCAAGATGTCTTGAAAAAGATTGAAGAAAAAGTAGATGGTGTAGAAGCAGTCAATAAGAAAGTTAAATCTGTACGTGGATATGTGAAGTTTATCGTTGCAATGATAGTATTGAATTTTCTTGGAATCATTGCGATGTTATTATCTAGTTTTGGCGTATTTGATTTAATATTATAAGTTTATTACAAATGCAATTTCGAACGAGTTTCGAAATTGCATTTTGTGAATTGGCTCAAAGAAGGAGGGGTTATATGGAAGAAAAAAAGGTTTGGGTGGTTGGACATAAGCATCCGGATACAGATTCCATATGTGCTGCAATTGCATATGCAAATTACAAAAATCAGCTAGAAGAAAGCAATGTCACATATATTGCGAAAAGGGCAGGGAATGTAAATGCAGAGACGGCATATGTATTGGATTATTTTAAGGTGAAAGCTCCTGATTTGATTCAAGGAGTTGGAATACAGATTAAAGATATTGCCATTCGAAAAACAGAAGGCGTTAGCAGTAATATTTCCATGAAGAAAGCTTGGGAAATGATGAATTTGCTCAATGTTGTAACACTTCCTATTGTAAATAATAAGAACAAATTGGAAGGATTGATTGTTACGAGTGATATTGCAAAATCATATATGGATGTATATGATAATGCGATTTTATCTACTGCAAGAACGCAATACAAGAATATGATTGATACGCTAGAAGGAATGCTTTTGGCCGGAAATGAACATGGTTATTTTGTACGTGGAAAAGTAGTTGTTGCAGGGGATTCCAAGACTGTTCTGGCGGATAGTGTAGAGAATGATGATTTGGTTATTATTGGTGATAGAGAGGAAGAACAGCTTTTAGCCATTGAATCAAATTGCAGTTGTATGATTGTGACCAATGGTTTTCATGTTAGCGAGGAAGTGATTAAGGCTGCAAACAGACGTGAAGTTGTAATTATCAGCACTCCGTATGATACATTTACAGCTGCGCGTTTGATTCATCAAAGTATGCCAATTAAGTACTTTATGACCAAAGGAAATCTTGTTCATTTTCATATGGATGATTATGTAGAAGAAGTCCGTGATGCGGTTGGGAAAATCAGACATCGTGACTTCCCGATTCTGGATGAAAATCAGAACTATGTTGGAATGTTTTCTCGTAGAAACTTATTAAGTGCGCAAAAAAAACAGGTGATTCTTGTCGACCATAATGAAAAAACACAAGCCGTAAGTAATATTGAAGAGGCTGAGATTTTGGAAATTATTGATCATCATCGCCTAGGAAGTTTAGAGACTATGGCGCCTGTATTTTTTAGAAATCAACCATTAGGCTGCACTTCAACCATTATCTATCAGATGTATATGGAGAAAAATGTTACGATAACAAAAGAAATTGCAGGATTATTATGTGCAGCAATTTTATCGGATACATTGATGTTTCGCTCACCAACATGTACGGCAGTAGATAAAGATGCTGCCAATAAGCTTGCAGAAATAGCAGGAATTGATGTGGTAGACTTTGCTGAGAAAATGTTTAAAGCAGGTAGCGATTTTGATGGAAAAACTGATGATGAAATATTAAATCAGGATTTTAAAATATTTCATTCGGCTGAAAAATCCTTTGGAGTTGCACAGATTAGTGCGATGAGCAAACCGGAACTCGATAAGGTGAAAAAACGAATTGAATTATCGCTTGCACACCTACTAATCGAGAAAAGTATAGATATGGTTTTTGTTATGTTGACTGATATTTTGAATGAATCTACCTATCTCATCTATAAGGGAAAGGGAGCACTTGCATTGATACAAGCATCATTTGAGGAGGCAAATGAAGACGGAGTATTATTAAAAGGAGTAGTATCCCGTAAGAAGCAGCTGATTCCAATGCTTATGAATGCACTTGCAGAACAGTCATAAAGTTAAATGCGTTAAGAAAGGTATGATTAATATATGAAATTTACAAAAATGCATGGATGTGGAAATGATTATGTGTATGTTAATCTTTTTCAGGAGACAATAGAAGATGCGGCGGAATTATCTATTGCAGTAAGTGATCGACACTTTGGAATCGGATCGGATGGATTGATTACAATTGGACCATCGGAGATTGCGGATTTTCGCATGCGAATCTACAATGCGGATGGTTCTGAAGCAGAAATGTGTGGAAACGGTATTCGATGTGTAGCAAAATATGTTTATGACCATAAACTAACTGATAAGAAGGGAATTTCTGTAGAATCAGGAGCTGGAATTAAATATCTTAGCCTATATGTAGAAAATGGAAAAGTAGAACAGGTTCGTGTAGATATGGGAGAGCCGATTTTGGCACCACAGGAGATTCCGGTTATTGCAAAAGGGGAGCGCGTTGTGGCGGAACCAATTGAAGTTAACCAAAGAGAATGGAAAATGACATGTGTGTCTATGGGGAATCCTCATGCGGTTGTATTTGTGGATGATGTGGAACATTTGGAAATTGAGAAAGTAGGTCCGTCTTTTGAGAATCATAAACGTTTTCCGAAGAGAACAAATACAGAATTTGTGCAGTTGATTTCAAGAACGGAAGTTTCTATGAGGGTGTGGGAACGAGGTTCGGCAGAAACCTGGGCATGTGGTACCGGAACATGTGCAGCGGTTATGGCTTGTATTTTAAATGGATTTACAGATAATCGTGTGTTAGTTCATTTACGAGGTGGTGATTTGGTAATCGAGTATGATTCGGATTCAAATCACATTTTTATGACAGGACCGGCAACAGAAGTGTTTACAGGAGAATATCATCCAGCTAAATAAATTAAAAAAGAGGAAGAACAATGCAGATTAAGAAGCTATTAGAAAAAATAGAATACACCTTGTTATCAGGGAGTCTTGAAACAGAGATTACTACATTGGTTTATGATTCCAGAAAGGTGAAACAAGGTTCTGTTTTTGTATGCATTTCCGGAACGGTAAGAGATGCGCATGAATTTATTCCAGATGTTGTGCAAAAAGGCGCATCCGTTGTTGTTGTGGAAAAAGAAGTAGAGTTGATAGAAGGTGTCACCTATGTAAAAGTGACAAGTAGCCGTCTTGCACTGGCATGTATGTCAGCTGCCTATTTTGATTATCCGGCAAAAAAACTTAAGACCATCGGAATTACAGGGACTAAGGGGAAGACAACAACGACTTATATGGTAAAATCGATTCTTGAATCTGCTGGAATGAAAACCGGATTGATTGGAACTATTGAATCGATTATTGGAGAAGAAAAAATTCCATCGGCAAATACAACGCCAGAGTCTTATATTGTACAGGAATACTTTCACAGAATGGTGGAAGCAGGATTAGATGCAGTAGTAATGGAAGTATCATCACAGGCATTGATGCTGCATCGCGTTTCCGGTTTTACATTCGATATCGGAGTGTTTACAAATTTGGAGCCAGATCATATTGGAACAAATGAGCATAAGGATTTTGATGACTATATGCACTGTAAGAGTCTTCTGTTTCAACAATGTAAGTCTGGAATTTTTAACGGAGACAGCGAGCATTTAGAAGGTGTTTTGAAAAATCATACTTGTGAGGTAGAAACATTTGGTTACGGAAAGCACAATGATTTGCGAGCAGAAGAAGTGACTTTAAAAAAGGACCACGGTGCTTTAGGCGTTCGTTATCATGTGTCAGGGCTTATGGATTTTGAAGTGGAAGTAAATGTGCCGGGAAGTTTTAGCGTCTATAATTCTTTGACTGCAATCGCAATTTGCAATCATTTTGGAGTTGCTGTGGATAAGATTAAGAAAGCATTACTAGAAGTTTGTGTAAAGGGAAGAATTGAAATTATTCCGGTTACAAAGAGATATACGCTTATGATTGATTATGCACACAATGCGATGTCTTTAGAAAGTCTTCTTACTAGCTTAAAAGATTACGAGCCCAAAAGACTGGTTTGTTTGTTTGGTTGTGGAGGAAATCGTGCAAAATCAAGAAGATATGAGATGGGAGAAGTTTCCTCGCGTCTTGCAGATCTTACGGTAGTTACTTCGGATAATCCAAGAGAGGAAGAACCGATGGATATTATCAATGATATACTTGTCGGTGTGCATAAAGCCGATGGTAAATATGTTACCATCCCAGATAGAAAAGAAGCGATTGCGTATTGTATGTTAAATGCAAATGATGGAGATATTGTAGTACTTGCAGGAAAAGGGCATGAGGATTACCAGGAGATAAAAGGGGAAAAATATTATATGGATGAACGTGAATTGATTGCGGAAATAATAAGGGAAAATCCAAATATTAATTTATGATTTAATTATATCGAGGTGGTATCTTTATGACATTATTTACAGGTGCCGGAGTGGCACTTATTACCCCGTTTCATGAAGATAAAAGCATTCATTTTGAAGTGCTGGGAGAGTTGGTGGAATGGCAAATCGCAGAGGGAACGGACGCCATTATTGTTTGCGGGACAACCGGAGAACCATCAACGATGACAAAGGAAGAACGACTTGAAGTGATTTCTTATACGGTTCAAAAAGCTGCAAAACGAATTCCGATAATTGCCGGAACCGGAGGAAATAACACAAAAGAAGTGATCAAAGCATCTTTACAAGCACAAAAGGCGGGAGCAGATGGACTTTTGATTGTTACGCCATATTATAATAAAGCAACGCAAAACGGTTTGTACGAACATTATGCTATGATTGCCCAAGCAGTTACTTTGCCAATTATTATGTACAATGTTCCATCTCGTACCGGGTGTAATTTACTTCCGCAAACAGCAGCAAGACTTGGAAGAGATTTTGATCATATAGTGGGAATAAAAGAAGCCAGTGGGAATATATCGCAAGTGGCGAAACTTTCACAGGTTGCAGGAAACTATTTGGATATATATTCCGGTAATGACGATCAAATATTGCCGGTTCTTTCACTTGGTGGAAAAGGGGTAATTTCTGTTCTTTCGAATGTCATACCCAAAGAAACGCACATGATGGTTGCAAAATTTATGGAAGGTGATATCGAAGGAGCAAAAGAATTACAGTTAGAATACTTGGAATTAATCGATGCACTTTTTTGTGAAGTGAATCCAATTCCGGTGAAAGCTGCAATGAAATTGATGGGCTATGCCGTTGGAGGACTTCGACTTCCTCTTACGGAAATAGAAAAGATACATCAGGATACCTTGAAAAAGGTGATGGAAAAGTACGATTTGTTATAAGAGGATTTAATAAATGAAAAAACAAACTTGGAAAGCGGGCAATATGCTAAATCCGGTACCGGTAGTTATGGTCAGCGTTGCTGACAAATCAGGAAAAGCAAATATTATTACAGTAGCATGGGCGGGGACGGTTTGTACGAATCCGCCTATGGTTTCAATCTCTGTACGCCCAGAACGCTATTCCTATTCAATGATTGAGGAAACCGGAGAATTTGTAATTAATCTTACTACAAAAGAATTGGTCAAAGCATGTGATTATTGTGGTGTAACCAGTGGCAGAGAGGTTGACAAATTTAAAGAAATGAATTTGACACCGGTTTCCATTTCTGAAGTTCGAGTGCCGGGGATTGCAGAAAGTCCGGTGAATATGGCTTGTCGTGTCATTGAGAAAAGAGAACTGGGAAGTCATACAATGTTTTTGGCAGAGGTGTTAAGTGTAACTGTGGATGAAGCACATATGGATGAAACCGGCATGTTTCATTTGAATGAAACGGGTCTGGTTATGTATTCTCATGGTGAATATTTTCAAATGGGTGAAAAACTTGGAAAATTTGGATACAGTATCAAAAAAGAATCTCGCAAATAAATCTGCGAGATTCTTAAAAGAGCTAGTTTAATAAAGTGTCCATCAGATAAGCATAGACATCCTCGTTAGTGGTTTTCCAATGGTGACAGATTGATTCTGCCTGTTCTTTGGTTTTAACGGTTAAAGTCAAGTCAATGATGGTATTTCCATCGGAACAAACTTGGCAACGTACAGCATAACGATGCCCGGTTGTCTTATAGTAGTCGGCGAGAATAGAATTCTCTTGGCGAAATTCTAATTGATTTTCTTCAAAAAATTTCTTTACATCTAACACAATTCCATCTGTAATTTTGTCTTGAAAAAAGGAAAGTGTTTGTTTTCCGGCCGCAGTTAGGGTGTATTGCGTGTTGGAATGAGTTGTCTTTGCAAGAATCAAGTCAGAATCTACAAGCTCGCCAATTACTTCTTGAACACGAAAATAATCCGTGTATTCCTGTTCTAAAAAGAAGTTGGAAATCTGTGTATTGCTAAGCGGAAATCCGGCTTTATCCAACATGTATAAGATAGTTAATTTGTAAATGGTAAATGGTTCTGCCAAGGTTACGTCTCCTTTTTGTTGTAAAGTTTTCCCTGCCATGTGTCGCGTTCGATGAAGCGACGATTTATGGTATTAAGCACACGCTTTTTATCGGTACTCCACAGTGGTGCAATGAGTAAATTGCGTGGACCGTCTCCGGTTAAGCGATGAATTACTATATCTGGAGGTAGCAATTCCACACAATCAATGACAAGTTCGCAATATTCCTCCAATGACAAAATAGGAAATGGTGTTTTTTGAAACTGATGCGCCAGTTGAGTTTCTTTTAGTATATGTAATAATTGCAATTTGACACCGGAAATCGGAGCGTGTGCAACATAGGAAACCGATTGTCGGATCATTTCAGGTGTTTCGCCTGGAAGACCTAGAATTAAGTGAGCAATTACCGGAATATTGCGCGCATGCAATCGATAGAACGCATCGGTAAATTGTTCCACCGTTGTATGTGTGGAAAGTGCTTGATGAGTTCTGTTATGAATCGTCTGAAGACCTAGTTCAATCCAAACCGGTTTTTGTTGGTTTAACTCGTCAAGAAGCGAAATGACGTCTTCGGAAAGACAATCGCAACGTGTTCCGATAGAAAGAGCAACAATGTCCGATGGAGCAATTGCCTCGAAAAAAATGGATCGAAGATAGGAAATCGGTGCATAAGTGTTGGTATATGCCTGAAAATATGCAATGAATTTTCGACAATTTGTTTTTGCTTGTATTCTTTCTTTTGCCTCAACAAACTGTTTGGTAATTGATTTATTGGGATTAGAAGCAAAATCACCTGAACCGCCTAAACTACAGAAGGCACACCCGCTTGTATCAAGTGTGCCGTCACGGTTTGGACAAGTCATTCCCCCATTTAGGGAAAGACGATATACCTTTTCACCGAATTCTTGTAAGCAATAATCGTTCAAAGAATAATAGCATTTTTTATTCATAATCAATATAGAAAAAATTAGTGAATGTGTTTTTTGACTGCATTGCTAACAACTTCAGCAACGCGCGGGTCAAATGGTTCCGGCATAATAAAGTCTTCATTCAATTCTTCATCACTAACAAGACCGGCAAGAGCCTCAGCGGCGGCTAGTTTCATATCTTCCGTAATCTGTTCTGCACGACCTTCCAAAGCGCCTTTAAAGATGCCAGGGAAAGCAATTACGTTGTTGATTTGATTCGGGAAATCACTTCTGCCGGTTCCGACGATTCTTGCTCCGGCAGCTTTTGCAACATCCGGCATGATTTCCGGCACCGGATTTGCCATAGCAAAGAGAATTGGATCGTTATTCATGGATTGTACCATTTCTGGTGTAACCGTATTCGGAGCGGACACACCAACAAAGATATCAGCACCTTTCATGGCGTCTGCCAAAGTTCCGCTTAGGTTATCAGGATTGGTAACTTCGGTCATCTTTTTCTGCATCCAATTTAAGTTTGGATAATCTTTGCTAACAATACCTTTGCTTGCACACATAATAATATGAGTAAAACCATAGGTAAGAAGTAGTTTGGTAATTGCAACACCGGCAGAACCGGCACCGTTGACAACAATTTTACAATCTTCCTTTTTCTTGCCGGTTACACGAAGACTGTTGATGATTGCAGCAAGTGCAACAATTGCAGTACCATGTTGATCATCATGAAATACCGGAATGTCAAGAATTTCTTTTAGTCGTTCTTCGATTTCAAAACATCTTGGGGCAGAAATATCCTCTAAATTAATACCACCGAATCCCGGAGCAATATTTTTCACTGCGGTAATGATTTCTTCCGTATCCTGAGTATCCAGACAAATTGGAACTGCGTTTACATTACCGAATTCTTTGAAAAGTACACATTTTCCTTCCATAACCGGCATAGCTGCGTGAGGTCCGATGTTACCAAGCCCTAAAACGGCACTGCCATCAGATACAACAGCTATCGTATTGGATTTCCATGTGTAAGTGTATGCTTCTTCTTTATTCTCAGCGATTACTTTACAAGGCTCTGCAACACCTGGGGTGTATGCGATTGCAAGGTCTTCGCGTGAATTAACTTTTGATTTTGCGGTGGTTTCTAATTTTCCACTCCATTCTTTGTGAAGCAAAAGTGCTTTTTCTTTATTATCCATGTTCATTCTCCTTTAGTGAGTAATATTACAATGAATTCATGATACCATTCTTATTTTGACAAATCAAGAAAGAAGAATGGATAAAAATAGGACTTCCTATTTGAGAATATTTGTTGTATACTACCACTATAATTATTCGTTTGTCGCTTCAGACAGGATACCCCAATGAGAAAGATAACAATAAAGGAGTAATAATATATATGCGCGAAAAATATGAAAGCCTTTCAGCGGTTGTATTACGCGACCTTGCGAAGGCAAGAGGAATCAAAGGGATTTCTACATTGAAAAAAGAAGAACTGGTAGAGAGAATGCTTGAAGAAGACGAGAAAGAGAAAGCACTTGCGAAAGCCAAGGCAACCAAAAACGCCAAAGAAACAAAGGTTGTTGCAGATGCTAAGGATGTCAAAGAAGATGCTATGGTGATGAAAGAGGAAATTGCTGAACTGGATAGCGGTATTTCAGTCAGTGGTATTTTGGAAGTGATGCAAGATGGATTTGGATTTATCCGAAGTGAGAATTATTTGCCTGGTGAGAACGATGTTTATGTATCACCATCTCAGATTCGCAGATTTAATATGAAAACCGGTGATATTGTAACCGGTAATACTCGAATTAAGACGGAAAAGGAGAAGTTTTCAGCACTCCTTTTTGTGACTGAGATAAACGGTATCAATCCGTCCGATTCTTTGCACAGAGCGAACTTTGAAGATTTGACACCGATTTTTCCAAATGAAAGATTACGTTTGGAACGACCTGGTGCAAGCGTTGCGATGCGTGTTGTGGATTTGGTTTCACCAATCGGCAAGGGCCAACGTGGTATGATTGTATCTCAACCGAAAGCAGGTAAGACAACTTTGTTGAAGGAAGTTGCCAAATCGATTACTCAGAACAATCCGGAGATGCATTTGATTATTCTTTTGATTGATGAAAGACCGGAGGAAGTAACCGACATCAAAGAGGCAATTGAAGGCGATAATGTAGAGGTGATTTATTCTACATTTGATGAGTTGCCGGAACATCATAAGCGTGTTTCAGAGATGGTAATTGAACGTGCGAAGCGTTTGGTAGAACATAAGAAAGACGTTATCATTTTATTAGACAGCATCACACGTTTGGCAAGGGCATATAACCTTACTGTTCCGCCAAGTGGTCGTACTTTATCCGGAGGTTTGGATCCGGCAGCGCTTCATATGCCAAAGCGTTTCTTTGGTGCAGCACGTAATATGCGCGAAGGTGGAAGTCTTACCATTCTTGCAACCGCCTTGGTAGATACCGGAAGCAAAATGGATGATGTTGTATTTGAAGAATTCAAAGGAACCGGTAATATGGAGCTTGTGTTAGACCGTAAACTTTCAGAGAAGCGTGTATTTCCGGCAATCGATATTGTAAAATCCGGTACGCGTCGTGAAGATTTGCTTTTAGATTCGGACGAGTACGCTGCAGTAGAAGTAATGCGAAAAGCGTTTAACGGAATGCGAGCAGATGAAGCAGTTGAAAATATCTTAAATATGTTTGCACATACCAAAAATAATCAGGAATTTATTCAAACGGTTCGAAAAAATCGTATTTTATAAAAATATGTATTGCAATCAGAATATTCCTATGTTACAATAAATGAGCTGTTTATCGGGATGTAAACGGACGAACGTGTCACTTTTCGTAATAAGTATCATATGCGGATCGGGCATACGGGTATAGAAGAGTGTAACAATTTTTATAAACGATAAGAATAAGAAGAGGTGAAAATCATGAGAGAAGGAATCCATCCAGATTATTATCAGGCAACTGTAACATGCAACTGTGGTAACACTTTTGTAACAGGTTCTACAAAGCAGGATATCCACGTAGAAATTTGTTCTAAATGCCATCCATTCTATACTGGACAGCAGAAAGCTAACCAGGCTCGTGGACGTATTGAACAGTTCAACAAGAAATACGGCATGTAATAGAATACCCAAATGTACAGATAAGGTTGAGGTTGTAAAATCTCAACCTTTTTTACTACGGCACATTGTTGAAGGAGATGGAATATATGCGATATTCTGGAGTAGGCGGACAGGCAGTTATGGAAGGTGTTATGATGAAGAACGAGGAAAAGTACGCCATTGCTGTTCGTAAACCGGATCATGAAATAGAGATAAAGATAGAAGATTATAAAGGGATTATTAAGAATAAAAAACTTCGTCATATTCCTATTTTACGAGGCGTATTGAATTTTGTTGAATCCTTGTATCTTGGAATGAGTACACTTATGTTCTCAGCGTCTTTTTTTGAGGAAGATGAGGATGAAGAAGAGACGAAGAAACGTCAACAATTAACAGAAGAAGAACTTCGTCAATTAGAAGAAAAAGAGAAAAAGCAAGAAAAAGCATTGCTAGGCGGAACCGTTGTATTTTCTATTGTAATGGCTGTTGCAATTTTCTTTTTACTTCCATATTTTTTATCCGGATTGTTTCACAGATTTATTGATTCACAAATTGTGATTGCATTATTCGAGGGTTTAATACGACTTGTGATTTTTATTGGATATATTTCATTGATATCGTTAATGCCGGATATCAAGCGCGTATTTATGTATCATGGCGCAGAGCACAAGTGTATTAACTGCATTGAACAAGGATTAGAACTTAACGTAGAGAATGTGCGTAAAAGCTCCAAGCAACATAAACGTTGCGGAACAAGCTTTTTATTAATTGTTATGGTAATTAGTATCGTATTCTTTATGTTTATTCAAGTGGATTCCCGTATTTTACGAATGTTACTTCGATTGGTTTTGATTCCTGTAATTGCCGGAGTATCCTATGAATTTATTCGTCTTGCAGGACGTTATGATAACTGGTTTGTAAATCTGATGAGTAAGCCGGGACTTTTGATGCAACGATTGACAACAAAAGAGCCGGATGATGAAATGATTGAAGTTGGTATTGCATCGGTGGAAGCAGTATTTGATTGGAGAGCTTGGCAGAAGGAATCGTAGATATGACTTATCGGGAAGCAATAATACTAGGTGAAGAAAAGTTAAAAGAAGCAGGAATAGAAGAAGCGAAGAGCGATGCATGGCTTTTACTGACAGCAGCTTGTAAGATTGACCATACATTTTATTATATGCATATGGATGAGGAACTGTTACAGGAGCAGGCGGAGGCGTTTGAGGCTTTAGTTCGAAAACGCGCAGAACGGATTCCGCTTCAATATATAACCGGGGAACAAGAGTTTATGGGAATGACATTTCGTGTCAATCCACATGTGTTAATTCCGCGTCAAGATACGGAGACTTTAGTGGAAGAAGCTTTAAAGCGTGTGAAACCGGGAATGAAAATTATGGATATGTGTACCGGTTCCGGTTGTGTACTCATTAGTATTTTAAAAAATGCACACGGAACAGCCGGAGTAGGATATGATATTTCCAAACAGGCACTGATTACTGCGAAAGAAAATGCTCGAATCAATCATGTGGTTGCGGATTTTGAAAAAAGTGATTTGTTTGAAGAAGTATCCGGAACCTATGATATGATAGTTTCAAATCCTCCATACATCCGAAGTGAAGAGATATTAACTCTGATGCCGGAGGTAGCACAATATGAGCCGCATCTGGCATTAGACGGAAAAGAGGATGGTTTGCATTTCTATCGCAAAATTATTGCAGAATCTAAGGATTATCTGAATCCGGACGGCATGATTTTGTTTGAAATCGGACATGATCAGGGACGTGCAGTATCGAAGATGCTGCAATATGCAGGATATAGAGATATTCAAGTGATTCAGGATTTGGCACATCACGACCGTGTTGTGTATGGCAAATTGTAGCTGTGCATGGCAGTGTTAGAATAAGGAATTGATTTAGAAAAGAGAGGTTAGAAAAATGTTTGATAAATTAGAAGACTTATTACACCATTACGAAGAGCTTATGAATACGTTGAGCGAACCGGATGTGGCAAGTGATGCAAAGCGATTTCAGAAGTTGATGAAAGAGCAAAGTGATTTGGCGCCAATCGTTGCTGCCTACAAAGAGTACAAACAGTGCAAGCAGAATATCGAGGATTCCCTTGCAATGCTTGATGAAGAATCTGATGAAGAAATGCGCGAACTTGCAAAAGAAGAATTAAATGAATCCAAGGCACGTTTGGAAGAATTGGAAACAGAACTTAAGATTCTGCTTCTTCCAAAAGACCCAAATGATGACAAGAATGTTATCGTTGAGATTCGTGCCGGTGCCGGAGGCGATGAGTCTGCACTTTTTGCTGCAGAAATCTATCGTATGTATATTCACTATGCAGAAAGTCAGCGTTGGAAAGTAGAGACACTTGAAGTAGACGATATCGGTATCGGTGGTATGAAATCTGTGAACTTTATGATTTCCGGACAGGGTGCATATTCTAAGATGAAATATGAATCCGGAGTTCATCGTGTACAGCGTGTACCTGAGACCGAATCTGCAGGACGTATCCATACATCTACCATTACGGTAGCAGTTATGCCGGAAGCAGAAGAAGTAGACGTACAGATCGATGAAAAAGATATTCGTATCGACGTAATGCGTGCATCCGGAAACGGAGGTCAGTGTGTTAACACCACAGACTCTGCAGTACGTTTGACTCATTACCCAACCGGAATTGTAATCTACAGCCAGACTGAGAAGTCCCAGTTGCAGAATAAAGATAAAGCATTTGCACTCCTTCGTGCAAAACTCTACGACTTAGAGCTTCAGAAGCAACAAGACGCAGAATCTGCAGCGCGTCGTAGCCAAATCGGAACCGGTGACCGCTCTGAGAAAATCCGTACCTATAACTTCCCGCAAGGCCGTGTCACCGACCACCGTATCAACTTAACATTGTATAAGCTCGATAAGGTGATGAACGGAGATATTCAAGAGATATTGGATGCATGTATTGCGGCGGATCAAGCGAAAAAGTTGGCTAATATGCAGGATAACTAGGGAAGATAGTGTGACTTTTATAACGAGTTGAGAAATTGAATAGTCGAGTTGGAAAAATGAAATGCTCTATGTCAGTTTAAGTGGCTGATATAGGGCATTTTTTGTGTGGAGAAAATATGTGAGTTTTTCGGTGGTGGGGCTATCTGTGTGTCGAAAAATCATTGTATAAATATATGTAGTAATTTATAATAGTTGATATAAGTTTGAATTTGATGAAGAGAAAGGATACCAATATGAACGATAGAATTTCGAAATTACCAAAGTTTAAATATCATCCTAATATTTACGATAAAGAAAAAGTTTTAGATGGAGTTCGGTTTGATAATAATGTTTGTCAGTGCTGTGGAAACAAAACAGATGTGTATGTGGCAACTATGTATTGTCGTGAGGATGTTGATTGTATTTGTATGGAATGTGTGGCAAATGGTAAGGCAGCAGAAAAGTACGATGGTGATTTTATCCAGGATGCGGAGAAAATATCAGATGAGAAGAAAAGGGATGAATTGTTCATGCGAACACCGGGATATTGTTCATGGCAAGGCGAATATTGGTTAGCTTGTTGCGATGATTATTGTGAATATCTAGGTGATGTAGGATATGCAGAACTGAACGAGATGAATTTGGTAAGTCTAATTGAAGAATACAAAAAAACAGAGGGAATGGACTTTGACAATGAATGCTTAGAGAAGGGTGGTTCTCTGGCAGGATATTTGTTTAGATGTTGTCATTGCGGGAAATATCGACTTGGTGTTGATTGCGATTGATTGGAATAGGAGTTCTTAATGAGAATTGGAGATTGAGATAATCGCGAAATTTACATATTCTTCTATGTAGTATAGACGGACAAAAGAAAGGATGAGGATTAAAACATGACAAAAACATTAACTGAGCAGAAAGTTCTGAAAAAATTAGATATAGATGATTTTCGTCATCTGACAAAAGACAAAGTTTTAACAATGGCAACGATGCTGGATAAAATGGACCCAGAGGTTGCAAAGAAAGCAATTGAACAATTTCCTAAATTCTCTGATACAATGAAGGATATATTATGCGATTACAAACAATCTTTGGATAAGGCACTTGAAGAGAATGGGGAGAGCGTTAAATCATATTATGCTACATGTGATGCAATAATAAGTTCATTGCAAAAACAGTTAGATAAGGATGATATGTCTTTTGAAGAAAGAAAATATATCATAGATAAAATGATAGAAGTCAGCAAGATGAAAGGTGATAAAGATTCTGAAAATAAAAAATTTATAGCAACATTAGCGGTGCTTGGAACTGCGGCGGTTGTTTTGGTTGCAGGAACCTTGTCTGCGGTTTTAGGTGTTAACACCAGCGGTGAAATGGATGACAAAGAATAGAATATTAACATAATATCTTTACGAGAGGAGAAGGCATATGGATACAAAAGATGTACTAATACTGACAAAATCTGCAAAACATGGTGAGTATTGTGTGGCGGGAATTGATTTGCAAACTAGACAATGGATACGATTAGTAAGTAGTGAGCAAAGCACGATGTATGCATTGACGAGAAATATGATAGTGTATGATAATCATCGAGAGTGTGATATTCTGGATATTGTGAGGGTAAAGATTGTAGAAAAAATGCCATTAGAAATACAAAGAGAAAATGTGCTTATTGACGAAGGTGAATATTTTGAGTTTCTGGGAAGGGCAAACATTGATGCGTTAGAAGATTATTTAGATAATGATTTTTTTATATATGGTGACAATGCATCTTACATAAGCAGAACAAAAGCATTATCATTTGGCTATTCGTTGCGAATGTATAAAGTGAAGAATCCGATATTATCAGAGCATGAAAATAATAAGGGAAATATGCGTCGCAAACTTTCGTTTGAGTATAACGGTATGCAGTATAATAATTGGTCAATGACGGATTATCAGTATTATAAAGTTCCGGTGGGAAAGTTGGCAGATGAAGCGGTTATAATTGTCAGCATTCCAGAAGATGATTATTATGGAAATTATTATAAATTTGTGGCACAGATATTTGTTTAAGAGGTAAAAAATGAATACAATATATACGATAGGGCATTCGCAACATCAGTTAGAACATTTTTTAGATATGCTAAAGAAGAATAATGTGAACTATGTTATTGATGTTAGGAGTACGCCGTATTCTAAATTCGCTCAAGATTACGATAGAGAGAATATAAAAAAATATTTGGAAGATAATGAAATTCATTACACATATATGGGAAAACACTTTGGTGCTAGGCAAGAAAATCAAAGTTTATATACCTCTGAAGGATATTTGGATTTCTCAAAGGTAGAAGAATCCAAGTTTTTTCAAGATGCAATACAGAATGTGATGAAAGGAATGGAAACAAATAGAATTGCATTGATGTGTACTGAGAAACAACCTATTGATTGCCATAGAGCGATTTTAGTAGGGAATGCATTTTTTAACAAAGGATGTAATGTAGAACATATATTGCCTGATGGGTCAGTACAGACGCACGGTGAATTGAATGAAGAACTGTTGGATATGTATTTTCCGACAAGGAATCAGTTACATTTGTTTGAGGTGCATACAGAAGAAGGCGACTTGAAAGAAGCATATAAAATGAGAAATAAGGCTATTGGCTACAATATTTCAGAGAGGTAAGGATATGGGGAAAATATATACAATTGGCTTTACAAAGAAAAGTGCGGAAAAGTTTTTTGGTTTGTTAGTTGATAATTCTGTGAAAAAAGTTATTGACGTTAGATTAAATAATTCTTCACAACTTGCGGGATTTAGCAAGGGCGATGATTTGAGATATTTCTTGAGGGCAATAGGTGACATTGAATATGCACATGCAGATATTTTTGCACCTACTAAAGAGATATTAGATGATTATAAAAAATCAAAGATAGGTTGGAATGCATACCAACTTCAATATGATATATTGATGCGGAAAAGAAAAATAAGTGAATATATTGAAAACAAAGGAAAAGAATATTGGGAAAACTCCTGTTTATTATGTAGCGAGGAATTGCCAGAGCAATGTCACAGAAGATTGGCAGCATTGGAAATATTGACAGTTTTTCCTGAACTAGACATTAAACATTTATTTTAAGAGATTATGTGTTTACACACCACAAGTCAATGTTTCGAAAATTCTCTTTCTATGCGGTTGGTCAAGTGATGGTTTTTTGTTCGACTTCTAACATCTTCCACATAGATAGGTATGAGGTTACACAAGAAAGTATTACTGATATTTTAGTAATGTTGAAAGACGAATTTGAAGCTGATTGTATATAGAATCCATGTTAGGAGTGTAAAATAAGGAAGTTTAAGTTGAAAGTATAAATGATTCATGTTAACATACCACACACTTTAAGATAAAAGGAGGTGTGGTAAGACATGGAATCCAGTAATAACAAGGGATTAGTCAGTAGCTATGTAATGGTTCGATTCTTCCTAACTAAGTTATTTGAAGAAAATCTAATTGATACAGATACTTATGTATTTGCCGTGAATATGGCAAAAGAAGAACTCAAACAAAAGGAGAACCAATGACGCACATGTGTAGCATGTAGCTTTTCCGTTTGCATGTACTGTAAAAACTATTGCCGCATATGTACACAGCCCCTACTCAAAGTAATGTATGCGTACAGCCTCAAATTTTGCAAAGCAACGTATGCACACACCCTATATTTAAGCAACGTATGTGCATAGCCTCCGATCAAACGGCAAAACTCGCTAAGATGCAGGATAACTAGGGAAGATAGTGTGACTTTTATAACGAGTTGTGAAATTAAATAGTTGAGTTAAAGAGATAAGGTGCTCTATATCAGTTTAAGTGACTGATGTAGGGCATTTTTTGTGTGGAGTTGGAGGAGGGAGATTGGTTGGAGGGGCTATAAAACTGTCAAAGAAATGTTGTTGTGAAAATTTTTGGGGTACTATATAATGAGTTATATAAATTTGAATTTTATGGAGGAAATATGAAGCTGACAAAGAGAAATATTGTTATTTTATGTTGTTCGCTTGCGATGATATGTGCAGTCACATTCAGTGCAAGATTCATTAAATACATAGACATACGTGTATTTAAAATTCTAGCTCAAGTAGTCCTCAATCTGTTGAATGGACTTATTGCATGGATTGCAATGAAATTGGCAGGGATGAAAATCGATATTAACCTCAAAAATAAGCATCAATATGGGATTGGTGTTACAATTTCGCTTATTCTAAGCGTTACGATTGCCATTATACCTGCTCTTTGTGGTTTTTCATTGATAGGAAATCATACAGATTTTTCGTGGTTTGTCCTCATCTATGATTTGCTGTTCTATATGTTAATTATTGGTCCGGTAGAGGAATTCGTATTTCGAGTATATTTGCAAGATACCTTTATGAGTTTCTTTGAAAAGCACAAGTGGCTGGGTGTAGTAATTGCATCTTTCTTGTTTGGTTTGTGGCATATCATTAATGGAAATGTCGTACAGGTGTTATTCACATTTGGCATTGGTCTTGTATTTGGCTTTTCTAAATACAAAATTAAAGACTGTGGATATGTAGGTGTGTCCGTTGGACACGGATTATATGATTTTTTGAATACTCTTGTGAGAATGTTTATTGTTTAACTGGCCACTATATATAGGTAGGCACGTCCAAATTTCAGTAATATAGAGAGATGAATCTGAATTTATCAAACACAACACCTCTCCCAACCAATGGTTGAGTTTGATAATTCCACTTACAGTTTGTGTACAAGAACTGATAAAGATTGTAAAGTGTAGCATGAAAGGAGGCATATTGAAATGAATCAAATTGATACAGGAAAGTTTATCGCTATTTGCAGAAAAGAAAAAGGCTTGACACAAGCACAATTAGCAGAAAAGTTAAACATCACAGACAGAGCTGTTTCTAAATGGGAGACAGGAAAATGTATGCCCGATTCATCTATTATGTTGGAACTTTGCAATATTTTAGATGTTACGGTCAATGAACTATTAAGTGGGGAGAGGATAGAAATGAATAATTACGAGGAAAAAGTTAACGAAAATCTCATCGAATTGAAACGAAAAGATGAGAATAACATGAATAAGAATGCCGTGATATCAACAATATATACAATTACCATGGTTATAGCCATTCTAGTATGCTGTATATGCGATATTGCTATTTCAGGATCACTGACATGGTCACTTATTGTGCTTAGTTCTGTTTTGGTTACATGGATAGCATCTTTTCCTATTATATTGTTAGGGAAAAAAGGTGTTTTGGTATCAATGATTGCCATTAGTATTCTTATTATACCATTTATGTACATATTAAGTATTTTGATAAAAGTCAATGGGGTATTCAGCATTGGTGCAATTATGTCAATTATTACACTTGTATTTCTGTGGATAATTTATATTTTGTATTATCGGCTTAAGAAACGAAAATTGCTAGCAACAGGAATTACCTTTTTGTTTGCAATCCCGTTTACATTTTTGATTAATATTACATTGTCAAAAATGATTGGCGAACCTGCGATTGATGTCTGGGATGTATTATCTATATTTATTCTCTTGATAATAGCAGTAGCTTTTATCATTGGAGATTATGCACGGAAAAAAGGTTATGTAAGATAAGCTTTTTTTGAGGCACACAAAAAATATTGAGAGATGAATTTGAATTATACGGAGAGATGAAATGAAGAAAAACCCCAAACTACTTAAAATATTAAAAGGTCTAGCCTTAGTCATATTGATATTGATTGTTGGTTTCTTTGTTGTTAGGGCGATAGGCAAGGCGATTTACAATCAGACACCAGAAAGTGGCATCAATGAATCAATGTATGTTGATATTAATGGTACAAAACAGTGGATTAACATATATGGCGAGGATGTAAATAATCCTGTTCTATTGTATTTGCACGGTGGTCCAGGCTCAGCAACCAGCGATATTGATTATGCAT
>JAZSDG010000015.1:0-111953 GCA_045531055.1 Lachnospiraceae bacterium | reverse complement strand
GTACACTCACCCTTATATCTCATAACAAAATCAATTTCCAAACCGGAATCTTTATGATAGTAATATAATTTACGACCCATTTTAGAAAAAATATCTGCTATTAAATTTTCAAAAATTGCACCCTTATATCCATACAGTTTTCCCTGCAAAATATCATACTGTGTTCCGTCCTCCAGCATACTAATAAACAGTCCACAATCTTTCATGTACACCTTAAAAACATCCTCTATCGCATTGCCATCCAAAGGCAATTCTGTAATATACAAATTGTAACACCGAGATATAATCCCCGCATCTTCTATCCATTGGAGACTCCCCATGTATTTTGAAGCTGTAGAGCCTTTTTTAATAACAGCATATTGAAATTTTTTATTTTCCTTACTTAATTGCTTAGGTATGGACTGAAAGCATTCTTTAATTCTTGATTTATCTGCTTTCTCAGCATATTTTACCATATCATCCTCATAAGAACGAATGATATCTCGTTGGATACGAAGCACCTCATTCATCTGCTTTGTATTTACAAAAGTTTGTACAACATCAGGCATACCACCAACAACAGTATATTGCAATAAAAGCTGTTTCATTTTATTATGAATAGCATCCGGAACAGTTTTTTCCTCTTCCAGACACTTTCTTAACATATTTATAATAGGTTCTCCAATATCATTTGCCCAAAGAAATTCTTCGAAATCTAATGGATACATATCTATAACTGTCTCATATCCGACTGGAATAGACCTCGGTTCTTTTCCATATCCTTTTACCCCTAATAATGAACCGGTACCTATCACATCAAAACGACCATCCATTTGAAAAAACTTAAGCGCTGTTCTTGCCTCCGGGCATTCTTGAATCTCATCAAGAATAAGTACTGTTTCTCCCTCTTCAAACACTGCACTTTTACCAAGTAAAGCTGAAAGCATCATAATAATATTGTCAATTTCTAATGAACCGGAAAATACCGAAGTATAGTCCGGATTCTCAAAAAAATTCAAGTAGACAACATGCTTATAATTCTTCTTTGCAAACTTCAATACAGAGAATGTCTTTCCGCATTGTCTGCACCCCCTGATAATCAAGGGCTTATGCTCCTTAGCATTTTTCCAATCTATAAGTTTCTGTTCTATTTTTCTTTTCAGCATAACAAAATCAACTCCTTTTAATATAGTATATTAGATTTCGAAAACTTTATCAAGGGAGTTCTTGTTGCTTATCGCATTTTTATATAACAAGTTTTTAGCGAATTAAGCAACTTTTTAGATTATCACCTCGCAAAAAAAGTAAGCTTGCATCGGCTCCCACAATTCGCCCATTTTGGATAATTGGCGACCCCGACACCTTCGTGTCAAATAGGGAGCAACATTTTTCTGCAAATTTTGCTGTTTTTCGGTATAAACAGCAAAACCATTACTAAATTTTGTGCAAAACACGAAATTTAGTAATGACTTTACTTTTATTTATCACTTGTTATTAATCCTATATATGTTGGCAAAAACCATTCCTTCCCTATATCCTCTAAAATACAACCACAATTACATAAGTTATCCCACAATTGGCGTGTAGTATCTTCGCCATACTTTTTGCATACTAATTTTTTACGTATCCTTCCTCAATATCCCTAAATACTCCTCATACGCAAACACTCTATTTCTCGCAGCATTGGTTGTTTCCTGCAAAATACCAAGTTCCACAAGCTTCTTCACAGCCGTAGCTGCTGTATTATAACTAATATCTAATTCCTTTGCAGTTCTCTTAATATCAATAATTGGATACTGTTCAATATAATCAAAAACTGCTCGTAAATTATCTTTGCTTCGAGTTGTCTTTGGAAGTTTTTCTATATTTATATCATGCAGTGCAGAAAGCTGACGGATTGCTTCCAAAGAATCCGTTGCCGCTTTACTCACCGCCTCCAAAAAGAATCTTATCCATTGTTCAAAGTTTCCACTTCTTCTAACTTCACTAATTCGATCATAATATTCTATCTGGTTCTTTTTCAAAAAATAGGATATATAAATAACCGGTTTAGCAAGCAATCCCTGCTCCATCAGATAAAAGAGTATCAAAAGTCTTCCTATTCTTCCGTTGCCGTCCAAAAACGGATGTATTGTTTCAAACTGATAATGAATCAATGCAACACGAATCAATGGATCATAATCTGTATTCTCATTAATATATTTCTCCAAATCAGACATGGCATCTTGCATATCCTCTACATTCGGTGGAATATATCTTGCATCCTTTAATGAGCAATTGGCAGGTCCAATCCAATTTTGAGAATGTCTGAATTCTCCCGGAGTTTTATCTTGTCCGCGAACACTCTCCATTAATACTTCATGTATTTCTCTTATTAATCTGCAACATAACGGCAATCTTTCCAGACGATTCAATGCATACTGTGTTGCTTTCACATAATTAATAACATCTGAAACGTCAAGATTTGCATTTGCTTCCACCTCCGGATCTAATACATCATCAAGAGTACACTGTGTTCCTTCTATTTGTGATGAAATTAATGCTTCTTTTCTAACATACATTGATATAAACAAATCCGCATTGGAAATTAACTGTGATGCAGTATCAAGTTTTACAAGTTGTTTATTGGCATCTACTAAAAGTTTTACAATTTCCTCATCCATTTCAATTTCCGGCATAGGTGGTAATGGATTTGGTTTAAAAGATTGATAAGTAGCTTCTCCTGTTAAATTGTCAACATATATTCCTGCTCGATTCATATAATTCTCCTTGTTTTGCGAAGCAAAATGCCTGCCTGATTATGCAGGCAGAGAATTTCTCACCTCTTTTTGAAATAACTACATTCATTATACCCCTTTTATTTCAAAAAGTCATTAGGTTTTTGAAATAAAGCTGCTTGTTTCTGTGTTTTATTTCAAAAAGTTTTTTTCACAAACGATATAACTGCTTTTCTTCTCAAATACTCCTTATAACTCATTACATACAATTCATCATAACCATTTCTAATAATAGGAAACGGCATATCAATGCTTTCACATATTCTGACAATCTCTGCAGGATTTTTTAGTTTTTGAATCGTGATTGCCTCTAATTCAGAATTCTGATTGTTTATTCCAAAATACTCCTTCTCAATATCTAATTCTCCGTTCGGTTTTCTAATCCGAAAATATTCATTGAAAATATCCTTTGTCATAATAACTAATTTAAGTTCTCCATTTCTGTTTACCACTACAGGCTCGCCCGCCTTATTACATAATTCAACAATTCCTGTTGTATCTTTTAAACTTGATAATGGTATAAATTTATTCATTTTTCTCCTCCATAAAATGGGCGAATTTTTGTTGCTCCCAACATAACTCGTCCCTATTTTTCTTAATCTTTCTGTCCAAGCCACTTCGAAAAAGCTTCGCTTTTCCTCAGTGCCTGGCTATCGCCAAATTGTTCACTCGTAAAAATGAGGCTCATACAAGCAAGCTTGTATCGCCTCATTTTACTCCTGTCCAGCTTGGACTCAATGCTCCAGCATATTCTCTATAAAAATCCCGTAACCCCTAGTTGGATCATTCACTAAAACATGTGTCACAGCACCCACAATTCGCCCATTTTGGACTATGGGACTACCCGACATTCCTTGCACTATTCCTCCTGTTTTTTCCAATAAGGTTTCATCTGTCACGCAAAAATGAATTCCTCTATTTGTTTTTGCTTTTTGAAAATCCAATGATTCAATTTCTATCTCATAACTTTCTATCTTACCACTGATATCCGAAAGAATGTACGCACTATCTTTTTGTATATCCTGTTTATATCCCACTTTATACAAAACATCATCTTGCTGATAAAATATACAATCCTCTTCTTGAAGATTTCCATAAATTCCAAAATTATCATTATACATAATACTTCCAAGACAATTGCTCCCGCCATAATATATAAGACCTTCCAGTTCTCCTGGTTCACCCTTTTGGCCTTTGGTAATTCCAAGAAGTCTTGTTTTATAAATACTTCCGGTAGCCATAGAAAGTAATTCTCCTGTTTCTCCATCCCCCATCCCATGACCTAGCGCACCATAATAACCATCCGTTGTATAATATGTCATTGTCCCAATGCCTGCTATATCATCTTTAACCCAAATTCCGAGCATATATTTATTCTCTGCAGTGGGTACTGCCTTAACAGCTACATCGATATACTCCCCTTTACGATTAATGGATAATATCATTTCATCTTCTCCCAAAGTATTAATTAAAGAAACCAATTCCTCTTTTGTTTGAATCATTTCATCATTTACTGCAATAATATAATCTCCCGAAAGAACCTTGTTTTCTGCAGGCTCGTAATTAAGCCCATTTTGTGCTTCAATCGGGCTGGTACCTAAGACAAGAACTCCGGAAGTCTCCCCATATATACCTATTAAACGGCCGGATGCATACACTTTTCGTTCAGGAACAACACTTACTTCCACTTCTTTCACCGGAATGAACCCAAATAATTTGCACGTAACCACATAGTCCGATTCCATCATTCTTTGATTACCGGTAACATCAATCATTGTTTCTTGACGTTTTTCTTCTGTAACAGAAACAGGTACTGAAAATTTGCACTGTATTTCATCCCCTTCACTTAAATAGATATGATCCGGTATTTCTCCCATAAAAAGGTTATGTGTAAATATAATCACCGCACAAATGTAAATCCAGATTAAATTTTTATAAAAACGCATAGAAAAATTCCGCATACTATTACTCCCAATAATTTTGTAATAGTATACGGAAAAAGTTATTTTTTCATACAAGCCATCTCTTTCATTTCACGAGCGCTCTGATAAACCGTATCTGTGATTTCAACCCCACCAAGCATGCGTGCTAATTCTTTTACACTTTCTTCTTCTTCCAGCTTAATGATATGTGAACTTGTTGTTTGATTTTCTACCGACTTCTCGATAAGAAAATGTGTATCTGCCATTGCTGCAATCTGTGGAAGATGTGTAATGCAAATAATTTGATGATTTTTCGCAAGAACATTCATTTTTTCAGAAACCATTTGTGCGGTTCTTCCACTAATTCCACTATCAATTTCATCAAAAATCAAGGTTTGAATTTCATCACTTTCTGCCATAATTGTCTTTATTGCAAGCATAATTCGAGAAAGTTCTCCACCCGAAGCAATCTTATCTAACGGTTTTACTGGCTCACCAGGATTTGTAGATATCAAAAACTCTGCATCATCATATCCATTCCCTGTAAAATCATTCGTACGAGAAAACTGCATCGTAAACTTTACATCTAAAAAGTTCAGTTCTGATAACGCCAAACGAATTGCTTCCGTTAATTTATCCGCTTCTTGGTGACGTATCATAGATACTTCTTCACATAATTGCGATAGTTCATTTTCTTTCTCTTTTAACGAAGTTAACAGCTGCTGTAAATATCTGTCATAATCTTGCAATTTTTTAACTCTATGACATTTTGCATCATATTCTGTTAATATTTCTTCTATGGTATTCCCATATTTAGACTTAAGGTGATTCAACAAATCCAATCTTTTTTCAATCTGATAAAAGCGTTCCTCTTCAAAATTCGCATTATTCATATAGGAAGAAATCTCATAATTAAAATCACTCAGTAAATTGTCAATTTCTATCAGTTGTTCTTCTAACGATTGCACTTGTGCATCATACTGCGATACACTTCCCAGTTCTCTTACCGCGCGTCCGACTAATTCCGATGCACTTTCCATATCACCACCGGTCGCAGAATATGCAATTCCAACACCTTCCATGATTTTCTTTCCATTTGAAATACGTCGAAACTCTGTTTCTAAGTCCTCATCTTCGCCTATAACCAAATTCGCTTCTTCAATTTCTTTTATTTCATATTCCAAAAAGGAAAGTTCTCGTTTCTGATCTTCAACACCTAAATTGGAATTTTCCCACTCATCTTTTAATCTGCGATATTCTTGATGTGTCGAAAATAACTGTGTTTTTTTCTCACTAAGGAGATTCTTTGCATAATCATCCAAAATTTTCAAATGATTTTTTTTAGATAAAAGTGACTGATGTTCATGCTGCCCATAAATATCAATCAAAAGTGATGCAACTTCTCTCATTTTTGTAACAGAAACGGTTTCTCCATTAATTCGTCCAACCGCACGCTGTGGAGTGATTTTTCGTCCAAGAATCACCAAATTGTCTTCCGGCTCAATATCCATGTCGCGCAGTTTCTGAATCGTTACATCATTATCAACTTGAAAAACAAGCTCCACAAATGCATTTTCCGTATTTTCGCGTAACATTTCCTTTGGAACTTTTTCTCCAAGTGCCAAGTTGATTGATCCAATAATAATCGATTTACCAGCCCCCGTCTCACCTGATAAAATGTTAAGTCCCTCTCCAAACTCAACATCTGCCTCTTGAATTAACGCGAGATTCTTCACATGTAGATTTTGTAACATATTTTCTCCTTCTACTCTCCCCAAGCCGCTTACGCATCCGGCTAAACAATTTTCCGAAGCCTATTCATAATCTCTATACTATCGGAAGATGTGCGAACAGCACACATAATAGTATCGTCTCCTGCAATGGAGCCAATAATTCCATCTATTTGCATCGCGTCAATTGCAGCCGCAACTGCACTTGCCATACCTGATACCGTCTTAATTACTAATATATTTTGTGCGACATCAATGGACAGAAAACCTTCTTTGAACACGCGTACAAATTTATCTGTCATCTGATCTTTTTCGTCACTTAAAACCGCATATTTTTGACGACCATTACTCAATTGAATCTTGGTCAATTTTAATTCACGGATATCACGAGAAACGGTCGCCTGTGTAACAGAATATCCTTCATCAACCAAATGCGCCATTAATTCTTCTTGTGTAACAATTTCTTTTCTTTGAATCAATTCTAAGATTTTGGCTTGCCGTCTTGCCTTCATACATCCCCCTATGTATAATTCTCCATTTTTCTACGTAGATTTTCCAAAAAACTCATTTTGCTCAGCTTGCAAACACGTGTAATATGGGTTGCTTGCGAAACTACAATACGGTCACCAACTCCAATTTGCATAATTTGATCTCCATCGAAAATAACCGCCGCCTGTTCATCATTTTCTGCACGTCGCTTACCAATTTCAATTTCCACGACATCATCCGCTGCAAGTACAATACTTTTTGAATTTAAATTATGTGCATTAATTGGGGTAAGAAGTAACATTTTTGCTTTTGGCTCTACAATAGGTCCACCAACTGACATATTGTATCCAGTCGAACCGGTTGGCGTAGCAATAATAATCCCATCTGCATTATATGTACTTAACAATTCTCCATTTACATATACTCGCAAACACAAAATAGACAAGTTGCCTGCTCTATGTATTACGATATCATTTAGTGCAATTTTTGCATCTTCTTTCCTAGCCTCATGCCCGGTTAGCATCATGCGTTCTTCAATAACAAAATCATCTTCCATTAAACGCTCAATAGCCGAAAAAACAGTGGTTGCCTCCAATTCACAAAGATAGCCTAAGGTACCCAAATTTACACCAATTAACGGGATCTGCAGTGATTCAACTTTTGTTGCGGCCCGAATCAATGTACCATCGCCCCCCAACACCAAAATGCATTCGACATCTGACGGAATATCAGAAATTTTAAACTCCTCATTCTGGTTTCCATGCGTATTTGTAACCAAACACTTCGATTTTCCACCTTTTTGTAAAATAAATTGTGTTATTTGATTTGATAATTCTAAATTTTTGTCCTTGAATGAATTCGTAATTAAAATAAAATTCTTCATAACTATTTGTCCAATTCTCCATGTGCAGCCGCAACTACACCATAAATATCTACAGACTCCTCCTTTATCGGCGACTCTGATTTTTGCAAATAAACCAAGTACTCAATATTCCCTTCCGGTCCCTTAATTGGTGAATATTCGAGTGCAAGTACTGAAAAACCGTTTTCCAAGGCAAACATGACAATTTTTTCAATCACTTCCTCATGTACCTTCTTATCCCGAACAACCCCTTTCTTTCCAACTTTTTCCCTTCCGGCCTCAAACTGTGGTTTAATCAGACAAACCATTTGTCCATCTATCTTTAACAGTTCACGCGCCGGCGGAAGTACTTTCGTCAAAGAAATAAACGATACATCTACAGACGCAAAATCTAATGCATCATCAATATGTTCCGGCGTAACATAACGTATATTGGTTTTCTCCATACAAACCACTCGTGGGTCTTGACGCAATTTCCATGCAAACTGTCCATATCCAACATCCACTGCATAAACTTTCTTTGCATTATTTTGCAACATACAATCTGTAAATCCGCCCGTAGATGCCCCGATATCCATACATATTTTTTCTTCTAATGTAATGCCAAAATGAGTCATTGCCTTTTCTAATTTTAAACCGCCACGGCTTACATATTTTAACGTATTTCCATGAATTTCTATTTCACAATCTTCCGAAAACATAGAACCGGCTTTGTCTTCCCGATTATGATTGACAAACACATTCCCTTCCATAATCATTGTCTTTGCCTTCTCTCTGGAAGGTGCAAGACCACGATTAACCAAAAGCACATCTAAACGTTCTTTCATAACATCTCCATAATGCGTTCAAATACAGAATCCGCATCAATTTTTAAAATCTCTTTTAATTTATTTACATTTCCATGTTCCACATATGCATCCGGAATCGCAATCGAAAGGTGTGGAAGTGAAATTTTCGTTTCAGTTAAGTAAGCTGAAATATGCTCTCCTAATCCACCACTTGCTACATTTTCTTCCATTGTAACAAGCAGACGATGCTTGTCCAAAAGTGTTATAATTCGTTCTTTATCAAATGGTTGTGCAAATCTTGCATTAATCAGTGATGCATTAATTCCCTTTTCTTTTAGGCGCATGCGAACTTTTTCAGCAGTCTCTACCATACTTCCAATTGCAAATAACGCAACATCAGATTCATCGTAGATTGTTTCGCTTTTACCTAAGATAATAGGAGCGCGATATTCCTGCAATCCATCATATGCCTCTCCTCTTGGATAACGTACCGCTATCGGTGCATCATAATCCACTGCAAACTTCATCATATCCGAAAGTTCCCATTTGTTTTTGGGTGCCATTATCGTCATGTTTGGAATTGTTGCAAGATAAGACAAATCAAAAATACCTTGATGTGTCTCACCGTCGCTTCCTACCAGCCCTGCACGGTCAATCGCAAACACTACCGGAAGATTTTGAATGCATACATCATGCAGAATTTGGTCATATGCACGTTGTAAAAAGGATGAGTACACTGCAAATATCGGAATAAGTCCTGCCTTTGCAAGTCCTGCCGCAAAAGTAACCGCATGCCCTTCCGCAATACCAACATCAAAAAAACGCTTCGGATAAATATTATGAAAACGCTTTAATCCGGTTCCCACATCCATTGCCGCCGTAATTGCAACAATTTTCTCATTACGTTCTCCAAGTTTTTTCATAATTGTAGAAAAAACATCTGTATAACTGGCTTTTATATGATGATTTTTAGGAACTCCCGTTTTGATATCGAATGGTTCTGCACCATGAAAACGTGCCGGATGTCTTTCTGCAGGACGATAACCGGAACCTTTCTTCGTGATAACATGTACTAGTACCGGACCATCTACACGTTTTGCTTCTGCAAATAACTTATTCATGGCTTTGATATCACTACCATCTACCGGTCCTAAATAAATCAAGCCCATCTCTTCAAACAACATTCCCGGAATAAACAATTGCTTAATACCACTTTTGGCATTTCGAATTCTCTTAACCATTCGTTCACCATATATAGGTATTTTATTCAACGAATTCATAACACCGCTCTTCAAATCCCGATATGCATCTGCAGTACGGAAATTTGAAAGGTAACGACTCATGCCACCGACATTTTCCGAGATTGACATATTATTATCATTCAATACAATAATAAAATTAGACTCTAATCTAGATGCATTATTCAATGCCTCAAATGCCATTCCCCCTGTCAACGCACCATCACCGATTACAGAGACTACATGATATTCGTCTCCTGTGATTTCTCTTGCAGCTGCAAGTCCCATTCCGGCAGAAATAGACGTTGAGCTATGTCCAGTATTAAAACAATCCGTTTCACTCTCATTGGTCTTCGGAAATCCACTCATTCCGCCAAATTGGCGAAGTGTTGAAAATCCTTCTTTACGTCCTGTCAAAAGTTTATGCGTATATGACTGATGTCCAACATCCCATACAATCTTATCTTTTGGTAAATCAAATGATAAATGAAGTGCCATAGTTAGTTCCACAACACCTAGATTTGAAGCCAAATGACCACCTGTTTCAGAAATACTTTTCACTAGGAATTCACGAATTTCCAAGCTTAATTGTTCTAATTCTTGTTCTGTTAACTTTTTTATATCATTTTCTTTTTTTATAGAATCTAATATCATGCGAACACCTCGCACCCTTTTATTTTTCTCTATGAATCAAATACAAAATTAATTGACGTAAAAACGTATCTTCTTTCTCCAATGCATAAAGCATTTGAACAGATTCTTCTGAAAAAAGCTTTACATCTTCTTTTGCTTTATCGATTCCTTCAAAAGCAACATATGTTGCTTTATTATTTTTTTCATCACTTCCAATTGGTTTTCCCAACACTTCTAACGAACTTGTAACATCCAAAATATCATCCTGTATCTGAAATGCTAAACCAACATTGGTCGCAATTTGTTCGACAATACCCTGTTCTTTCTCTGATGCTCCAGCCAAAATTGCACCAATTTTCATTGACGCTTCAATAAGTGCACCTGTTTTTAATCGGTAAATAAAATCAAGTTTCTCTCGAGTAATTGCTTCCTCTGATGCTTTCTCCGACTCGATATCGACCACTTGTCCTCCTACCATTCCATACACACCCGCTTTTACCGCCAACACACGAAGCGCTTTTCCAATGTTGGGATTTTCTTCCATTTCAAAGGCTAAAGTTGCTGTTTCAAATGCAAAATTTAACAAAGCATCTCCCGCCAAAATTCCCAGGGTCTCTCCATAGACTGCATGTGTTGTCTTCTTCCCTCTGCGGTACTCATCATTATCCATTGCCGGAAGATCATCATGCACCAACGAATATGTGTGAATCATTTCAATCGCTGCCATAAACGGCTCTATAATTTTTCCTTTACCACCAAATAGACGATATGTCTCTTGCATGAGCATAGGACGAAGTCTCTTACCACCGGCTCTGATGCTATAATTCATTGCCTCAAAAATGGTCCTTTGATAACCTTCTTCCTTTGGGAGAAATCTTTCTATGACTTGATTTATTTGCCCTACACGTAACGCAATTTCTTGTTCTACTGCCATTAGAATTCCTCCAATTCTCCATCCTCATTCATCATAAGCATTGCCTTCTCTATCTCATCTAACATGCTATTTGCAGCTTTAACCTCAGCCAGACCCTGCTTATATAATTCAAACGATTGATCAAGTGAAACATCTCCGGATTCCATCTGTCCGATAATCTCTTCCACATTGGCAAATCGTTCTTCTAATGTTACTTTCTCGCTCATTTCTTATTTACCTCCAAAACGGTAGCTTTGATGCTGCCATCCAACAAATATATTTGAAGATCATCATTTGGTTTTGCCATAGAAACACTTCTTAATGCCTTATGGTCATCACCTTCTACATATGCATATCCTTGACTAAGTTGCTTAATTGGCGAATTTCCATCTAAACGGCCTGCTAAAACAGTAAGTTGATGTCTCTTTTCTCCAATTATGCGTGTCATATGAAAAGATATTTTTTCCTCAAACTCTAACAATTTACGCCGATTTTCATTCAAACGGCTTTGAGGGCTAACTATATCCAGTCTCGTTTTCATATGCGCCAACCGTTCTCTTGCAACAATTGACTTTTGCTGTAAAATCCGCCACATACATATTTTCAATTCTTGTAATTGGGACAAAAACATCTGGTAATCATATACAGCAAGTTCAGCTGCTGCAGAAGGCGTTGGAGCTCTCATATCAGCAACAAAATCCGCAATAGTCCAATCCGTCTCATGTCCAACAGCCGAAATAATCGGAATCGAACATTCAAAAATGGCACGTGCAACTATTTCTTCGTTAAACGCCCACAAATCTTCTATAGAACCACCGCCTCGCCCAACAATAATTAAATCGACGCCATGTTGTTCTAATGCATGTATTCCGTTTACAATACTCTCTGCAGCGCCATCCCCTTGTACTTGTGCCGGAAATAATATCAATTGTACATATGGATTCCTTCTGGATGCAACATTACGAATATCCTGAATCGCTGCTCCTGTTGGTGCTGTAACAATTCCAAGTGTCTGAATGTATTTGGGAATAGGAATCTTATACTCCTGTGAAAACATTCCCATTTCCTGAAGTTCTTTCTTTAAAGCCTCAAACTTAAGATAAAGATTCCCTTCACCATCTAAGTCAATTTGTTTTGCATACAGCTGATATTTGCCATCTCGCTCATATACTTCCACTGAACCTGTAGCAATTACACTATCCCCCTCTTTCATCGGAAACGTAAGACCTTTACGATTGCCTGCAAACATAATTGCACTGATTGTACCTTGAGAATCTTTCAGTGTAAAATAAATGTGTCCACTGGAATGGTATTTACAATTAGACACCTCACCTTTAACACAAATGTGATGCAACATAAAATCCTGCGAAAACATATTCTTTATGTAGTTATTTACTTGTCCAACAGAATATATATTTTTTTTCATACAAATTTAGCTAATATACCATTGACAAAAGAAGCTGATTCATCGGTTCCGTATCTCTTTGCCAATTCAACAGCCTCATTAATTGCAACTTTGTCCGGAATATCTTCTTCAAACTTAATCTCATAAACCGCAAGACGAATTAAACTCAAATCCACTTTCCCCATTCTACTGGTCTTCCAACCATATGCCACTTCATTGATTGTTGTATCTATTTCTTCTATACGATCTAAAATAGCATTGGTTTTATGTTTGATATACAACAAATCCTCTTCCTTTAAGCTTTCCAGTTCCTCTTCAAAAAGACAAAGTTGTTCCTCCATCTCTTCATGTCCATGAAATTCCACGCGAAAAAGCATTTTAAAAATATTCTCTCTTAATTCTCTTCTGGTCATTTGATTCTCTCCATTAATTTATTACTTATGTAGTAAAAGGGTGTCCTATGGACACCCTTAATTATACTATAAAACATATCAATTAAAAAGTATTAATTATGATTGATTTGTCATATCTACACTTGCAATACGAACATTCACACTTGAAACCCCAAGTCCTGTCATATTCTCAATTGCACTACGTACCTTCTCTTGTACTTTGGCAGAGACTTCCGGAATACCAAATCCATAAGCAATATTAATTGCAACATCTACTGTCACATCAGATTCCCCTACTTCAACAGTGATTCCCTTAGAAAGGTTCTTCATACCAAGTCTGCTAACAATTTCATTTGTAATATTGCCAGCCATAGAGCTTACGCCTTCTACTTCTGTTGCAGCAAGACCAGCAATAATCGCAACAACTTCATCTGCAATCTTTACTTCGCCTAACTGATCTGCCTTTATCTGAACTGTCTTTCTACTTTCAGCCATAAATAACGCCTCCTAGGTAATATTCTTTATCTATTATAACAAACTCTTATAGTTTTGAAAACATAAAAATAAATTTCTTTTAAACCGTTTGTCTTTTAGAAACAAATACCTGGAACGAATCATTACCAGAGAGAGATTTTCCTTCCGTAATAGTAACATCTTTATCAGTGATAACGTATTCTACACTTGCGCCATCTTCAATGATCGTATCCTGCATCAGCACGCAATTCTTAACTATTGCACCTTTGCCAACGCGAACACCTCTAAAAAGAATACTATTCTCTACCTCTCCTTCGATTACACAACCATCGGCAACAAGCACATTTTTAGCTTTCGCGCCGTTGATGTATCTGGTTGGATTATCATCACGGATTTTGGTATAAATTGGATGTCCATCAAACAATGCTTTCAAATTCTCTGCCTTTAGGAGTTTCATATTTTCTTCAAAATAGCTCCTCATATCATGAATATGTGCAACATAACCATCGTAACAATATCCTTGTACATTCAATCTATCCAAATTTGGAATCAAAAGTTCTCTTACAAATGAATTATATCCATGTACATATGCTTCACTAATCAAGTCAATCAAATGTTCTCTTTCCATAACATAGATATTCAATCCATAATTATTAATCCCGGAAAGTCTTGGATTGACATAGATTTTTTTTACTCTAGTTCCATCCAAATCATATGTATAATAAAATTCTTTCTTGTTATTCTCCGGATGTTTAAAGACTTCCGGAATTTCACTTTTATAGTATACAATTGTTACATCAGCATCACTGTCCATATGAAAATCAAGTAATTTATCAAAGTCAAAATTCACAGCGATATTTGCATCAGATAAAATAACATATTTCTCTGACTGACTTCTTAAAAATCCTTTGATACTCGCTAAAGCTTCTATATGGCCCGTATACATTTTCAATGATTTCTGTGCATATGGCGGAAAAATATTTAATCCGCCCTTCTTGCGTGCAAGATCCCATTCTCTTCCGGAACCGAGGTGGTCCATGAGTGAATGGTAATTTTGACGTACCAATAATGAGATATTACTGATACCACAATGAACCATACTTGAAATCATAAAATCACACATACGATAACGACTCGCAAATGGAATAGATGCCATCAAACGTTCCGAAACCAATTCCGGTACTAACGAATCATAACTATTTGGAAAAATGATTCCCATCGCCTCTGCCCTTGAATTTACCATTGCTCTCCCCCCTCTTCTACATCATCATAAACCATAGCATTCGGTCCAACCTTTGCATTTGCTCCAATTTTCACATGTGAAGCAACGGTAGCAACTTTTCCAACCGAACCATCTGTCGGGGTTTCACCAACAACAGCATGCTCTCCTACTACAACATTCTCAGCAATAATACAGTGTTTAACCACAGCTCCTGATTTGATTATGGTTCCACCCATAATAACTGCATCTTCAACAACCGCACCTTCTTCTATCGTTACACCAGCAAAAAGAATAGAATGTTTGACATTGCCTAAAACATTACAACCATCTGTAATCATGCAATCTTCCACACAGGCACTATCCCCAATATGATGTCCTGTCATACCACTGTTTCGACTATAAATCTTCCAATTCTCATCAAAAAGATCAATTCCACTATGTAATGGGTCTAACACCTCCATGTTTGCTTCCCACAAGGATGAAATTGTTCCAACATCCTTCCAATAACCACTAAAACGATATGCAAACATTTTACGACCATCGCGAAGTAAATTAGGAATAATATTGTTACCAAAATCATTCTCAGAGTTTGGATCCGCCTCATCTTCCTCCAAGTATTTCTTTAAAATATCCCAGTTAAAAATGTAAATACCCATGGAAGCCAGGTTTGACTTCGGCTCTTTCGGCTTCTCCTGAAACTCTGTTATCTGATCATTTTCATCTGCAACCATAAGTCCAAAACGAGACGCCTCTTCCCACGGAACTTCCATAACAGCCACTGAAAATTCTGCTCCTTTTTCTTTATGGAAATTCAAAAAATCACTGTAATCTTGCTTACAAATCTGATCTCCGGATAAAATAATTACATACTGTGGGTCATAACGTTCAATAAAAGAGATGTTCTGATAAATAGCATTTGCCGTACCCTTATACCAATCGGAACCCGAAGCCTTCTGGTAAGGCGGCAACACATGCACCCCTCCATATAATCGGTCCAAATCCCAAGGCTGTCCATTTCCAATATATTCATTCAACACAAATGGCTGATACTGTGTCAAAACTCCTACTGTATCAATTCCTGAATTCACACAATTGGAAAGCGGAAAATCAATAATACGGTACTTTCCTCCAAACGGAACCGCCGGCTTTGCCAATTTCTGCGTCAAAGCATATAATCTAGAGCCCTGACCTCCGGCAAGAAGCATCGCAACCAACTCTTTTGCCATAATTTTATCCCCCTATTCTAATAGATACAAATACCTTTCTTATTAAATATGGTATCACAATTTAAAATTTCTGTAAAACATATTTCCTTTATTTCGTTATTATTTCTGACATATTAATAAATTCATAAGGAGTTTGCTGATAAACATAATAATTTAACCAGTTTGCATAAAGAATATTTCCATGCGAACGCCATTGTAACAAAGGTTTTTGTGTGTCATCATTGTTCGGATAATAATTTACCGGAATTTTAATCGGCAATCCCTTTTCTTTATCGCGCATATACTCTTTATGAAGTGTAAGCCTATCGTATTCCGGATGCCCCATTACAAAAATCTGCTTTCCATCTTCACCAATGACAAGAAATACACCTGCATCCTCGGATTCTGCTAAAATAGTCAATTCTTTATGTTGTACAATATCCTCTTTGCGAATCTCCGTATGTCTGGAATGCGGTGCATAGAAGTAGTCATCAAACCCTCTTACCAGCGGCACTTTTCGGTTCATTACGCGATGTTCAAACACACCAAACTTCTTCTCTACAAGAGGACATTTTGGAATGCCATAATGATAATACAATCCCGCTTGCGCACCCCAACATAAATGTAGCGTTGAGGTTACATGTGTTTTTGACCATTCCATAATTTCACTAATTTCTTCCCAGTAATCCACTTCCATGTATTCCATTTGTTCTACTGGTGCACCTGTAATAATTAGTCCATCAAAAAATTGTTCTTTGATACCCTCATATGTCTGATAAAATTTATTCAAATGACTTATCGATGTATGAGTAGATTCATGGGAAGAAAGCGTTACAAAAGATACATCTACCTGAAGTGGCGTATTCGATAACGAACGCAAAATTTGAAGTTCTGTATCTTCCTTTAGAGGCATCAAATTAACAATCGCAATATTGATTGGACGAATATCTTGATGCATGGCCCTATTTTCATCCATAACAAATATATTTTCCTGCTCTAATATCTCCTTTGCAGGTAATTCGCTTTGTGTTTTAATTGGCATTTTTTACCTTCTTTCCTAGTTTCCAAACATTTCAAGAAATTGCTCTTCTGAAATAATCGGAATTCCTAATTCTTTTGCTTTACGATTTTTTGAAGAAGCTGATTCCGTATCATTATTCACCAAGTATGCTGTCTTTTTCGATACAGAACCTGCCACTTTTCCGCCACGTTCTTCTACATATGTTTTAAATGCTTCACGATTATTAAATCGATGTACATCTCCGGTGATTACAAACGTAATCCCCGCGCAACTCCCACTCTGTGTATCCGCATTTTCAATTTGCTTTACTACAACCTCGTTCAATAAATGATGTAGCATTGTTGCATTTGTCGGATTTTGATACCAATTCAAAATAGAATTAGACTTTTCTTCACCAATACCCTCAATATCTTCAAACTCGATTCCTTGTTCCATGCGCTCTAAGAAGATATCGAATCCGATCGTCCGAACAATCTTTTTGGCCGCATCTGTTCCAATCATCGGAATACAAAGTGCATAAATCAAGTTTACCGGATGAACATCTTTGCTTTTTTCTATAGCCATTTTGATATTCTCGCAAGACTTTTCTCCAAAACCTTCCAATGTACTTATTTTCTCAAAATGTTCCGACAAATGAAAAACATCTGCAAACTCATGAATAAATCCTTCGTTCATAAATTTTAACATAGTTTGAATCGAAAGACCATCAATATCCATACCAAATTTACTTACAAATCTGGTAAATTTTTTCACATGCTTAGCGATACAATCCGGATTGGTACAATGTAATGTTTTTGTCCCTCTCCCCTTGCTTATATGAATTTGTGTTTTTGCCTGACAAACCGGACACTCTGTCGGAATCTCTACTTCACCAACTGCATCCTTCACAGAAATACATTTTGGGATGATTTTGTTCGCTTTAATAACTTCTAATGTACACTCTTTTCCCAGCCCTAATCGTTCAATTTCACTAATATTACACAGCGATGCACGCGATACGGTAGTCCCTTCTAACTGTACCGGCTCAAAAACAGCTACCGGAGAAATCGTCGAAACCGCACAAGACCATTCTATATAACGTAATTTACTAAACACGGATTGGTCCTGCCATTTAAACGCATAACCGGCTCTTGTTGCATGATGCCCTGTAACACTTCCGGATGATGCATACTCTGTGTCATCATAACAAATGACAAGTCCATCCACCGGAATATCCATTTGGCCATTTTCCACTTTTTGTGTCCATTTTTCTATCAATTTCGGCAGTGTATCTTTGTCACCTAATTCTCTATCTACCACGGTAAATCCAAGTTGCTCCAGAAAAATCATTCGTTCTCCCCAGGAAACCAAATTTTCCGATGTATAAACTAAAGTAAACGCATGAAAATGTACACAACGCTCTTTCACTTCATCCGGATTATCCAAATTCAATGTTCCTGCCGCAAGATTACGCGGATTTGCATACTTTTCATCAGCATCTTCTATAGTGTCATTAATCATATTAAAATCGGTGTACGATATTGCCGCTTCCCCTCGTACAACCAAATGTCCTTTATGCGGTATCACAAGTGGAAAACCTTGGATTGAGTTTTTCAAAAAGGTAATGTTAGTCCCAACCGTTCCATTCCCTCTTGTTAAAATCTTGCTCAGTTGTCCATTATCATAAGTCAAAACTAGTGTAAGACCATCTAATTTCCACGAAAGCCAAATCGGACGTTCTCCTGCCCAATTCTGCAACTCTTCTACACTTTTTGTTTTTGCAAGTGATAACGCTTGGAATTCATGCGTTTCTTTTTCACCATTATTACTTTCTTCAAAACCCGCATTTTGTGTCGGACTGTTTGGCAAAGATACACCCAATTCCAATTCTAGCGATGTGAGTTCATCAAACAATGCATCCCACTCATAATTGG
This sequence comes from Lachnospiraceae bacterium, assembly GCA_045531055.1. GTDB lineage: Bacteria > Bacillota > Clostridia > Lachnospirales > Lachnospiraceae > Roseburia. The sequence continues at coordinate 92,990 of JAZSDG010000015.1, read as the reverse complement.
ACATCATCTCATCTTGTCCATTGTAATAGGCATCGGATGCCGCATTTAATACCGATACCAATTCTTCCATTCTTTGCTTTTTCTCCATTTTATTGCCCCTTGCCTTTTTTATTCATCGGATTATTGGAAGAATTGCGAATCATTTTCTGTAATTGATCATATTCTTCTTGAGTTATTTCCCGATATGCCCCATATTTCAAATCACCTAATTGGATATTCATAATACGCACACGTACTAATTTTTCTACACGATATCCAAAATATTCACACATACGGCGAATCTGACGATTTAAACCTTGTGTTAATATAATGCGAAATTGACGACTACTAACCTTTTCCACCCTGCATTTTCGTGTTGTCGTCCCAAGATCTACCAAAGGTACTCCTCCTGCAAGACCACGTATAAAAGAATCAGAAATAGTCCTGTTTACCGTAACCAAATATTCCTTTTCATGCATATTCCCCGCGCGCATTATTTTATTTACAATTTCTCCGTTATTGGTCAGTAACAATAACCCTTCTGAGTCTTTGTCTAAACGACCAATCGGAAAAACTCTTTTGGGATAATGCAAATAGTTAATCACATTATTCTTTTCTCTTTTTTCTGCTGTACACACAATTCCGGTCGGTTTATAAAGCGCTAAAAGAATCATATCTTCCTCTTTTTTTACTTCTTTTCCGCGAAAAGAAACCACCTGTCCTTCTTTCACCCGATCTCCCGGAAGAGCAATTCTCCCGTCAATAGTAACCTCATTTGCTTCTATGCAACGGTCCGCCTCTCTTCGCGAACACACGCCTGCTTCACTTAAAAATTTGTTAATTCGAACTTCTAGCTTTTCCATCTTCACCTTTTACCTTTATCATAATACAAAGAACGGAGACTTTTGAAAAAGTCTCCGTGTATTATTCTTGTTGCACTAGTTGGTTACTTCCTGTACAAATTCCGTCTTAATATATCCCGGTGTACCATTATAATCAATCTTTGTCCAGTCATTCTCAACTCCTAATTTAACAAATTGACTTCCTTGATTTACTTTTCCAAGTATATTGGAATTGGTATTAGAAGCAGATCTGACATTAACCGAGTTTGAGGTAACTTTCACATGTACTGTTGTCGGTTGTGGCTGTTCCTCCGGTTGTTCTTCTTGTGCATTATCTGTCGATTCATCGTCTGACTGTTCGGTATCTTCTTCCGTAGTTTCTTGTGTATTCTCTTCTGTCACCTGTTCCATTGCATTAACGGAATCAATCCATTCTCTCATCGCTGTCGGAATTGTTGTTGTAATCATCGATGCAAGATTCACATCACTTGCCACAGCAGCATCATATTTATCTGTAACATCTTGATGAAGTGTTTTTACATCTTCCTGCTGTTCATACTTTGTTATTGTAGTATAAATCGTTGCATCCATCTCATTCTCTGCTCGGCTCAAATTATACGCACTATATAAATTATTGATGTACAGTTTTCCATCTTCATTCGTCTCAACATAGAAGAAATTTACACCAGGAGCAAGTGTATCCACACCATAGAATTTCATTTCAAAATATGCTGATACAAAATAGGAACCATCCGTCAACCCGCTCTTCGTATAGCAACTTATATTCTCATACCCTTCAATATACTGGCTAAACACACCTATATAACTCTTTTCATTATTGGATATTGGGTATGCAATCTGTTCGAGTTCTTCAATATTTCCATCTGCATTTGCAGTGAAATAGTTGGTAATCAACTCATTTAAATCTTTATTGGTATCTTTCTCAAATTCTGAGTCAAATACAAATTCCGTAGATTCCTTGTCTTTATCTTTTCCTTTATTCGCATCCTTTTTAACTTGTGGTCCTGTACAATTATAAAGGACCACTAGCAATGCTAGAAACAAAATTGCTGCAAGAAAATAACGTCTATTCATTATTAGAAATTCTTTGATCTTATCTACATCAATTTTCTGAATAATACTTTTCATATTCTTAGAAACTTGGCCCCAAAATTTCTTAAGTGAATCAAGAATCTTCTTCATTCCTTCTCCTCCTACAGGCTATCTATATAAACTCTTTATTATCATATTTTGAAAATGCAACCGGCGGGAATCGAACCCACATCTTAGGAGTCGGAGTCCTACGTTCTATCCGTTATACTACGGCTGCATTATGCATTTCACGCACTATTACAGTTATATCATATGAACAAACTGATGTCAAACAAATGCCTTTAAATACAGGCATGCAGAGATTCTAATATTATTTCCAATTTATCTGCCGGAAGTTGCCCCGGAGCACTTGATTGCCCCATCGTCCCAAATGTCACACAAGAACCAAATACCTCTCCTGCCACACGTGATATACATCCCATTGCCCCCATAGACATTGTAATAAGCGGTTTCTTAGGATGCATCTGGTGAAAATGATTTGTTTCTTCTAATAAACGAAGTACATCAGAAGTTGTTTGCGGCATAACTGCAAGTTTTACCACATCTGCTCCGCTATGATTCATTTTTTCTAATAACATTTGCACAACTTTCGATTCCGGAGTTTCTTGAAAATCATGATGCGATGCAATAACATAAATCCCCATTTCCTGCAATTGTGCAATTTCATATTCTGGGTGTTTCGCCTCAAAAAATTCCACATCCACAAAGTCTGCCACCTTTGTTTCTGCTGCAATCTGATGAATATCATAAATTTTATTCGCATCTAACTGCATCAAACCACCCTGCGCTTTTGAACGAAATGTATAAACCAATATAACATCCTTAACAAGCGGTTCTAATTCTTGTAAAACACCGCGAATCGCATTCAAATTCTTCGCATCTTTAAATGAGTCTACACGCCACTCTATCATATCTATTGAATGTGTTTTTAACATCTTAATTTCATTTACGATTTCTTCCTTTGTATTCTTCATAACAGGAATGCAAATTAGTGGTTTTCCTTTTCCGAACACTCTTCCTTTTACAGATAATATTTCTTCCATAGCTTTCACCTTTCCTGAATCTTATATACACAGTTGCCGATTTATTATATCGTTTTCAGGAACAATGTGCAACAAAACACAAGCGAAAATTGACATATGTTTTCTTTTGGATTAAGATAAGCTTTGTATATTGCACGAAAGAAATACAAATATAAGGAGCAACACTATGAGTTTTAATTTTTTAAATCAATTACCAACACCTGAAGAAATCAAGCGCGATTATCCGCTTTCTGCAGAATTAACTGCTTTAAAAGTAGCACGTGATAAAGAAATTGCTGATGTTTTAACCGGAAAAGATTCTCGCTTTCTTGTGATTATCGGACCTTGTTCTGCCGATAATGAAGATTCTGTATGCGACTATGTGAGTCGCCTTACTGCAATTCAGAAAGATGTAAAAGATCAGCTTATTATTATTCCAAGAGTGTATACCAACAAACCGCGTACTACCGGTGAAGGTTATAAAGGAATTGCTTCTCAACCTGATCCTGAAAAAGCTCCTGATATGGTAGAGGGACTTATCGCCATGCGTAAAATGCACATTCGTGCCATTTCTGAAAGTGGCCTAACATGCGCAGACGAAATGCTTTATCCTGAAAATTGGGGATATGTAGAAGATTTGTTATCTTATGTTGCTATCGGAGCACGTTCTGTTGAAGACCAGCAGCATCGTCTTACTGTCAGCGGTTTCGATGTTGCATCCGGAATGAAAAACCCAACCAGCGGAGATTTTTCTGTAATGTTGAACTCTGTTTACGCAGCACAACATCCACACCACTTTGTATATCGCGGCTATGAAGTGGAAACAACCGGAAATCCATATACACATGTTGTTCTTCGTGGCGCAGTCAGCAAACACGGAAACTCAACCACTAACTATCACTTTGAGGATTTAATACGTCTTCATGAAATGTATGAGAAAATGGATTTAGTGAATCCTGCAGCTATCATTGATACAAACCACTCTAACTCCGGAAAGAAATTCAAAGAACAGATTCGTATTGCAAAAGAAGTGATGCATAACCGCAAAATCTCTTCAGAAATAAATAAATTAGTAAAAGGTTTGATGATTGAAAGTTACATTGAAGAAGGTGCACAGAAAATCGGCGAACATGTTTATGGAAAATCTATTACCGACCCTTGTCTTGGTTGGGAAGATTCCAAACGTTTAATTTACGATATTGCAGAAATGAATACAAAATCATAAGAAGTGAAGTTCCGCTTGCAAATTTTTGCAAGCGGAACTTCTTATAAAATTGCTTTTAACAATATTTGCAACAAATATGTACCAATTGTAGTTTCTATAAGACATCCGATAACAAACAATACACATATTATTCCTATCATAAGAATTTTTTTTAACCAATATTTTGTTTCTTTATAAATAATCGGACGTTCCATTCGAAATACCACAAGTAGTGCCATCAAATAAAATATTCCATGTGGTAACAGGGAAAGAATCAACACGCCAATCCCCTTGATTCCCAAATTCATCACACAAGCTGTACCAAATAACCCAATTGTATAAAACAAAACCGATTTCAGTATCCATGGTAACGTCTTTTTGAGCGGCGTCCCAAAAAACATGATTATCAACAAAAAAAGTTTTCCACGTTCCCACATGATATTCCAAAATAAAGTAAGCCATTCCAATTTTGTATTTGCATATATCTGCAAATGATATTCATTCAAAAAACCATACGTAGAAAAAAATTGTTTTCCAATGAGCTGGGCACTAAATATGCCTGCAAGAAGTAATATTGTAACAAATAATAGCTCTTTCTTCATGTTACATATATATGTCCAACTATTTTATTTTATTACTGTATGCCATAATTGCCGCAACTGTTTTCGAATCTTGAATCCGTCCTTGATAAATCATCTGACACAACTCATCTAATGTATATGCAGCAATTTCTATTGATTCTCCTACGTCAAGATGTTGCTTTCCCGGTAATAATTCTTCTGCAAGATACACATCTATAAATTCATCGCAAAATGCTACTGTAGTTCTTAATGAAATTAAAAATGACACTTTATTACTTCGATAACCGGTCTCTTCTTCCAACTCCCGAATTGCACTGGTTTTAGTATCTTCTGTTAAAGAGTCTCGAGAGCCTGCTGGAATTTCAATTGTTTCACGTTCTAATGCATTACGATATTGATGTACCATCAATATTCTTCCATCATCCATAACCGGAACAACTGCAGCAGCTCCTTTTCGATGAGAAACAAAATCCCACTCTTCTGTTGTCCCGTCGGGTAAACACATCGTATCTTTATATATATCTAATATCGTACCTTGATACATTAATTTTCGTTCTAAACGTTCTAATTTCCCCATTATTCTCCCCTTCTAGAAATCTATATTAGAATATATAATAATAAAAACCAACAATAGGAATCACCCATTGTTGGTTTCATTAATTATTATTTTGCGTAGTCAACTACACGTGATTCACGAATAACATTTACCTTAATCTGTCCCGGATATTCTAACTCAGATTCAATCTGTTTCGAAATATCACGAGCCATCAGTACCATGTCAGCATCGCTAATCTGATCAGGAACAACCATAATTCGAATCTCTCTACCTGCTTGAATAGCAAAAGATTTCTCTACACCTTTATAACCATTACAAATATCTTCTAATTGTTTCAAACGATTAGAGTATGTCTCTAATGTTTCTCTTCTAGCCCCCGGACGAGCTGCACTAATTGTATCAGCCGCCTGCACTAAACATGCAATAATCGAGGTCGGATCGACATCCCCATGATGTGACTCTACTGCATTAATCACTAATGAGGATTCTTTGTATTTTTTACACAACTCTACACCTAACTGAATATGGGAACCTTCCATATCATGGTCAACGGCTTTTCCAATATCATGCAATAAACCTGCACGTTTTGCAAGTCTAACATCTTCACCCATTTCCGCCGCCAATAGACCGGTTAATTGTGCAACTTCAATCGAATGTTTCAATGCATTCTGTCCATAACTCTTTCGATACTTCATCTTACCAAGCAATCGAACAAGTTCCGGATGAATTCCGTGAATACCAACTTCAAGAGTTGCCGCTTCACCTTCTTCACGAATCATTGTTTCAACTTCTTTTTGGGCTTTTTCAACCATCTCTTCGATACGAGCGGGATGAATTCGTCCATCTACAACTAATTTTTCCAGAGCAATACGAGCCACTTCTCTACGAATCGGATCAAAACTAGATAAAATGACAGCCTCAGGAGTATCATCAATAATCAAATCAACACCTGTCATTGTCTCAAGGGTTCGAATATTACGTCCTTCACGACCAATAATACGTCCCTTCATCTCATCATTCGGAAGTTGCACAACAGAAATAGTTGTCTCCGCAACATGGTCAGCTGCACATTTCTGAATAGCAGTAACCACATATTCTTTTGCTTTCTTATTAGCCTCTTCCTTTGCTCTGTTTTCCATTTCCTTGATTAATTTTGCAGTATCAAGTTTTACATCTTCTTCAATGGTCTTTAAAAGGTATTCTTTTGCTTGTTCGGAGGTTAATCCAGAGATTCTTTCCAGTTCCTGTAAACGCTGTTCATTCAGCTTCGCAATTTCCGTTTTCTGTTTGTTTAACTCTTCTTCTTTCACTGCAAAACCAGCTTCACGCTTCTCAATTGACTCCAATTTTTTGTCCAAGCTTTCTTCTTTCTGGACAATGCGACGTTCGTTACGCTGAATTTCGTTTCTGCGTTCTTTGATTTCTTTATCAAGTTCATTCTTTGCTTTGATATTTTCTTCTTTCGCTTCAAGCAAAGCTTCACGCTTCTTCGTCTCAGCAGTTTTAACAGCCTCATCAATAATCTCTCTGGCTCTCTCCTCTGCATTACCAATTTTAGAATTGGCAGCATTCTTATGATAAAAAGAAGAAACCAGCCAGACAGCAATTGCAGTCACAACAAGAGTTATAACAACAGCAATGATAATCTGCGGCACAGGAGCACCTCCTTTATTAAATTTTCATTGTACATATAACAAAAGAATAATATCATGTGTCATAATTAACAACATATAAATTCTATACTTTTTCATCAATTATGTCAAGCACTATAACTTAAATCCTTATAGACCACAATATATTGTGCAATTCTTACAATTCATCGCTTTTAGAATATCACAGCTTTTATATCCTCTTCTTAATAGGAATTGATAGGTTCTTTGAAATTCTTTTTGGTTTCCAGACGCTGAATTATACTTTCTTTTTTCTAATAATACCTTTATTTTCTCGATGTCATCCGATTGATATTCTGTCTCTATCGCAAGCTCTATTTGATTTCTTTGTACCCCCTTTTGCATTAATTTTTGGACAATCTGCTGACGACTGTTCTTTTCTTGTGCATAACGAATAAAATTACATGCATAACGATAATCATCTAGATAGTGATACTTCTTGACATATACAATCGCTTCATCAATGCAATCAACGGGATATTCATGAAAAAGTAATTTTTTCCGCAACTGTTCTTCTGTTCGATCCATTTGTTCCAGTAAATACATTGCCCTTTTCGTTGCACGTTTCGTAAGAATTTCTGTCATGATATATCGATAAACTTCTTCAGAAATATAGGTACCTTCTTCTAAGTGCAATGATCTTACTTCCCCTCGATACAACTGACAAATAATTCCATTATCAAAACATATCCGAGCTTTCTTTTTCTCAATTGGTTCGATGGAATTTATAAAAACTACCATATCTATTGTTCATCAGTAATCGAATCTTCCGATATCATCTCTTGCAGTTCTGCAAAATAGTGTTCTCTTACTTTTCCTTCAATTATCTCGCAGAATGCCGGATTCTCATGAAGATATGTCTTAGCATTCTCTCGTCCCTGTCCAATCTTATCACCTTCATAAGCATACCAAGCTCCGGATTTCGTAATAATACCAACATTAGCAGCCAAATCCAAAATATCACCTTCTTTGGAAATTCCTTGGCCAAACATAATGTCAAATTCAGCTTCTTTAAATGGAGGCGCCACTTTATTCTTCACAACCTTGACACGAACATGGTTACCAATCACCTCTCCTGCCTGCTTTAATGATTCTGTTCTGCGAACATCCAGACGAACAGATGCGTAGAATTTAAGTGCACGACCTCCGGTAGTAGTCTCCGGATTTCCAAACATAATACCAACTTTCTCACGAAGCTGATTAATAAAAATAACAATACAATTCGATTTACTAATAACACCTGTTAATTTACGAAGTGCCTGGCTCATCAATCGGGCCTGTAAACCAACATGAGAATCCCCCATATCACCATCAATTTCCGCCTTTGGAACAAGTGCTGCAACAGAATCTACAACAACAATATCTACTGCCCCTGAACGTACCATAGTCTCTGTAATCTCTAATGCCTGCTCACCACAGTCCGGCTGTGAAATATATAAATTATCAATATCCACACCGATATTCTTCGCATATACTGGGTCCAATGCATGTTCTGCATCAATAAAACCAGCAATTCCTCCACGCTTCTGCACTTCTGCAACACAATGTAATGCAACCGTTGTCTTACCACTTGACTCCGGTCCGTAAATCTCAATGATTCTTCCCTTTGGAAGGCCTCCCAGACCTAAAGCAATATCAAGGCTCAAAGAACCAGTGGGAATTGCCTCTACATTCATATTCGCAGCATTGTCACCAAGTTTCATAACCGAACCCTTTCCATACTGCTTCTCAATCTGCGCAATTGCTGCGTCTAATGCTTTCAATTTATCTTCTTTTGCCATATCTATTCTCCTTTAATGCGAACTTATGTTCGTTTTTTATTTATAGTAGTACACTTTATGTTCTTTGTCAACAAAAAAATTATTATCGGGGAAATAATAGATGCATAAAAGAAAAAAAGACAGTTGCAAATACAACTGCCTTCATTATAGCTATAAGATTACTCTACGTCAATAAGTGTGTTTAAATAATTCACAATTGTCTCTTTATCTGTGAGCCCAATCATACGTTCTTGAAATACGCCTTTATTCATAAAAACAAGCGTCGGAATACTTGCAATTCGATACTCCAACGCGAGCGCTGACTGCTCGTCCACATCAACCTTACAAACCTTTACTTTACCTGCAAGTTCCTTTGCAACCTGCTCAATAATCGGTGCCTGCATCTTGCACGGACCACACCACGTTGCCCAAAAATCTATCACTACCGGCTCACTTGCTGCTAATACCTCATTTTGAAAATTTTCCTTTGTAAGTTCTACAACACCCATATTTTTCCTCCTTTAGTTCCTACTAAATTCTTCTAACCGTAATCCTTGGTTACGATCCAGTACCATACCAACACTCCATTCGTTAATAAATAATAACAATGGATTGCCCTTCATATCCATAACCTTCTTCATATCCGATGTTCCAACAAGGTTTTCCATCTCAATTTCGTCTTTATTTATAATCCATCGGATATGTTCGTATGGAAGATTTTCTAATCGAATATCCACATTATATTCTTTTTCCAAACGGAATTTTAAAACATCAAACTGTAACACCCCAACAACACCGACAATAATTTCTTCCATGCCGCCTTTGTATTCTTGAAAAATCTGAATCGCACCTTCCTGTGCAATCTGTGTTACACCTTTTACAAATTGTTTCCGTTTCATGGAATCCACCAGACGAACCCTTGCAAAATGCTCGGGAGCAAAGGTTGGAATTCCTTCAAACTCAAACTTTTCTTTTGCGGTTGTTAATGTATCACCAATAGAGAAAATTCCCGGATCAAAAATACCTATAATATCACCTGCATACGCCTCTTCGACCATTTTACGCTCATCTGCCATCATCTGCTGTGGCTGAGACAACTTTATGTCTTTCTTTCCTTGTACATGATATACTTCCATTCCCGCAGTAAACTTTCCGGAACAAATACGCATAAATGCAATACGGTCACGATGATTTTTATTCATATTTGCTTGAATTTTAAAAACAAATGCTGAAAAATCTTCTCCAAACGGATCAATCTCTCCGGTATTAGCTTGTCGCGCAAGCGGTGAATACGTCATCTGTAAAAAATGTTGCAAAAATGTTTCAACACCAAAATTTGTTAACGCAGACCCAAAAAATACCGGTGACAACTCACCTTTAGACACCAAATCAATATCGAATTTTGCACTAGCTCCATCAAGAAGTTCAATTTCCTCTTCAAGCTGAGCTTTATAGTCTGCCCCGATTTCAACTTCTAATTCCGGATCATCAATTCCAATAATTTTCTCAGACCCTTCCTTTGTTCCTTTCTGCGTATCTGCAAAAGTCATAACCTTCTTGCTGCTTCGATCATAAACACCTTTGAATTCTTTTCCGGAACCAATCGGCCAATTAATTGGACAAGTTGCAATTCCAAGCTCATTTTCTATATCATCCAATAATTCAAATGTATCATTTGCATCACGGTCCATTTTATTGATAAAGGTAAAAATCGGAATATGACGCATGACACAAACCTTAAACAATTTTCTTGTTTGTGCTTCTACACCTTTACTGGCGTCAATAACCATCACCGCAGAATCAGCCGCCATTAAAGTACGATACGTATCCTCTGAGAAATCTTGATGTCCCGGTGTGTCTAAAATATTAATACAATATCCGTCATAATTAAACTGCAAAACAGAAGAAGTAACCGAAATACCTCTTTGTTTCTCAATTTCCATCCAATCGGACACCGCATGCCTTGCAGTTGCCTTACCTTTAACAGAACCTGCAAGATTAATCGCTCCACCATACAGAAGAAATTTCTCTGTTAATGTTGTCTTTCCGGCATCCGGATGGGAAATTATTGCAAATGTACGTCTTTTCTCAATTTCATTTCTCAAGTTGCTCACACGAATATCCTCCAACTAAAAATCAACTTTAGTTAGTATATCCTAGTTTTTTCATATTTTCAATCAATATTCACAAAGATTTATTCGTTAATCGTCGTAATTACAATCTTATCTGCCGCAATTCCGGTTTTTCTTTTCACAATATCTTCCACTTGTGCACGCTTTGCATCCGTAACATCACCCATATCTAATACTACATCACAATTCTCTTCACTAATACTAACCACAACATTGGTAAATCCTTTTGCTTCCAACATCATTTCTGCATCAGCCTCTTTTTGTGCAATATCCGTAAGTTCTACCATTTCATTCACAGCGGTCTGCTTTTGTTCATCCGTAAGTCCGGTATTATTAATAATTTCTAAAAGTGCTTCTTTATTTTTCGAGCGAATCTGTTCACGATTCAATTTTACATCTGCTGCATAATCAATTCCTGCAACCGGTGAGCTTGTTAATACGGTTTCCCCCGGATTTATCACCTCTTCCGATTCACTCATCCCTACAATTTCAGTCCCTTCTGGTGCATCATAAATTATGTAATCATCTTCTATCGCATTTGCCTGCTTTGCCTCATCCTCTTTCGGCGCATTGCTTCGTTCATAGCTGATATATCCTGCAATTGCAATCAAAAACGCCATTGTTGTAATTATTACTTGATTTTTACGAAAAACCTTTTTCACTTTGTCTCCTCCTACACTGACATTTTAACTACTTTTATTTTATGTACTTCCACATCAAATAATGCCATTACCACTTCAGAAATATTTGTTTCTATTACCGGATTCCCAGCACCTTCGGCAACAATTACCACACCTTCTATTTCAGGCACATTCTGGCTTATGATATATGGCGTGTCTCCTTCATCCTTTTGATAAATTACCGTATTTTCTTCATATGATTCTTCTTTTCGGGACACATCCTTATCCAATATATCCGCACCATCATTTTTTAAGGTAATCATTACCCTCACTTTTCCAACTCCGGACATGTTTGACAAAATAGCTTCCAATTCCTCTTCCAATTCTACTTTATAATTTTCTTGTTGCTCTCTTATTATCGTTTCCTTTTTCTCCGCTCCTTCTGTTTTGTTTTGTTTTTTGTTTGTCCCTCCTGTTGGTACTGCAATAATAAGGATCAATACACCTACCAAAAGCACAACTATCCAATCTGTCCGTTTCATTTTCTTTGTTCTATTCTGTATTGTTTTCCAAGAAAAAAAGTTCAAAAATATCCTCCTGTTCTGCTTCAAATTCTATTTCTTCCAATCGATTGCTCACCTCCTCCAAATTTTCATAAACAAATTGTGTATCCTCTTTTCTCATCCATGAAAAAACCGGTCGAAAAAGAATGAGAACCATCAGAATGCTAACAAAAAATTGAAAATACTTTCTATAACTTTGTTTTGGCACCATATATGAAAGCACCAAAAGAATCAACACTAATAAAAAATAACTTTTTAGTACTGACAATATTGTATCCATCTTTTCCCCTAATAAATAAAACTTGTTGCAGCTGTTACCATGGAAATGGTAATCAAAAACAGAACCATCGTATTGGTCATAATTTTCAAATACAAACTGCTCCCCCTAGCAACCCCTTGCATACATTCTACTATTCGCTTATCTGCAATCGGTTGTAATACTGCTCCCAAAAGGCGATATAAGAATGTAAAAGAAAACACTTTAATAATTGGAACAACACAAATGATTGCTAAAATAATCAATCCTGCAACACCAACACTATTTTTGACAATCATCCCGCAGCCCAATAATATTTCTTCTGCAAAGTGAATGGAATTTCCAATACCCGGTATTGCAGATAATGACTTTAATACAACACTTTCCGAAATTCGATCTCTCGCCGGACTGATTAAAGACTGCACAACACCTAGTCCTATGACCCCTCCCATCGCCACTTTTAAAAAAATTTGTACTGCACTTTCAATTAATTCTGCAAATTTTGTCAGTTTTTCCTCTTCAAACAAGTGATCCAAAAACATAAGTAAAACAAATATATGGATTCCCGGAACGAATAATGTTTTCATCGCCCATTCAAGCACACAAATCATTCCAAAAATTAATTCGTAAAAAGCCCCTGCACTTGATGCATTTCCGGACAGCATCAAGGTTGTAGCATATGCCGGAACCAACATTGTAAGAAAATCGCTAACCTTTTCTACCGCAGATATAACCACATCACTAATGAGCAAAAAAGACTGCATAAGAAGAATCATCATTGCTCCATATATCATAAAAAAACTCATTTCACTTACATAAGAACCGCTTTGTATAAAAAAGCGATTAATTACTGCAAATAAGATAGCCAAAATGAGCATCTGAATAAACAGTGGTTTTGCCGATGCCAGCTCATAAAAAAACAAATCTACTATCCATGTCCCAATCACCTGCGTATTTATTTTTTCTTCATTCCCATTTACCAGTTGCTTCACCATTTCTGAAAAAGAAAGCTTCTTCGGCAAATTTTCTTTTGAAAATTCATCTACCTCTTCCAAATGTAATTCCTGCATAATGAAATCCAAATACATCTCTGTTTCTGATTCTTCCGCTCGTTCATTCGCCCTAATTACAGTGGGCGATGCAAACAAATACATACCACAAATAAACGCTATTACAACTCCATATATCCATCCTTTTTTCATAAAAATTGCTCCAAAAGATCCATGACATAAGCAAGCCCCGGAATGCTTAGTGCCAGAATGGATAATTTCCCAAAAATTTCAATTTGTCCGGCGATAGACTGATATCCGGCATCTTTACAAATCGACGCTGAAAAATCGGCAACATATGTAATTCCCAGCATTTTAAATAATTGCACAAGATATGTATTTTCTATGGGGAGTTTTGACAATACGCTTTTCATAAAATCAGAAATCACAGAAACCTGAGCCAGCGTATATAAAAAAATCAACATACCGGAAATTACTCCGATTGCCAAGGCAAACTCACCCTTTTCTTTTTTTAACGGAAATGCCAGGAAAACCGCAGCAATTCCTATAAGTCCTACTTTTAAAATAATTTCTCGCTCCTTTACATACTAAACAAAGTTTCCATGGTCTGAAACAAATCACTGATATATGGAACAATCCAAAAAAGTACGATTATCAAACCGGAAAGACTTAATAAAAATGCTTGTTCTTCTCTTCCACTATGTTTCAACACCTGACTAAGTACACTAATAATAATTCCAACTGCCGCAATTTTAAAAATGATTGTGATACTCATATTGTTCCTTTCTATACTGCAAATATGCTTAAATCAAGAGAATTACTAACATAATCCCTCCTAAAAAACCGACCGGAGTAAAGACTTTGTTTTTCTCCCGAAAAGTACGTTCTTCTAAAGCAAGATACTCAGACAGTTGCTTTTCATATGTTTCCATCTGTTCAATATTCTCTGCCAAATTTTTTCCAAAAAAGGCTTTTCCGGATGCAATTACAATATCATAGCCTTCTTTTTCTAACCCCCAGGAATCTATATGTTCCAAAAAGGCATCTTTCCAAGCGGTTTCTCCTGTCGGGTATTTGTGTGAACGCAATAGCGCAACCAGTGTATTCATTGTTTCTTGTAGCACCTCATCATCCGTTTGATAAGATGAAAAAAAATCGATACATGGAAGTTTTTCCGCCTCAAATGCATAACGCGCTCTTTGGAAAAATCGACACATTTGTTTTATATGTTTGATTTGCATACGCTGTTTTTCTCTCCATGAATTAATTGCTCCTACCGTTCCAATTAGAACAATAAAAATACCAACTATTTTCAACATATCTGTTTTTGCTCACTGTCATAGACTCGAAACACTCGCTTCCCTTCGCTATTCTTCTCAAGTACAACATATCTTCCGATTATTTTTTGTGCAAACAGTTCTTTCATATAAGGCTTAACCATAAGTTCTTCCATATTCTTCGCATGCAATGTTCCAAGTAATTTGCTTCCCGAATGAAGAATTTGAAACACTGCCGCAAAATCTTCCTCTCCGCCAAGTTCGTCCACCGCAATAATCTGCGGTGACATCGTTCTAAGTAACATTCGCATTCCTTGCACTTTCGGACAATTATCAAGCACATCAACTCTTGGTCCTAAATCATTTTGTGGTACGCCACGATAACACGCCGCAATTTCTGAACGTTCATCGACAACAGCAATTTTCATTCCCGGATAGGATAACTCCCCGATAGAAAGCAAACGAATACAATCCCTTAGATAGGTTGTCTTACCCACACCCGGTGGAGCAAGAAAAAGTGTATTGTATATGGTATCTCCATTTCTTATATACGGAATTAATTGCTTTGCGCACCCCTTTTTCTCATGTGCGATACGAATATTCATTCCGCTAATATCCACAATCCCTGCAACCATTTCTTTGCTGTGCACATGTTTACGGCTCGTCCTACCGGTAATTCCAATTCGATGACCACCTGCAATAGTAAAATAGCCCTGACGCAATTCTTCTTCCATTGCATATAAAGAATATCCGGATAAATAATTTAGCATTTCTTCAATTTCTGCTTGTGATATCTTAGAATAATGCTTAATCACTCCATTAGAATAACAAAACTCCGTTGGTAAATTTGCACGAATACGAATTTCTTCCAAATCTTTTTCATATGCAGATGCAAGTTCCTCTCTCATTGTTAATGGAAACATTTCTCTCAATGACATTCCCTCCTCCGAATCATGTAAAAATAGATTGCGCTCCGCGCAATCTCCGTGCACGCGTGATGCCGTTTAAGGCTAATTCCCTATCACATAAAAATAAGCCACAGGCAAATAAATTGCCTATGACTTATATATATGACTTGTCTCTAAAATTATGACTAAATTACATCCGATCCGGAGCAGAAAATCCCAACATATCAATACAGGTTTCTAAAATACCTTTGGTTAACATCAACACTGCAATATAAGACTTCTGTGTTGTTTCATCACTTTCGGATAAAATCTTTGTTCCGTGATAAAATCCATTAAATGCATTTGCAAGTTCGTAAATATATGCACAAATTTTGTGCGGAGAAACCTCTTCCAATGCATTTTCCACAACTGCATTGAAACGTGAAAGTACAAGCATCAAATCTTTCTCACTTTCAGAATGAGCACATTTTATTACACCATTTCCGGTTACAATTTCCTTTCCCTGTACCTGATATTTGGACAAAATGGATTTGATTCGCACAATTGTATATAAAATATATGGTCCGGTATTTCCTTCGAATGAGGTAAAACGGTCAATATCAAAAATATAATCTTTGCTTGCCTGATTCGAAAGATCACCATATTTAATTGCAGAAAGAGCAACTGTCTTTGCAGTAGCAAGTGCCTCTGCACCATCAATATCTAAATCATCTTTGGACTTCTGATTCTCTGTGATTTTTTTTAACATTTCTTCATTGATGGAAGAAACCAGATATTCCAGACGCATTACACCGCCTTCTCTCGTCTTAAAAGGCTTTCCGTCTTTCCCGTTCATGGTACCGAAACCAAGAAATTTTAACTCTGTTTCCGGTTTCACAATTCCAGTCTTTCTTGCACAACGAAAGACCTGTGTAAAGTAAAGTTCCTGACGTTTATCCACTACATATATCATCATATCTGGTTTGTAATCTTTCATACGCCAAACCATCGTTGCCAAGTCTGTCGTATTGTAAAGTGATGCGCCATCTGATTTTAATATCATACACGGCGGAATTTCTTTGGTATCCGAATCTTCTTTTACATCTACCACAAGTGCTCCGTCACTGATATATGCAAATCCATCTTCTTTCATCTTGGCAACCATATCCGGAATATATGGCTGCGCATCGGACTCACCCTTCCATAATTCAAAGGATACATTTAAATTCTCATAATTACGTTTCAAATCAGTAACCGATACATTTAAAATATGAGAAAGTAACGCTTGATAGCCACGTCTTCCATTCTGCAATTCATAGGTTGCTTGCATTGCTGCTTCTTTAAATGCTGCATCTTCTTTAGATTTCCCACTCGCTGTCGGATATATCTCTTCTAATTCTGAAATGGTAAACGGTGCATCTTGTGGATACTCTCCCAAAAATTCTTCATTAAAATACACAAGTTCCGGTTTGCGCTCTTTTAACTCTGTAATGATAAGTCCCATCTGAAGCCCCCAATCACCAAGATGTACGTCACCTATCACATTGTGCCCCATGTATTTTCCAATACGTTTGATACTTTCTCCAATAATCGCAGAGCGAAGATGACCAACATGAAGTGGTTTTGCAACATTCGGTCCGCCATAATCAATCATTATAGTCTTTGGCGATTGCACTTTATCACAGCCAAATCTTCCCGTATCATCCTGCATGTCATTCATGTATTGTGCCAAATATTCATTACTTATCTTTAAGTTCAAAAATCCCGGCTTAACCGATTCTACCGAAGCAAACATTGGATGATCGTTTAATGCTTCTGCAATTTTATCCGAAATCATAAATGGTGCACAGCGATATTCTTTCGCAGCAGCCATTGCTCCATTACACTGATATTCACACAAATCCGGACGATTGGAAAGCGTTACTTTTCCGTATTTCTCATCATATCCCGCATTGGTAAATGCCTTTGTCACTTCATCTGAAATTAAATCCATCAGTTTTTTCATCGTTTGCCTCCTATTTAAAAATCACATTACGATATCTGTTCAATACTCGAAGCAATATACTTCCCAGTCCACAGACTGATATTACTTCTCCAATTCCTACCGAAAGCATAAAAAACGGTATTGACCAGTCGTTATTATTAAAAACAAATGTATATCCATACCCATATCGAAGAATAAGTGGAACAATTATCATATTTGCAATGACCGGAGGAAACACACATAGATACTTATACTTGCGTAACATATATGTTCCAATCGCTCCGATAAGTGTTGCTACGCTTCCAAATATCATATCAAAAATCAATACATTTGGCAGAAACATATTAGATAGAAAACATCCTATCGCAAGCCCCGGTATCGCTGCCGGCGTAAAAAACGGTAATACACATAACGCTTCCGAAATACGTACCTGTATGTTCCCGGATGCCAGATTAAATGCTCCTACAAACAGCGTGAGTACCACATACATAGCTGCAATAATTGCTGCCTGGCTAATAAACAATACCTTTTTGTTTCTCATATTCATTTGTCTCCTTTAGTTTTGTTTTACGAGTGGAAGGTCTCGAACACTCGAATATTTTGCATAACGTTGGTAGTTTAGCAGATTTTACGTGTAATGGCAAGCACATCTAAAACACCCCAAAAATTATATCACCAACTGTATAAAAAAGCAAAAAAAGAAGCATGCTCTATGTATAGCATTTTAAGAATATGGAGGAATAGGAATATGTCTTCCTATAAAGTCGAAATCTGTGGTGTAAATACTGCAAAACTTCCAATACTGAAAGAAGAAGAAAAGGAAGAGCTTTTCAAAAGAATAACAAACGGAGACAAAGAAGCGAGAGAAACTTACATCAAAGGGAATCTACGCCTAGTACTTTCTGTCATTAAACGTTTTCACAATCATAACGAAAATGTTGATGATTTATTTCAAATCGGTTGTATTGGATTGATGAAATCCATCGATAATTTTGACCCAACAATGGGTGTGAAATTTTCAACCTATGCTGTACCAATG
The DNA here is from genome assembly GCA_045531055.1 of Lachnospiraceae bacterium. Taxonomy (GTDB): domain Bacteria; phylum Bacillota; class Clostridia; order Lachnospirales; family Lachnospiraceae; genus Roseburia. The sequence goes on along the minus strand of JAZSDG010000015.1, from coordinate 74,495 downwards.
ATTATTGGAGAAGTGCGACGCTATCTGCGCGACAACAGTTCCTATCGAATCCCTCGCTCGCTTCGCGATACAGCATACAAGGCTATTCATGCAAGAGAACTTCTTTCCCATACATCCTTACACGAACCAACGCTGGATGAAATATCTGAAAAATGTGGAATCCCGAAAGAAGAAATCGTTTATGCATTAGATGCAATCCAAACTCCCCTTAGCCTTTTCGATCCAATCTATACAGATGGAGGAGATACCCTTTATGTCATGGATCAGATTTCCGACAAAAAAAACAAAGAGGAGAACTGGATTGAAGATCTCTCTCTTTCTGATGCACTAAAACGCCTAGATGAGCGCGATGAAAAAATTATTAAATTACGATTTTTCGAAGGGAAAACCCAAATTGAGGTTGCGGAAGAAATCCACATTTCCCAAGCCCAGGTTTCCCGACTCGAAAAAAACGCTTTAAAAAGTATGTATCACTATCTTCGTACAGAAGATGATTAATTTCATCTTATTAACGATCCCATTTATCACACAAAGAGTTAATCTGGTCTGCAAATTTTGCTAAATCTTTATTGGCCATGCCTCTGCATTTTTGAATAACTGCAACTAACCGCTCTCCCGCAACTACAAGACGGTCGAACACACCGGATGTACCACGTTTTAATGGTGGTACTTTCTCGACCTTCTTGCGGTCTCCATTTTGAATACATATGCCACTAATAAGGTCATATGCATCTCCGCTATAAGGTGCAGTTGCCCAAATACCGGTTTCATTTTCCACTAATTCAGCAAAGGAAACAGCTGCAGATTCTTCTCCATGCACTACAAAAACCTTTGTAGGTTTTTTCTTATTAATAGACGAAATCCATTCTAATAAATGCTCCCTATCCGCGTGACCACTAATACCCGGAAGATTGACAATCTTTGCTTTTACATCAATTTCTTCACCAAACAGTTTTACCTTTGGTACACCATTTAATAAAGAATGCCCTAACGTTCCTTCGACCTGATATCCTACAAACAAAACAGTCGAATCAGCTCTCCATAGATTATGTTTTAAATGATGCCGAATACGTCCTGCCTCACACATTCCTGATGCAGAAATGATTACTTTGGGATGTTCAATAAAGTTTATCATTTTGGATTCGTCACTGCTTACAGCCACTTTTAAACCTTCAAATTTAATTGGATTAATCCCTTGCTCAATGAGTTTCAATGTCTCTTCATCAAAACATTCTGATACATTTTCATGAAAAATACCGGTTGCTTCCACTGCAAGCGGACTATCGATATACACTTCAAAATTTGGAAATTCCGGCAATAAATTCTCGGTCTTAATTCGACGCATAAAATAAAGAAGCTCTTGGGTTCGACCTACTGCAAATGATGGAATCACAACATTTCCACCCCTATGAAATGTGTCTTTTAATTCGTTAACAAGAAGTGTTACATAATCCGGTGCTTCCTCATGACTTCGATTTCCATAAGTAGACTCCATGATAACATAATCTGCTTCTTCGATATATTCCGGATCTCGAATCAATGGTTTATTTCGATTCCCGATATCACCAGAAAATACTATTTTTTTCTCAATTCCATCCTCTGTTACCCACAACTCAACAGAGGAAGAACCGAGCAAATGTCCAGCATCAATAAAACGAACTTTTAAATTTTGACACACTTCAATAATTGAATTGTAGTCACACGAAACAAAATTTTCTAGTACTCCGATCGCATCATTCATATCATACATCGGTGTTACTTCTTCTCTTCCTGCACGTTTTGCTTTTCGATTCTTCCATTCGGCTTCAAATTCTTGAATATGCGCAGAATCCTTCAACATAATATTACAAAGCTCACAGGTTGCTTTTGTTGCAAAAACTTTTCCGCGAAAACCATGATTGTACAAAAGCGGAAGAAGACCCGAATGATCAATATGTGCGTGCGTCACGAAAACATAATCAATTGTTGCAGCATTTACCGGTATTGCCTGATTCACATACAAATCCGGTCCTTGCTCCATTCCGCAATCTACAAGCAGATGAATATTATTAAAATTTAAATAATGACAGCTTCCTGTTACCTCACGGTCAGCCCCTATAAATTCAAGTACCATAACCCCCACTCCTTTTGCCATATGATAATATAATTATACCATATTTTCTTGTTTACACTACTCAAATTTTAGGATTTCTTTCTTTAATCGTCCCATAATCTTTTTCTCCAATCGAGATATATAAGACTGTGAGATTCCAAGTTCGTCTGCAACTTCTTTCTGTGTCATTTCCTTTGCATTTTTTCGATTAATTCCAAATCGAAGTTCTATAATTTCACGTTCTCTGTCATCTAGTTTTGATACCGCTTTTCTAAGCAAATTCATCTCTACTTCATTTTCCATATCACGATAAATAATATCTTCATCTGTCCCTAAAATATCGGAAAGCAACAATTCGTTTCCATCCCAATCAACATTTAACGGCTCATCTATAGATACTTCTAGCTTTGTTTTACTATTTCTGCGAAGATACATCAAAATTTCATTTTCGATACATCGCGAGGCATATGTTGCTAGCTTTATTTTTTTCTCTAGATTAAATGTATTAATACCTTTTATCAAACCAATCGAGCCGATGGAAATCAAATCCTCTACTCCCACACCGGTATTTTCAAATTTTTTTGCTAAATAAACAACTAGGCGTAAATTATGTGCAATTAGCTTTTCTCTTGCTATTTCTTTGGTTAGTCCGTTATCATTCGTAGAAATCCCTGACATAGCGATTAAACATTTTTGCTCTTCTTCTGCCCCCAATGGCGGCGGCAAAACATCTGAGCCTCCAATGTAAAAAATCTCATCCTCTTCTTTCCATATAATACAAATTTTCTTCCAGAAGTTCTTCCATTTTTCTATTAACATTTTATATATTTCCTCCTGTTAAATATCCTCGAATATTGCAGAATGAAAAATCATTCGATAGCTTTTTCCCAAAAAAAGTTCATCATTTGCTACCGCAACAACAATCTGTTCTTTTGCATATAATTTTTTCATTTCATATACAAACAAATGATCAATTTGAAAAATTTCAATTGATCCATACTCCATTCCTAATGTACGAAACGGAATTACTCCAATATAGTCCTTATCTTCCAAGGAAAGCCTCTCTTTTATGTCTTTACTGACAATATGTACCGGCCTTTTTTGATATGGCTCAACCAACAAATTTCCAGAATCCCAAAAACCATCGCAAGACACTTCGCTATCCCCATGCCGTAATTTCACCGGAAAGATTTTCTTTTGCTTTTTAATAATACGATAACTATAACGAATCAATCCTTCTGCTAAAATTATCCCAAAAATCACTGTCAAAATTGGAATTTGATGTATTCGAAATGTGTTTTCTAATGTTGTTATTACACCACCCAGAAAGAATGTAAAAGCATAGCATAATATGATGTTTTGTAGAAACAATTTCATATGACTTTTTCCAAAAAATGCAAACACCATACATGGAATCACGATTACGTGTGATAACACTAAAAACAATCGATAATTAGATGTTATACATAGCAAAATAGTTTCTCCCATCCCGCCTAACGCAGCAATCAAAAACGCTTTCCAAAAACTATGCAAAAAAAGTCTTTTCCGCAATCTTGCCGCTATGAGTAACACAATTCCATTCATTAAGGAATTTTGCAACCAAAATACATCTGCATAGAATACATATTCCATAACCACCTCCTACCATCAACCATATCTGTCATACATTATAAAAAAATGAGAAATGATTTTTTGCCAAACATTGCCACAGTAAAAAAAGATATTGTCTTCTTTCTTCGACAAGAGAATTTTCCTATCACAAAAAAAGAATCTCGCGAACGAGATTCTTTGATCATAACTATTATCTTTTTGAATTCTTTAAGAAATCCGGAATATTGATTTCTACCGGTTTCACTGTGCTTTCCGGCTGACGTGGTTTCTGAATTCCACTGAATGCAGACGGAGTAGGTGTCGGTTGTGGTGCAACCGGTCTTTGTACACCAACAGTACTTGCAGTTGTTGGACGTACACCCAAACCACTATTTACTGTCGGACGAGCAGTCTGCTGTGTATTGTACTTCATCAAATTAGACATAGATGCAACTGATGCACCTCTAGTATCTTCTAAGCCTGTTGCAATAACTGTAATAGTTGCTTCGTCGGTCATTGTCTCATCATACTTCGCACCAAAGATAATATTAGCATCATCACCTGCAAGATCCTGTACATAACTTGCAGCATCATTTGCATCCATTAAGGAAATATCACCGGAAATATTAATGATTACATGTGATGCACCAGTAATAGTTGTCTCAAGAAGCGGAGAGGCAACTGCAAGCTTAACTGCTTCAATTGCTTTGTCATCGCCCTTGGCACTACCAATGCCAATATGTGCCATTCCCTTATCCTTCATGACAGTCTGTACATCTGCAAAGTCCAAATTAATAAGTGCAGGAAGATTGATCAAATCTGTAATTCCCTGAACTGCCTGTTGTAATACTTCATCTGCCTTCTTTAATGCATCCGGCATGGTTGTCCGTCTATCAACAATTTCTAAAAGCTTATCATTTGGAATAACAATCAAAGTATCAACGCTTTCTTTCAAGCGTTCAATACCACTAACTGCATTAATCATACGCTGCTTTGCTTCAAATTTAAAAGGTTTGGTTACAACACCAACCGTAAGAATACCTTGTTCTCTTGCAATTCTAGCCACAACCGGAGCTGCTCCCGTACCGGTTCCGCCACCCATTCCACAGGTAACAAATACCATGTCAGCACCTTTGACAGCGGCAGATAATTCTTCTGAACTTTCTTCTGCAGCCTTCTCTCCAATCTCAGGCTGTGCACCTGCACCAAGACCTTTGGTTAATTTCTCTCCAATTTGAATTAAAGTTGGCGCTTTACAAAGTTGTAACGCCTGTTTATCTGTATTTACTCCGATGAATTCTACTCCACCGATATTTTCATCAATCATACGGTTAACGGCATTATTACCAGCACCACCTACACCAATTACAATAATCTTTGCACTGGTATCTGCCTCTGTTGTTCTAATTTCCAGCAAGGTTCTTCCTCCTCTTTCTTTCCCATATTTATATGTAATCCTAAGATTTTTCTTATTTTACACCCAAAATTGCACTCTATAATCTATAATATATTTTTTCGCGCAAATAATCAACAGAAATTTACGATTTTTTTTGCATTTATTCGTTCTTTTCAAACACAATATTCGTTGTATCCTCTGTCCAGTTTTCCAAATGCAATATTCCGCTTAATCCATCAAGCGATGGCATAATCTTTGAAATACGTTCCACCTTTTGTGTCAACAGTTCCGTATCCCCTACATAAACCTGAATTGTTCCATAAATAAGAATCGGCGAATAGTCTTGTCCGTACAAAATAGAATCCGGCACTAAGCCTTCGCGCTTTAAATTCTGTGTCAATGTAAGTATTTCCTTTAACGAACTCTTTTGCAACGGAAGTTTTTCATATAATACTACTTGTTCACATTCAAGTCCTTCCACTTTTGGAATACCGGAAATGACATCCGATGATGTCTCTACAACAAGACCATCTTTATCAAAGTAGGCATTCTCATCAATAGATGGGATATAAAGATACCCCATCATACCCTTTTCGTATACTTCAATATGTAATGTATTAGGATCCTTTAAGGTAACATTCATAGTATCAACAAACGGAATTTCTTCTGTATCAACAAATCGATACTTCAAAAAAACATACAACGAATTCCAAGAATATTTGTCATTAAGAACCGCCTGTTCTATCACATCCTGTTCATAAAGCAGATTCCCTTCAACCTCAATATTCTTAACTGTAAACACTTTTACAACTATAACCACAGCCATTACAATCAAAAATAATACTGTAAGAAAAATCGTTCCGATAAATTTCTTTCTTTTCTTTTTTTTTCGTTCTTCTTTAATCATGATAACTCCGTCAGTTCATAGATTCCAGTTTGATACCTTTCGACACACTTAGTGCAAGCCCCATCTCCGACATCAAAAACACAATTGAAGTTCCACCATAACTGATGAATGGAAGTGTGACTCCGGTATTTGGAATTGTATTTGTTACTACTGCAATATTTAAGATAACCTGTAATGCAATATGTGACATAATACCAACAACAAGTAATGCGCCAAATAAATCTCTGGCATTGTTGGCAATAACCATCATTCTCCACATTAAAAGTAAATATAAAAGAATTACGCAAATAGCTCCAAACAATCCCAGTTCTTCACAAACAATTGTAAAAATCATATCATTTTGAGATTCCGGTACATTTCCCATTTTCTGCAAGCTTTGCCCCAGACCTTTTCCAAATAAGCCGCCGGAGCCAATTGCATAAAGGCCTTGTAATGTTTGATACCCCGCATCTCCTGCTGTTTCCGGATGAAGCCATGCTTCAATTCTTCCCTTTCGATATGTTGCTGTCAAAATGAATACAATAATAAAAGCAACACCTATAAGACCAATCACAATAAATGGTTTATATTTTGGACTAGCCACGAAGAGAATACATACCGCAATTCCAAGAATAATAACCGCAGTACTTAGATTTGCGTATGCAATGACACCGACAAGCGGAATTAACATTACAAGTATTTTAACAACACTTTTCATATTACCCATTTGTTTTGGAATCTTTTCGATAATCATGGCAAGAAAAATAATAACTGCAATCTTTGCTAATTCAGATGGCTGAAATGATAACGGGCCAAGTTGTAACCAACGTGAGGAACCATGCGAACTTCTTCCCAGTCCCGGAATTAACACAACGGTACAAAGCGCAAATGCAACAAAATAAGCAAATGTTCCAAACCGCTTCCACACACGATAATCCACTTTTGCCAAAAAAATCATTGGAATAGCTCCAAGAATTATTGCACGCAACTGACGCCATAGATAATATGCGCTATCACCATACCGATTCGTGGCAATGTATGAGCTTGAACTATAGAGCATAACTAATCCAAAACACATTAAAAAAATCAGGATAAATAACAGATTATAGTCAAAATATGCAATTGTTTTCGCCTTCTTTTCCCGCTTTCTTGCCATTTTTACTCCTTAAGACCACGAACAATTTCCTTAAAAATACATCCTCGTTCTTCATAATTGGCGAACATTCCCCAGCTGGCACATGCCGGAGATAATAAAACTGCATCGCCATCTTCCGCATACTCATAACAATAGTTAATTGCTTCGTACAATGTTTCACATAAAATCGTATCCATAAAACCATGCTTATGTGCACATTCTTCAATCTTTTTCGCGGTCTGTCCAATGAGAACTAATTTCTTAACCTTTCCGTCAAAAGCCTCTATCCACTCGTCAAATTCCGATTGTTTATCATACCCGCCACCTATCAAAAATGTCGGGCGATTCATCGCGCGAATACCTTGAATTGCCGCATCTGTATTCGTTCCTTTCGAGTCATTATAAAATTTAACGCCTCGCTTTTCGGTGACATATTCAATACGATGCTCTACTGCAGTGAATCGCTTCAAAACTTCAACCGTTTTCTCCATCGGAACTCCCATACTGATTGCCATAGCACATGCTGCCATAACATTCTCATAGTTATGTCTGCCAAGTATATGAAGATCATTTACATCAATAACAAAATCTTCCTTTCCATCATGCGCAAAATAAATCTTTTCTCCATCCATATAGAAACCTTCAGAAAGTTTTTGATTACTGCTAAAAAATAAAACTTTTGCCGGACATGTTTTTCCAAATTCACGAAGCACTTCATCTTCATAATTCAAGACACATGTTTCTGCTTTTGTCTGATTACATGTAATATCTTCTTTTGCTCGAATGTAACACTCCATGGTATGATGGCGATTCAGATGATCCGGGGTGATGTTTAAAATTGCAGACACCTGCGGTTTAAAAGTATGAATTGTCTCTAACTGAAAACTGCTGATTTCCGCAACTGTAACCGTATCTTCGGTGGTCTCATCCGCTACAGATGTATATGGTATTCCAATATTACCAACAACTTTGACATCCATAAAATAATTTTTCATAATTTCGCCAACGAGCGAAGTAGTGGTTGTTTTACCATTTGTTCCGGTAATTGCAACAATACGCCCTTTACCCATGCAATATGCAAGCTCAATTTCTCCCCATATGGCAATCTGTTTTGCTCTCATTTCCTCCACCATCGGAAGATCTGTTGGAACACCCGGGCTTAATACAGCAATAGAAAAATCTTCCATCTGCTCTTTACTAAGCGTTCCTAAAAGTAGCGGTACATCCACAAGTTTTGGATTATTTTTATAAAATATCCCTGGATCAAGGTCTTCATTTCCATCATACAAAACAACATCTACTTGCTTTTTTATCAAAAGTTGCGCTGCAGCAACTCCGCTTTTTCCAGTTCCTACAACTAACACTTTTTTTCCTTTTAAATCCATAAGTTTTTCCTCCGTCTATAACGAAATAAGTATACGTTATTTTGGCTTATTTATCAAGGTAAGGCAAAATGTTTTCAAATATATCACCTGCTATCGGTGCCGCAATCGTTCCACCGTAATAAACCCCAGTAGGATTGCGAATAATAACAAGAACCATCACATTAGGATCATCTGCCGTTGCAAACCCTAAAAAGGAGGATATGTATTTGTTTGAACTTCTTGGCAAGGTCTGCGAGGTGGCCGTTTTTCCACCAATTTCATACCCTTCTACATATGCCTTATTTCCGCCGCCCTCTGAAACAACGCTTTCTAACAGTGTTTTTAATGTTTCGGAAGTCTCTTCGCTACAGATACCCTCTATCGTCTCATAAGTAAGTTCTTCCTTGGTATTCCCGTTATCATCAACAATTTTCACACCAAAATGTGGTGTCACTCGATTTCCGCCATTAATCAAAGATGAAACCGTTGTCGCAAGCTGAATCGGCGTAATCTGAAACGACTGTCCAAACGATATTGTTGCAAGTTCCACCTGCCCAATATTCTCTAATTTATGCATAATAGTTGTCGCTTCTCCCGGTAAGTCAATATTTGTTTTTGATAATAGCCCAAATTGACTATAGTATTTGTAAAAATCTTCTGCACCAACTCGCAATCCCACATCAATAAAAACAGGATTACATGAATTTTGAATACCCTCTACAAAAGTTTCACTTCCATGACCACCATTTTTGTGACATCGGATTTTACGATCTTCGACGGTAATATATCCCGGACAATAAAACTGTTCATCCAACTCAATTAAATCTTCTTCCAGTGCAGCCGCTGTTGTTACAATTTTGAATATGGAACCCGGTTCGTATGTATCACTTACACACCAATTTCTCCACATTTTATTCTGATATTCCAATTCTTTATCTGTATCAACATACTCTTCATATTCTTCTATAAGTGTAAATGGTTCATTTAAATTAAATTCCGGATAATCCACCATCGCATATAATTCACCATTTTGTGGATTCATAACAATTACGCTAACACCGTCTGCTTCTTTTTGAATATACGCTTTTTGAGCGGCCTCCATACAATATTTCTGTATGTTATAATCCATGGAAATCACAAGATTATTTCCGGTTATAGGTTCCTCTCTTACTTCTTTTGCATTTTCCACCTCAACGCCTCTTGCATCTGTGTAAGTAAGGATTTTTCCATCCGTGCCTTGCAAATACTCATCATATACGACTTCCAAGCCGATTATCCCCTGATTGTCTCCACCTGTAAATCCAAGCACTTTCGATGCCAAATCATCATATGGATATGTCCGCTTATAATCTTCATCAACTTTTACTCCAGCATATCCATAGGCAAGAATTTTGTCACCGGTTTCTTTATCTACATTGCTTTTAATTCGCTCTATTGAAGAAATTTTTTCTACACGTTTTCGCACATCTTCTTCTGAAAGCCCAAGTTCTTTCACCAGCATATTGATGACCTCCTCGGGCTCTTCTATTTGATTGTGAATTACAGAAACCGTACATACGGATGTATTTGATGCTAGAACAACTCCATTTTTGTCTAAAATTTTTCCTCTTGCTGCTTTTATGTCACGTTCTCTTTGCTGTAAATCAGTTGCTAAAGTAGAGTAATAATTTGAACGAAATATCATAAGATATATTAGTCGTCCAAATAGAACAAGTGAACAAAACAAAATCCCCAGAAAAAACACCCACAGTTTTCTCCGATGAAAAGTTTTATTTCTTTCCATAAAAAACCTCATAACAGCACTACATAATTTCTATGTTATCTTATGTGAGCAGTTATGAGGTTATGAGTTTATTCTTCTTCCGGTGATTCCGGCTCTATCACATCTTCGGATTCCATTCCCACTACCGGAGTATGATTTGATAAAATATCCCTTCCGGTGACTGTCAGGTCTGCATTCACACCTGTTAATTCTTCATCCGGATAAATCCCCAAATAAGGAAGCGCTTCCTCTAAAATCTCTCGTGCAATATTCATTGCATAGTAGCTATGTGGTTGATCCCCCGAATTCGGAACATCTACAATACAATAAATTACTAATTGTGGATTATCATATGGCACAAACCCCAAGAACGAAACCAAATAATTTCGGTCTGCACGTGGCTGTTTCTGAGCAGTCCCCGTTTTACCTCCCATGGAATACCCATCCACTTTTGCAGTTAAAGCTGTACCATTAGATACCGTATTATATAAATAAGACCTTATCAAGTCGCTGGTTCCTTCCGAAACAGTACGCTTCACTTCTACAGATTCTACGGTAGAGATTGTATTACCATCCGAATCAGAAATTTTTGTAACAATATGAGGTTGATAATAGATTCCACCATTGATAAGGGAACTAAATGCACTTGCCATCCCAACCATCGTACAGTTATAGTTTTGTCCAAAACTGTTGGTTGCAAGGTCAACCGGCTTCATATTCTCTAAAGAATATACAAGGCTTGCCGTATTTGCTTCACCCGGAAGATCGATTCCTGTCTTTTGCCCAAATCCAAAAATTGATTGAAATTCCACAAAATTTGCAGCCCCAATCTTATATGACATCTGCATCAATGCATCATTACAAGAATCCATCAATGCACTTTCTACTGTTTCTATTCCGTGTCCATTTCGATTGACACATGAAACAGGACTACCTCCAAAAACTTCAAACCCGTCACACAAAAATGTCATATCTGTATGAATCGTCCCCGTCTCCAAACCACAGGCAACAGTAAATGGTTTTTGAACGGATCCCGGTTCATAAGTATAAGTTACACAATAATTTTGCCATAGCGAATTTAAAATATTATTCCTATCTTCGTCTGACATTGCATCGATTTCTTCTTGCGTATATAAAACGGTTAAATCCCTTGGATTGTTCAAATCCACACCGGAAGATTGTGCCATTGCCAAAATTTCACCATTATTGGGATTCATAATTAGAACCGCCGTTTGCTCGCTTCCATCTCCAACACGATAATTATCTGTATACGCCTCATTAAATTCTTTTATTTTTGATTCAACAATGGATTGTAAATGCACATCAATTGAGCAAGTCAAATTCTGACCATTCTCAGCTGCAATCACCGTTTTTTGAAAATTACTGTCAGAATTCAAATATCCATATTCTCTGCCATTCACCCCGTTTAATACATCATCATAATAATTTTCCAATCCGGTAGTTCCAACATTACCGGATGAGGTGAATCCAATCACTGTACTAGCAAGCGCATCATATGGATAACTTCTTTGATATTCCTTTTCAAACCATACTCCCTTGATATTTGGATAAATTGCCACTCCATCCTCATCAACCGCATCAACCATCTCAACAAATGGTCGAATCTGCTCATAAGGAACTTTCTTCAAAAGAACAATGTATTGGCTTTCTTTACTCTCTCTTGCATATTTTTCTAAATCTTCCCTTTTCAAATCCGGAAAACAAGAAACAAGTGCATTAATTGTCGGCACAACATTCTCTTCTTTATCTGTCATAACTGAACAATCAAGAATCACATTATATACCGGAACACTGGTTGCAAGAACCGTTCCGTTACGGTCAAGAATATCTCCCCTTTGATATGGTATCGTCTGACTATCATACGATTGAAGAGAAAGTACTTTCTTTTCATATTTATCACCGCTGGTATACTCAATGTACATCAGTCGTCCAATTAAAACGCCCATTCCAATAAGTATTATTGAGAACAATACTACCAATTTTGTTCTCATGCGGTAAGAAAATTTTACTGTTTGTTTCTTCTTTCTTTTTGTCACATTTTGCTCCTATTATTCAGGAATATCGCTATATTGGTCCATATAATTTGCATTATCAACACTGTAATAAATCACTTGTTCTTCGGTCGCATACTGCATCCCCAGTTGATTCATTGCTATATCTTTTACTTCATTTAAATCAACAGATGTTGTAATCTCTTTATATCTCGCATCATTATCTGCCTTCAAATCAGTAATCTGGCGTTCTAATAGTGCAACATTCCTCATTCTCTCGGTCATTTGAGACTGAATCTGAATCAACGAAGCAGCCGCAAACGCACTTATTATAACACAAATGCTCAAAAAGGCAACATGTCCACGACTCATAGAAAGCGCTTTCTGGCGATTTCTTCTTGCTGCTTTTTGACGACTTATCTTTCTTCTGTCTCGCTCTATCTCCTGCGGGCTTTTTCGTTCTCTTTGCGGTACTCTTTCCATTTCCCGAACAGTATTTCCATTTACATAATACAACTTGCTCATAGCATATCTCCTAACTTCTATTTACAAATGCTTTTCAAATACGCGCAATTTTGCGCTCTTACTTCTTTTATTCTCCGAAAGTTCTTTTTCCGACGGTAAAATTGGCTTTCTTGTAATTACTTTTCCTTTTGATTTATTTCCACATACACAAATCGGAAAATCACTCGGGCATGTGCAAGGGTTTTCATTTTTCTTAAAGATTGATTTCACTATTCGATCTTCTAAAGAATGGAACGTAATAATGCAAATTCGACCATTATCATTTAGCAAATCAATCATATCGTCCAAATTATCCTGCAACACTTCTAATTCGTGATTCAATTCTATTCTTAGCGCCTGATATGTTCTCTTAGAAGGATGCCCCCCTGTTACCTGTATCTTTTTAGGTATTGCAGCTGCAATAATCGCATTCAATTCTCCTGTTGTGGTAATCTCTTTCTCTTTTCTCGCCGCTACAATGTGCTTGGCAATATTCTTTGCAAATCGATCTTCTCCATAATCACGGATAATCCGAAACAATTCCATCTCGCTATATGTATTGACAATCTCCTTTGCTGTTAATGCCTGCCTGTTATCCATTCGCATATCAAGCGGCGCAGCCTCGCTACGATAAGTAAATCCTCGTTCTGGTGTATCTAACTGAAAAGAAGAAACTCCAAGGTCAAGGATAATTCCATCAACCTTCGCAATCCCCATTGCTTGAAGCACATTCTTCATATCTGAGTAATTACTTCTTACAATGTTTACCTTCTTGGAAAAATTCGATAAGCGTTCGCTTGCTGCTTGTATTGCATCTTCATCTTGATCAATCCCAATCAATGTTCCTTTCTCAGATAGTCTCTTACAAACCTGATAGGCATGTCCCCCGCCACCAAGCGTTCCATCCACATAAACGCCATCCGGATTGATGTTCAACTGTTCAATTGTCTCTTCCAACAATACGGATGTGTGATTAAATTCCATTTCCTTGCTCCTTTTGTCTCTAGGGTTATTCATTAAATACCAAAACCAAGTTCTGCCATATGCTCTGCGATTTCATCCATATCTTCATAATCGCCATTTTCAAGCCATCTTTCTTTGCTCCAGATTTCCACACGACTGAAAACGCCTGCTGATACAACATCTTTATCGATTCTGGCATATTCTCTTAAGTTAGCTGGCAAGAGAATTCTTCCTTGCTTGTCCACTTCGCAAGTAGCTGCACCTGCAAAGAAGAAACGCATAAACTTTCTTGCATCTTTGGAAGTAAGTGGTTTCTCGCGGAACGATGCTTCAATACGCTGCCATTCATCATGAGAGTACACAAACAAACAACCATCTAAACCCTTGGTAACAACAAATTCGTTCCCAAGCTGTTCGCGAAATTTAGAAGGAATGATTAATCGCCCCTTGGCATCAATTGTATGATTGTACTCACCCGTGAACACGACAACTTCACCTGCCTTTCCGAATTATTCTTACAAATGCTTAAGCAGGTTTAAGTTATCCACATTGTTATCAACTTATCCACCACTTTACACCACTTTCATGGTCTTAAGCACCACTTTCCACCACTTTTTTTATATAATATATCAAAAACACAATAAAATCAAGGGTTTTAGGCAAAAAAATAGAGCAGAATCAAAATAGATTCTGCTCAAAAATTTCTTATTCAATTTTCTTTCAAAGCCTATGAACGGCCTTTTTCTTTTGCGTCAAGATACTCTTCAATTAGCTGATCAAGACGACAGCTTATCCTATAAGATTCCTCATCTCCTCCATTGGATATTGCTGCATCCAATGCTAATCTTTCGTTTTCAATAAGTCTTTTCAGTTCTTTTACGCCTCGCATAGAGTTCCTCCTAATCTTGTATTTTCTTCTTATTAGAAGTCTTGTATCTACCGATTCCTACTCCAATCAGCGCCAAAACAACAAGTATTGCTGCCAGCACCATAGAAACCGGACAATCAATTACCGGTAAAAGTAATTGATCCGTTCTTAGTGATTCAATCCAAAAGCGTCCAATTCCGTATCCAGCAAGATACCATAAAAAAACTTCACCTTCGAATTTTCGTTTGTTAAAAAAGATAAGTAACAAAACCAATATTCCAACATTCCACAATGATTCATACAAGAACGTTGGATGCACTTGTATATAAGCAATTCCATCTGAAACAACCAGATAATTCATCATCTCCTCTGTAACTTCCGTTCCTCTGACTGCTGAAAGAGGTATCTGCATTGCAAACAAATTGTCCGTATATTCACCAAATGCCTCGCGGTTAAAAAAGTTCCCCCAGCGTCCGATTGCTTGTCCTAAAATTAATCCCAACACTCCACAATCCGCCATACGCCCAAATGGTATTTTCCTTTTTCGTGTAAAAACAAATGTTGTAATAATCGCAGCAATAACTGCTCCATAAATCGCCAATCCGCCTTCACGAATATTAAAAATACTAAGCAGATCACTCTTGTACACATCCCATTGAAATATTACATAATAAAGACGCGCACCGATTACGGAAAATATGACTGCAAACAATCCTAAATCCAAATAATCATCTGTATTCTGTCCTGTTTTCTTCGCCTTATGACATGCAAGCCACCATCCTGCCAAAATGCCAACTGTAATTACAATTCCATAGTAAGCAATCTTAAAATCCCCTATACTGATGCTCTTTCCAACATGATCCATGAAAATATGTAAATTCGGAAAATTAATATTATACTCCATGCATATTCCTCTTTCTTATCTCTCGTATTTGACCTCTTCATTTTACGTCATCAGATGACAAAAAGCAATGGATTTCACCCCATAAGTAATCGACTTAATTCGACAAAAAGGCAACAGTTTTCACTGTTGCCCTTTCCTTTACTTACAAACAAAACTTCCACATTCTGTTTCTTTACTATTGTCTGCGTGTCCACCAGCAATACCAATATGCTTTGCACTACATTTTTTAGATTCATTGTAAATACATTCTACCGCTTCACAAGATACATTTGTATCCTTAATATGATTACATGCTGCACTATTGGTTGCACAACCACACCCTTTTGGAGCAAAGCTTCCGCAACGTGTTTCAGAAGAAACGTGTGCATCATTTCCTTCTACGATAATGTCATGTCTTTTACAAGAATTATCTTCATTGTATGCGCAATTCACTACACTACAATCTAATACTGTCATGATTCTTACCTCCTATAATGTATTACCTAGTTAGTATGAATCCAAAACACATTATTATTCTGGCAATTCTTTGCATTTTTATTATTTATTTTCTTCTTGTATTTCAACTTTACGAATTTCTTTGGTGCGAATTTCTTTACAAATCTGTTCCACAAATTCAGCTAATGGTTTCACACCTTCATCGCCGGCAAAACGACTTCTAACAGAAACTGTTTTATCCACTTCTTCTTGTTGTCCAACTACAAGCATATACGGAAGTTTATCTAGTCTTGCCTCTCGAATCTTGTAACCAATCTTCTCTGCACGAGCATCCACGGTAGCATCAACACCATTTGCTTTCAACTCTTTTACAACAACATCCGCATAATCTAAATACTTTTCAGAAATTGGTAATACACGTACCTGTTCCGGACAAAGCCATGTTGGGAACTTTCCTGCATATTTTTCAATCAACCAAGCTAGTGTTCTCTCATAACAGCCCAAAGAAGTTCTGTGAATAATATACGGACGTACTTTATCACCATTTTGATCAATATAATACATATCAAAATTCTCTGCAATTGCACAGTCTAACTGAATAGTAATCATGGTATCTTCTTTACCATATACATTTTTCGCCTGTATATCGATTTTCGGTCCGTAGAAAGCAGCTTCTCCTTCTTCTTCTGTAAAGGTAACGCCTTTTTCAACCAACACTTGACGGAGTGCATCCTGTGTAGAGTTCCAATATTCATCATCCCCAAGATACTTTTTCTTATTATTCGGATCCCATTTAGATAGGCGGAACGTTACATCTTCCTGCAATCCCAAAGTAGAGAGAATATAATAAGCCAAATCAAAACATGCTTTTAATTCTTCTTCTGCCTGATCCGGACGAATCACATTGTGCCCTTCGGAAATCGTAAACTGACGAACACGCGTTAATCCATGCATTTCACCGGAATCTTCAGCACGGAATAAGGTTGATGTCTCGCCCATACGATATGGCAAATCGCGATAAGAATGTTGCTCATTCTTGTAAACAAAATACTGGAATGGACATGTCATCGGTCGAAGCGCAAATACTTCCTTATCCACTTCTTCGTCACCCATTACAAACATACCATCTTTATAGTGATCCCAATGTCCTGAAATCTTATAAAGGTCAGATTTTGCCATTAATGGAGTTCTTGTACGTACATATCCCCATTCCTGTTCCTCTAAATCCTCAATCCAACGTTGGAGTTTCATAATCATCTTGGTTCCCTTTGGTGTAAACAACGGCAGACCTTGTCCAATTACATCAACGGTGGTAAACAATCCCATTTCACGACCAAGTTTATTGTGATCGCGCAATTTTGCTTCTTCTAATTTGGTAAGATGCTCTTTTAATTCCTCTTTTTTATTAAATGCAGTTCCATAAATTCTCTGAAGACGTGCTTTTTCAGAATCACCTCTCCAATATGCCATAGAAGACGAAATTAATTTATATGCCTTTACACCTTTCGTATTCATAAGATGAGGTCCTGCACACAAATCAACAAATCCGCCCTGATCATAGAACGAAATCTCCGCATCCTCCGGCAAATCTTCAATCAATTCCACTTTATATGGTTCACCTTTTTCCTGCATAAGCGCAATTGCTTCATTTCGCGGTAAGGTAAAACGGGTAATTTCATGACCTTCTTTGATAATTTTTTTCATTTCTGCCTCGATATTATCAAGATCTTCGCGCGAAAATGGTTCTGCATCAAAATCATAATAAAAACCATCTTCAATCGCCGGTCCAATTGCCACTTTTGTATTTGGAAACAAACGCTTTACTGCCTCTGCTAAAATATGAGATGCGGTATGACGTACCACTTGAAGTCCTGTTGCATCATTCGCTGTTACAATATTCAATTCACAATCTTCACTTAATGTTGTTCTTAAATCAACAACCTTGCCATTTACTTCACCTGCACATGCAACTCTTGCAAGTCCTTCACTAATATCTTGTGCAATTTCATACACACTCATGCTTGATGCATACTCTTTTACCGATCCATCTTTTAATGTAATTTTCATAGTTATCCTCCTAAATTACTATTTTTTAAAATCATCTTCTAACATATAACAATAGATTGCGCTCCGCGCAATCTCGCGCGCGAGCTGTGCCGTTTACTGCTAATTTCCTTACCGCGAGTTGCGCATCCTTCGCGGAGCGCTTTTTTATGTGATAGGAAATTGAGAAATTTCCTATCACATAAAAAAGCCCGATATTACATAAATCATGTAATACCGGGACGACAATCATACTACCGTGGTTCCACCCGCGTTCGCTTTTGTCTGCACAACAAACAAAAACCTTCTTCTGATGATAACGGAATCACCGGACCGAATTAGGGCCACTTAGAGCTGGTCTTCAACAGAATTCTCATAAGGATACTTCCAGCATACACATCCCTCTCTGGTATGTTCCAACTGCCTACTCGTCTCTTCAACGTGTTTTCTTAATTAATTTTTATATTATTATATTCATTACAAACAAAAAAATCAAGCTTTTCTATAGAAATGTCAAAAAGGATGTCACATATACCACCACTTGAAAAAAGCCGGTCCCAAATACCATAACAAGTTTCCCAACAGCACTCCGACAACAGCAGAAATCCCAGTAATAATATATGAGCGTCGTAAGTAAATACCACCTTTTACACAATTATAAATAAACATAATAAGAGCTGTAATCGAAACCACTCCATATGCCACTACAAAAACTATTATAACATGTGTTACAGTTGATTCAACCCAGACTATACACAAAGCAAACATTAGTAGAGAACCTATAATTGTCGGGAGCAAAGCAACGGCATTAGCAATCGCAAATGACATATGGACAATTGCACTTGTTGGTATTTTTTTCTTTTGTGAGTTTCCATTATAAGGATTAATAAATATAGGTTCCCCCATATAAACCCCTCCTATTTACCGCAACACTGTTTATACTTGCGTCCCGAACCACATGGACATGGATCATTTCGTCCAACCTTTTTACCAACAATGACCGTTCCTGATTTCTTCTGTTCCAAATAAAGGGCTTTCTGTGTCTCTTTATCAAAAATAGCATCCCACATTGGAAGTTCATATAACCAGTCCGCTTTTGCGTCTACCATGTTCTTATACAATCTCTCTTTATCGAAAACAAGACTTACCTTCGTATCCTCTTCCATCTCTTCGATTGGATTTGGGGTAACCAAACTATCATTGATACCATCTAAAAATCCTGTCATTTCCATAATAGAAAGTTCGTATTTTTCTGCCAGTTCTTTTACGGTTCCTTCTACCACCTCATCCGGATTGGTAAGCAGTTTCTCATATACGCCTTTTTCTAAAAGAAAATATCTCTGCCAAAATCTCTGTAAATCCCCCTGATTTGCTTTCTCATCGTAGGCAATTTTATGCCATTCCTGTAATAATGCCATTTGTATTTCCACCTTTCTATCCTCTTGTCTCGATTGCGTAATTCATACACGGATTGAGTATATCACAACAGAATACTTGACGCAAGATTTGCTTTTCGCTATGATAATAAAGAATTCTCCATTATATTTTGAAAGGAGCTTTTTATGAAAAATTTAAAACGTATTTTTGCTCTTCTTGGAGTTATTATTCTCCTTGCTTTATATATTATCACATTAATTCTCGCTTTTACTGACCATTCTGATTCTATGCAGATGTTTAAGGCCTCCATTGCAGCGACGGTGATTATCCCGGGCTTGCTTTGGATTTATTCGTATATGTACCAATTACTAAAAAAGCATTATGGAAAAGATAAAGAAGAGAACACTGAAACAAAAGACTAAAAAAGGACGGTATTTCCGTCCTTTTTTAACTATTTTGATAGTGTTGATTTACGATAGATAATATCGTCACGTCCCGGACCATTTGATACCATGGTTATCGGATATCCGATTTGTTCTTCAATAAACTCTACATATTTGCGACAATTCTCCGGAAGGTCTTCATAATTCTTAATTCCGCGAATCTCACATTTCCATCCCGGTAAAGTTTTTAATACCGGCTTTGCTTTTTCAAGCAAAGCAGTAACAGGGAAATCCGTTGTCACTTCGCCATCAATTTCATATCCAACACACACCGGAATTTCATCCAAATATCCAAGTACATCTAATACGGTAAAGGCAACGTCCGTGGTTCCCTGCATACGACATCCATACTTAGAAGCCACACAGTCAAACCACCCCATACGTCTTGGACGTCCGGTTGTTGCTCCATACTCTCCGCCATCACCGCCGCGACGTCTAAGCTCATCTGCCTCATCACCAAAAATTTCACTCACAAATGCTCCTGCTCCAACAGCAGATGAATATGCCTTACAAACAGTAATGATTTCTTTAATCTCATATGGTGCAATCCCCGCACCAATCGCCCCATAAGAAGCCAACGTAGATGAAGAAGTAACCATAGGATAAATTCCATGATCCGGATCTTTCAATGTTCCAAGTTGACCTTCTAACAGAACCGTCTTACCTTCTTTTAATGCCTTATCCAAGAATAGTGACACATCGCATACATAAGGAGCTACCATATCACGATATTCATGTAAAGTCTCTAACAGTTCATCCGGATTAATTAAAGGTTTATGATACAAATGTTCTAAAATAACATTCTTTTGTTCTGCTACTCGAAGGACTTTCTCTTTCAAAAGTTTCTCATCAAACAATTCACTTACCTGAAAACCAATCTTTGCATATTTGTCAGAATAGAATGGGGCAATACCGGATTTGGTAGAACCAAATGATTTGCCACCAAGACGTTCTTCCTCATATTGATCAAATAAAATATGATACGGCATTACAATCTGTGCACGATTCGATACTAAAATTTTTGGCATCGGTACATCTCGATCTGTGATTGATTTAATCTCATTAAAGAGCACCGGAATATTTAATGCAACTCCATTTCCAATAATGCTTGTGGTGTGGTCATAAAACACTCCTGATGGAAGTGTATGCAATGCAAACTTTCCGTAATCATTTACAATGGTATGTCCTGCATTTGCACCACCCTGAAAACGAACAATGATGTCCGCTTGTTTTGCAAGCATGTCGGTAATTTTACCTTTTCCTTCATCACCCCAATTGGCGCCAACTACTGCTTTTACCATGATACTGCTTCCTCCTAGCTATGTATATTAATATATTTGATAATTTACAAAATAATTTTTTTGGAGCAACCAATTCCTAATGCTCCCGGTCCAATATGACAAGAAACCGAAAGTGATAATGGATTCATCACTATCTCATGATTTGGGAACGCTTCTTGAACTTCTTTCTTAAATTCTTCTGCCACCTCTAAATCATATGTATATGCTATATAAATATGCATATTCTCACCTTGTGGATCTTGAAAGCGTTTCTCAAAATCATTCTTAATTGTCTCAATCATAAGACTTTTGGCCTGTTTTACAGTACGCGCTTTCGCAAAAGCGTCCAGCTTTTCTCCTTGTATCTGGAGTACCGGTTTTAATTTAAGTAATGTACCAAGTGCTGCTGCCGCCGGTGTGATACGTCCTCCTTTTTTCAAATAGTACAACGTATCTAACATAATATAAATGGATGATTCTAATTTACTGTCCTCTAAAATCTGCTTGATTTCTTCTGCACTCTTGCCTTGCTCAGCATATATCTTTGCATCCAATACCGTCTGACGTTGTGTCACAGAAATACGTTGGTTATCAACAACCTGGACCTTTGCATTATAATCCTGAGCCAGCATCATTGCAGTTTCACAGGAACCACTCAAACCGGAAGACATTGGAATATAAACAATTTGGTCATATTCTTTCAAAAGCTCATCCCATTTCTCAGTTACATTTCCCACTAAAGGCATCGATGTTTTAATATCGCAATCTGTCTCAAGCATTTTATAAAATGTTTCTTGCGAAAGGTCGATATCCTCATAATACATCTGCTCATCAATATAAAAAGGCATCGGCATTACAGTAACTCCAAGTTGTTTCGCTTCTTTCTGGGTAATCCCACTGTTACTGTCTGTCATAACTGCAACTTTACTCATTCTTCCCTCCATCTTACAACTCATGCTTTTGTAGTATAACACACGCCTGCCAAAAAGAAAAGCCACAAAGTCGTCAAACTCTGTGACCTTTCAATTCTGTTTTTTGGTGATATTACATCATGCCCCCCATACCTGCGCCACCTGCAGGCATAGCCGGAACATCTTCTTTAATGTTCGCTACAGCTGATTCTGTTGTAAGAAGTGTAGATGCTACGGAAGTTGCATTCTGTAATGCACTTCTTGTAACTTTTACCGGATCAAGAATTCCGCTTGCAACCATGTCTACATATTCTTCTGTTGCAGCGTTAAATCCTACTCCAGGATTTGATTCTTTTACTTTGTTGATAATAACTGCACCTTCTAAACCTGCGTTTGCAGCAATGTAGTAAAGTGGAGCTTCTAATGCTTTTAAGATTACCTTTGCACCGGTCTTCTCATCACCCTCTAAGGTATCTGCAAGTTCTGCAACCTTTTTAGAAGCATGAATGTATGCAGATCCACCACCTGCGATAACACCCTCTTCAACTGCAGCTCTTGTTGCATTTAAAGCATCTTCCATACGAAGTTTTGCTTCTTTCATCTCAGTCTCAGTAGCGGCACCTACGCGAATTACTGCTACACCACCAGCCATTTTTGCAAGACGTTCCTGAAGTTTCTCTTTATCAAATTCAGAAGTAGTTTCTTCAATTTGTCCGCGAATCTGATTTACTCTACTTGCAATCGCATCTTTATCTCCAGCACCATCTACAATAATGGTGTTTTCTTTCTGAACTTTTACAGATTTTGCGCGACCCAACATATCTAAAGATGTATCTTTTAATTCCAACCCTAAATCAGAGCTAATTACCTGACCGCCAGTTAATACTGCAATATCTTCTAACATTGCTTTTCTTCTGTCACCGTAGCCAGGAGCTTTTACTGCTACTACGTTAAAAGTTCCACGAAGTTTGTTCACGATTAAGGTGGTTAATGCTTCTCCTTCAACATCTTCTGCGATGATAAGAAGTCTTGCTCCGGACTGAACAATCTGCTCTAACAAAGGAAGGATTTCTTGAATATTTGAAATTTTCTTATCTGTAATCAAGATATAAGGATCATCCAAGGTAGCTTCCATCTTATCCATATCGGTACACATATATGCAGAAATATATCCCCGATCAAACTGCATACCTTCTACAAGATCAAGTTCTGTCTGCATGGTCTTAGACTCTTCAATTGTAATAACACCATCATTAGTTACTTTCTCCATTGCGTCTGCAACCATGTTACCAACTTCGTCATCTCCAGCAGAAATTGCAGCTACTTTGGCAATCTGCTCTTTGCTATTAACTTTCTGGCTCATTTCTTTTAAAGCAACAACTGCGGTATCTGTTGCTTTTTTCATACCACGTCTTAAAATGATTGGATTTGCACCGGCTTCTAAGTTCTTCATTCCTTCCTGAACCATTGCCTGTGTTAAAACAGTAGCAGTTGTTGTTCCATCTCCGGCAACGTCATTGGTCTTAGTTGCTACTTCTTTTACAAGCTGTGCTCCCATATTCTCGAATGCATCTTCTAATTCAACTTCTTTTGCAATTGTAACACCGTCATTGGTAATTAATGGTGCTCCAAAAGATTTATCAAGTACGACATTTCTTCCTTTTGGTCCAAGTGTTACACGAACTGTATTTGCTAATTTGTCAACACCGGCTCCTAATGCTGCTCTCGCTTCTGAACCGTATTTAATTTCCTTTGCCATGATTATTTACCTCTTTTCTTCTAAATTCACTATTTGACAATTATTCTACGATAGCAAGAATATCATTCTGCTTTACGATAATGTATTCTTCGCCTTCTAATTTCACTTCTGTTCCTGCATATTTGGAATAGATTACTTTCTGTCCCTCTTTTACCTGCATAACAACTTCTTTTCCATCAACCATTCCTCCAGGTCCTACTGCAATGACTTCTGCTTCCTGTGGTTTCTCTTGCGCTGTTCCAGCTAAAATAATTCCGGATTTTGTGGTCTCTTCTGCCTCAAGTTGCTTTAACACAACTCTGTCTGTTAATGGTACTAATTTCATTTTGATAGCCTCCTTGTTTTATATCTTTTCATTCTTTTGCGACTAATTGTTAGCACTCTTTTAACCCGAGTGCTAAACGATGGTTTTATAATAATTTTTTCTGTATGCTAGCGCAAACAGATTTATTTCCGATTAATGATGGATTTTCTATATTTTTCTCCTTTTATCTCATTTTTTCTCCCATTTTCTTCTATTTAGTGTTTTTATACTTTTTTTAGAAATCAAATCAATCTATAATGCTGCATTGCAAGATACACTCCGTCTTCCTTAATATCTGCCGTGACAAACTCTGCCACTTCTTTTACCGGAGTCGATGCATTTCCCATGGCAATTCCATGACCTACAAAACTTAGCATATCCAAATCATTCACACTGTCACCAACCGCATAAGTATCCCCTTTTTCCACGCCAAGATAGTTGCACAACCACTCAATTCCGGTCGCTTTTGATGTGCCTTTTGGAACAAATTCTACAACCGTTCCATCATGCTCTAAAAAATCAAATTCCGGCAAAAGTTCTCGCTTTACCCTCACATAATCCGTATCTGTTATAATATCTGCGGAAAATTTGTTGATATGCATTTTCTCATCATATCCGCGCAAGGGAATTGCCGTTTCCCCCATCTCCTGAAAAAGATAATCCACATATGGGTCTTCTTCAAATCCCACTTCGTCAATCCAATGATACTTTGGACCTTCCAGAACAACCGGCATGTGACACTCTCTCAACAAATGAATAACTCTCTTTACAACATCAGGTTCCAACACATTTTCAAACAGAATCTTTCCATACATCTCTACATGGTTACCACACGCAGCTACAATCCCATCAAAACCCAGTCCTAATAATTTTTGGGAGCGAATATTGCCTCTGGCTCTTCCACTACATAAAAATATTTTATGACCATTTTTCTTTAACTTTGCTATAGCACGCTCGGTACTTTCCGGCATCTGCATTTTCTCATCCCATAGCGTTCCATCAATATCAAAAAATATTAACTTTGACATCCTTTTATTCCTTTTCTGCTAAATTTTTTTGTCGTAAGTAAATGATAAGCAAGCCTACCCCAAGAACAAAAAGCACAATTGACCATCCCCAGGCAAACATGCTTTTGTCAATTAGATTTTCTAAAAAACCTATTTCTGTACGAAGAATAGCAATCGTATTTGCAATTATATGCGCAATCATTGCACCATACACATGTCCTGTTTTTTCCATAAACAACGCGAGTACTATTCCTAGTAAAAATGCATATATGAATTGTACAAAATTAAAATGTAAAAATGCAAACAATAACGACGAAATCAATACCGAAGGCATTATACCTGCCATTTGACGTAATCTTTTATAAATCACTCCGCGATGAAGCAATTCCTCTAAGATAGGCGTTATGAATGCTGCACCGATAAGTTCTATTCCCAGTGTACTTCCATAGAAATTACGGTTTGCTTCTGCAAATCCATCGGATGCAGATACGAGTGGTGACATCAAAATCAGATTATTTAAGGAAATTGCAACACATGGCATGATTACAATAATATACATTATGTTACATGGTTCCTTTGCCTTGATAGTCGTCCCGCTTTTGAGTTTATCTGTGCGATATATCTGATAAATAAAAGGAATTGTTACCAGACTGGCTATAATCTGACAAGTCATATAATGTGCCTCATCCATACCAAGTACCCCTTGTGCCAAAAACATAACGAGTACCATTACTACATAATAAAGTATAAGTGGATAAATCACTTCCCATATTTTTAACATAACTATTCTCCTGACTGACATAAGTTCTCATACATCTGTCGTACCGTAAGGCCTAAGATTGGGTGACGATAATTCGGGCACAATTCTAACAAGGGACACAAAACAAATAACCGATTTTCCATATCAACATGCGGGATCACCAAATCATCACTTTCGTATACTTCTTTATCGTAAAATACAATATCCAAATCTAATGTTCTTGGCCCCCAAACAATTTCACGTTTTCGATTGGCATGCATTTCCACTTCGTGTAACAAAGCTAGAAGTTCTTCCGGTAACAACAACGTTTCCAATCGTATACAACCATTTAAAAAATCCTCCTGAGCAACCGGGCCGTATGGTTTGGTTTCAATCAAATTAGAAACAGTTATATTGCGAAAATTTTCATTCAGCTCTAATTCCTTAATTCCTTTTTCTATGAGCGATTGTTTCGCTCCCATATTAGAGCCAATCGACAGATATACCACATGCCAGCTTCTTATCATATACACAGAAACATTTGAAAACGGCAGACCAATAGGAGCATGCGGTTTTTCCAATTCAATACTTACTTTTTGTAATACTTTAAAATGCAAGAGAAGCTGCCTGCAAAGATTTTCGCAAGCTGCCTCAATTAAATCATAGTTTTTTTCCGTAAAAGTCTTAGTAATAAAATGAGAAACCTGCGCATAATCCAAAGCATCTTCTAACGTATCACTTGCTCCGGCGCACCTCATATCATAATAAAGACAGGCATTCACATAGAATGTCTGTCCATTTTCTTTTTCTTCCTGCAACACACCATGATATGCGTATATTTCCAATCCTTTAATACAAATAAAATCTTTACCTTGCATACTTATCTCCATAGCTACAAAAGCATAATTCCTTCGGTCATTAGCGCACGCGTCATTCGAATCGCTCTTGCATTTTCCTTGACATCATGCACGCGTACAAATGCACATTTTTGTTGTACCCCATACACAGTAGTGACAAGAGTTCCTTCCACACGTTCTTCACTCGGTAAATCCAGCGTTAATCCGATTACAGATTTGCGAGAAGTTCCAAGCAAAATCGGATATCCCAACTCATGCAATTTTCCTACATGTTTGATTACGCTTAGGTTATTTTCATAAGATTTTGCAAATCCAACTCCCGGATCTAGAATAATCTTATCATCTGCAATACCGGCCTTTTTAGCAATTAATATACTTTCCTTTAAATCATCTGATAAATCTTTTAAAAAATCTGTATAATCTGCTTGCTTACGATTATGCATCAAACAACAGGATACACCTGCTTGGGCAATTACGCTTGCCATCTTGGAATCGTATTTTAACCCCCAAATGTCATTTACCATGTCCGCCCCAGCTAAAATTGCCTCAAACGCAACACTGCTTTTATAGGTATCAACAGATACTACTATATCAAAATATTTCTTAATTGCTTCAATTATCGGAATAATTCTATCCATCTCTTCCTGTATGGAAATCGGCGTATATCCCGGCCTTGTTGATTCGCCTCCAACATCAATAATTGCGGCACCTTCCAACATCATTTGTTCCGTATGGCGCAATGCAGTATCCATCTGTTGAAACCTTCCACCATCTGAAAAAGAATCCGGTGTTACATTTAAAATGCCCATAATATATGTTTGATTCTCTACATCAAACTCTTTTTGTCCAATCCTGATTCCTTTTGTCAGCACTTAAGAACCATTTCCTTTCGTTCTATTTTACCATTTGAAAAAATCGATTTGCTAATGCTTCATCTTTTTCAAAAATACCACGCATTGCAAAAGTAACCGTTGCACTTCCCGGTTTCTTTACTCCACGCATGGTCATACACATATGCTCTGCACTAAGCATGACAATCGCACCCTTGGGCTTTAGGTATTCCATAAGTGCATCTGCAATCTGACCTGTCATCTGTTCTTGAATCTGCGGTCTTTTGGCATACACTTCTACTGTTCGCGCAAGCTTGCTTAATCCCACCACTTTACCGTCCGGAATATAAGCCACATGTGCTTTTCCATAAAAAGGAAGAAAATGATGTTCGCACATGGAATAAAACGTAATATCTTTTTCAATGACCATTTCATTGTTATCTACATGAAACGTCTTTGATAGTGGTTCTTTTGCATCTTTTTCCATTCCTGCAAAAATTTCTTCATACATTCTTGCGATACGCTTTGGTGTTTCCAGCAAACCTTCACGATTTGCATCTTCGCCAATGCCTTGTAGAATGAGTTTTACACCTTCTTCGATTTTCTTTTGATCAATCATTTTCATTCCTGCTTTCATATATTCTCTTTAGCTCGCCCAAGTAGGATAAGGAGCCAAATGCAAGTACCGGACAATCTTGTTGCAAAGCCTTATCCACTGCTTCTTCTATGCTTTGACATGCTTCCACTCTTGTATGAAATTTCCTAGCTTCTTTCGCAAGAGAACATGCATTCATTGCACGTGAATTGTTCGGTGTTACAGTATATACACATTCGGCATAAGGAAGCATAATTGCAAGCATTTTCTCATGTTCCTTATCCGCTAACACACCTATTATATAAGCTGGTTTCTTATTTGTAAAACAATTTTGCATGGTTTTTTGCAGTTCTTTCGCTGCATCCTCGTTATGAGCGCCATCAATTACAAATAATGGATTGGTTCCTAATACCTCAAAACGCCCCTGCCATGTAGCATGCGCAATTCCGTCAGCAATAATTTCTGCTGATAATTGTGGAAATAAACTTTTTGCTATCTCCACTGCAAGAGTTGCATTTTTCAACTGATATATGCCCGGCATTTGGGTAACCAATCGCAAGCCTTGATACAAAAAATCCATCTGGTGCACCGATTGTAATATTAAAGAGATATCTGCTTCTTTTACAAAAGTAATCTGCGCATCCTTATCTTTTGCAGAGTGAAGCAACACCGCCTCTACTTCCGGATCTTGATATATTGAAAAAACACGAACTCTGTTTTTCATAATGCCTGCTTTAACTTCTGCTATTTCAGCCAGTGACTCTCCTAAAAAATGCATGTGATCTCTGCTAATGGTAGTAAACACGCAGGCAAGTGGCGAGCAGATAATATTGGTAGCATCCGTCGCTCCACCCATCCCGGTTTCCAACAAAATCACATCTGGATTTTTGGTAGAAAACCAGACAAATGCCATCGCTGTTTCAATTTCAAATACGGTCGGCATCGGATAACCTTTAGATACCATAATGTCACAGGCTTTTTTTACCTGTGACACCACACTTGCATATTCATTTTTTGTCATATATTTGCCATCAAACTGCCATACCTCTAAAGGGTTAAATACCGCCGGAGATGTATATCTTCCCACACGAAATCCTGCCTTTTTTAAAATCGATGCAAGATATGCTCCGGTAGAGCCTTTTCCATTTGTTCCGGCAATATGAATAATCGGAAGATCATCCTGTACATTAGAAAGTTCTTCCATCAAAAGGCGAATACTTTCTAATCCTAATATACTTCCCGTTTTGGCAGCTTCACATATAAACTTGCGAGCACTCTCATAATTTAACATGAATTATTTTTTTACCCCTTTTGTATCTCGGTTTCCAATATGAAGACGATTCAATGAAATCTCTTTTCCCTTTACCTCTACAGTCTCATTTCCACCATCCGCAAGCAAATAAAGATTGGTAAGTTCATCTCCCTTATCCAGTTTCATTCCGCGAACGCCAACTGCAGACTTTTTCTTTTGTGGTATTGTATCGCAAGCAATTCGTAAAAAGACATCTTTCTTTGAACGCATAACCAGTGTTTCTCCACCAGTAATAACACCAACCAATAACAATTCATCTTCCTCCGCAAGTTTGGTCGCTGCGGTAGTCTTTTTCCCAACCACAAATTCACTACCTTCAACCATTTTTAGCATGGATTGTTTTGTTCCAAACAGCACCTGACTGTTTGCAAGTGATTCTAAGCTACACACATGAACAAAGTTTTCCTCTTTACTGTCATAATTACTAAGGTTATCAATCGGAGTTCCTTTGTCACGGAATTTACCAAATGGTAAATCCAATACTTTCATCAGATGCATTTGTCCTTTGTTGGTAAACACACAGATTTTGTCTGTATTCTTACATGTAAAGATATATCGATTCTCTGCATCTGCAGTCTCTTTGTTGCGTTCGTAAACAGATGGCTCTACCGTCTTAGCATAGCCAAAACGATCCATGAAAAATACAACATCCTTTTCTTCAATTGCTTTTTCTACTACAACTGCTTCTTTCAAGTTATCTATCACTGTCTTACGTGGCCTTGCGTACTCTTTCTGGAATGCCTTTAATTCCTTCATAATTACTTTTGCCATAGAAGCACGATTGGATAAAATATCTTCATATTCCGCAATATGCGCCAATGTATCATTGTGGTCCTTCATTAATGCTTCTATTTCAAGACCAATTAATTTATACAAACGCATTTCCAAAATAGCTGTAGCCTGACGCTCTGTAAAATGAAGCTGTTTTGCCATGCGTTCAGACTCTTTTGACTTAAATTTGATATTGTCTGTAGTTCCGCTTATCAAACATGCTTTTGCATCTTTTATATTGCTACTTCCGCGTAAAATCTCAATAATTAAATCAATAACATTGCACGCTTCAATCAAACCTTCCTGAATTTCTTTTTTGTCTAATTCCTTTGCCAGTAAGGTTTTGTATTTTCTGGTTGTAATTTCATATTGGAAATTTACATGGTGACGGATAATCGGAACAATGCCCATAGTTTCCGGTCTTCCGTTTGCCACAGCAAGCATATTTACGCCAAATGTATCTTCCAATTTTGTTTTTTTATACAATAAATTTTCTAATTCTTCGATGTTTGCACCTTTTTTCAAATCCAGTACAATACGAATTCCTTCTTTGGAAGATTGATTTGTAATATCTACAATGTCACTTGTCTTTTTTGACTCTACCAACGCATAAACATCATTTAAAAATTTTCCGATATTAGCTCCAATCATGGTGTATGGAATTTCTGTAATTACCAAGCGTTCTCTTCCGCCCTTTACCTTTTCAATTTCCACTTTTCCACGAACTTTTATTTTACCCATTCCTGTTTCGTAAATGGATAACAATTCATCTTTATTTGCAACTAATCCACCGGTCGGAAAATCCGGGCCTTCAATATATTGCATCATTTCTTCCGTTGTTATATCCGGATTCTTCATGTATGCAATTACACCATCAATGGTTTCTCCCAAATTATGAGGTGGTATACTTGTCGCCATACCAACAGCAATTCCCTCAGCCCCATTCACCAACAAATTCGGAACTTTTACCGGAAGAACTAATGGTTCTTTTTCTGTTTCATCAAAGTTCGGTCCAAAATCAACCACATCTTTATCCAAATCTGCAAGATATGCTTCTTGTGTAACCTTTTGAAGACGCGCCTCTGTATAACGCATTGCAGCGGCACCATCACCTTCAATAGAGCCAAAGTTTCCATGCCCATCCACAAGCGGTAATCCTTTTTTAAAATCCTGCGCCATAACGACAAGCGCCTCATAAATCGAGGAATCTCCATGCGGGTGATATTTACCCATTGTATCACCGACAATACGCGCACTTTTGCGGTACGGTTTGTCATAACGAATGCCAAGTTCATACATATCGTAAAGCGTACGTCTTTGTACCGGTTTTAGTCCATCCCTTACATCCGGCAACGCTCTTGCTATGATAACACTCATCGCATAATCAATATATGATTTTTGCATCAGCTCCGAATACTCGGTGCGAATTATAGTTTGTTCCATAATGTTCCTCTTTCTTATACGTCTAACTCAGCATCATGTGCATGCTCATAAATAAACGCTCTTCGTGGCGGTACATCCGTTCCCATTAACATTGCTGTAACTTCCGATGCCAATCTACCATCCTCAATTTCTACTCGACGCATCATTCGTGTTTCCGGATTTAAGGTTGTCTCCCAAAGCTGGTCTGCATCCATTTCTCCAAGACCTTTATAACGTTGCAAAATAAAGTTTCCGGTATGCGTCCTTCTATAACGTTCCAATGCCGCATCGTCATAAAGATATTCCTCTTCTCCTTTGGTTGGAATCACTTTATAAAGCGGTGGCATTGCAACATAAACATGTCCTTCAAAAATCAACTCCGGCATAAAACGATAGAACAATGTAAGCAACAATGTGGAAATATGTGCTCCATCAACATCGGCATCTGCCATAATTATAATCTTGTCATAGCGAAGTTTTGTAATGTCAAAATCATTTCCGTATCCTTCAGAAAATCCACAGCCAAACGCATTAATCATCGTCTTAATTTCTGCATTTGCCAAAACTTTATCAATACTGGCTTTTTCTACATTTAAGATTTTTCCACGAATCGGCATAATTGCCTGATACATACGGTTTCTCGCCATCTTTGCTGATCCTCCTGCGGAATCTCCTTCGACGATAAAAATCTCGCATTTCGATGCATCACGGCTTTCACAGTTTGCAAGTTTTCCGTTAGAATCAAACGAAAATTTCTGTTTGGTCAAAAGATTAGTTTTGGCTTTCTCCTCTGTTTTACGAATCTTTGCAGCCTTTTCTGCACAGGAAATCACTGCCTTTAATGTCTCTAGATTCTTATCAAAGAACAACTGTATCTCATCACCAACCACTTTTGCTGTCACACGTGAAGCATCTTGGTTGTCTAATTTCGTCTTGGTCTGTCCTTCAAAACGTGGATCCGGATGCTTAATGGAAACAACCGCTGTCATTCCGTTACGAACATCTGCTCCGGTAAAATTTATATCCTTTTCTTTTAAAATGCCAAGTTCTCTTGCATAAGAATTAATAACCGTAGTAAATACCGTCTTAAATCCCGTAATATGTGTTCCACCTTCGGAATTGTAGATATTATTACAAAAACCAAGAATATTCTCATGAAATTCATTGGTGTATTGAATTGCAGCTTCTACTTCAATCCCTTCACTTTCGCCCTTAAAATAGATAATGTCATGAAGAACATCTAAATTTTTATTCAAATCCTTTACAAAACCAATAATTCCATCCGGTTCATGAAACTCAATATGCTCAATTTCTTCCCCGCGCTTATCTTCATACACAATTGTAAGATTTGGATTAAGATACGTTGTTTCATGCAAACGACTTTTTACCTCATCCTCTTTAAAGCGTGTCTTCTCAAAAATTTCCGGATCCGGCAGAAAGTTAATCTTGGTACCTGTTTTTTTGGTTTTCGCAATCGTTGGTAACAATCCTTTTTCCAACTTCACCGTTGGATTGCCCCGCTCATATCGGTCATGATGCACGTAACCATCTCGACTGATTTCCACATCCATGTAAGTAGATAGCGCATTTACTACGGAAGAACCTACACCGTGCAAACCACCACTCGTTTTATAGACAGAATCATCGAATTTACCACCTGCATGTAATGTAGAAAATACCACACGTGCTGCCGAAACACCTTTCGCATGCATTCCCACCGGAATTCCACGTCCATTATCTTCTACCGTACAAGAACCATCCTTTTCCAATGTTACCCATATCGTATCACACTCGCCTGCTAAATGTTCATCAACAGAGTTATCTACAATCTCATAAATCAAGTGATTTAATCCTTTTCTAGAAACACTTCCAATGTACATTCCCGGACGTTTACGGACTGCTTCCAGTCCTTCTAAAATCGATATGCTACTCTCATCATAAGTCGCCTTTTTCGTCATAGCTATCATACGCTCCTTTATATTCCCTGCCGTTTCATATGCGCCAAAACCATTGCTGCAATGCGGAAAATCATTGCTTCGTCAAATTTGCGAATATCCAATCCAATCGACTTCTCAATGCGTTCTAAACGATATACTAATGTATTTCTATGCACATATAATTGTCTTGCTGTTTCTGAAATATTCAAATTGTTATCCAAAAACTTTTGAATAAGTGACATTGTCTCTTCATCAGAAAAAATTTCCGGAATCGTCTCCCCAAACACCTCTTTTATAAACATCCCACACAAATCCATTGGCAACTGATAAATCAGTCGACCAATACCAAGTTTTCCATAGGAAATGGTATCAAGTTGTGCATAAAATATTTTTCCGACTTCGAGTGCAATCCTTGCTTCCTGATATGACTCTGCAATCTGTGAAATCTGTTCTACAATATTTCCATACCCCACACGAACCTTAACCATTGCTTCCATGTGAAGGGTATCCACCAAAGAAACTGCCACTTCTTGTAGCTTTGCTTCCATATTCTCTTCCGTAAAAAACGATACATCTTTGATCAGTACTACACTATGCTCATCTATATCTAATATAAAATCTCCTGCTTTTATGTCCGATAGATTTTTTACCAACTCGGAAACAATATCGTTATTTTTTTCCGCAGTATCAACCACATAGACCACACGTTTCTTCGGTTCAATATGTAACTTCTTTGCTTTGCTGTAAATATCAGTCACTAACATATTGCCTGAAAGAATATTCTGCATAAAATTATTACGGTCAAATTTCTCCAAAAAACTCATAGCCAAATTACGAATCTGACAAACAGCCATTGGACCGATAACAGATATATCCTTTCCTTCTGTATGAAACACAAGAATATATTCCATATCTTCTTCCACATAAACTTTATAGAACTGATAATTTCCAATCATTTGCTCGTCTTCCTTCGAGTCTACGAACATGAATACCATCTGTTCCATTTTTGCATCTTGTTCCCCGGTATATGCAAGTCGTTTTCCTTTTGCTGTAAACAAGGCTGTATCAAATGCGGTAATCTCTTTAATTTCCATTAGTGCATTCTGCAATTTTTGATTTGAGAACATACGCCTCTCCTTATATATCTTCTCGGAAAAAACCGGGTGTAAACAGACACACCCGGTTTTATAATTTACAACTATTTAATTTTATCGGACTAGTTGGTAATTGTCAATTCAGTTTCTTTGTCAAATACATGAATTTTGCTTGGATCCATAGCAAGCTTAATATGATCCCCATAACGAGCTGTTGTATCGGAATCTACTTTTGCAGACATCTTTGTTCCTGCTGCTGTAAAGTATAATAATACTTCTGAACCCAACAACTCATATCCTGTGACATCTGTCTCAAATACGC
The DNA here is from genome assembly GCA_045531055.1 of Lachnospiraceae bacterium. Lineage (GTDB taxonomy): Bacteria > Bacillota > Clostridia > Lachnospirales > Lachnospiraceae > Roseburia. Next base: position 39,581 of record JAZSDG010000015.1, on the reverse strand, counting down.
TATCGGAATATTTTTCAACATCCTCCGAAATATCTTCCGGACGAATGCCAAGAACAACTGTCTTATCAGCATATCCACCATCGATAAGCTTCTTTGCTTTTTCTTCCGGCAACTCAACTGAGTTTTCTCCATAAACAAGTGTAACTTTTGAACCTTCTACAACACATTTTGCATCAATAAAATTCATTTGTGGTGAGCCAATAAATCCGGCTACAAACAAATTATTTGGCTCATTATACAACTTCTGCGGTGTATCCACCTGCATAATAACACCATCTTTTAATACAACAATTCTTGTGCCAAGTGTCATCGCCTCGGTCTGGTCATGTGTTACATAAATAATGGTTGCACCCAAACGATTATGTAAAGCTGCAATTTCTGTTCTCATCTGTACACGCAGTTTCGCATCCAAGTTCGATAACGGTTCATCCATTAAGAACACTTTCGGATTACGCACAATCGCACGTCCCATTGCAACACGCTGTCTTTGTCCACCGGACAAAGCTTTTGGTTTACGATCTAATAATTTCTCTAAATCCAGAATCTTAGCCGCTTCTTCTACACGTTTATTAATCTCTGCTTTCGGTACTTTACGAATTTTAAGTCCAAATGCCATATTATCACGAACAGTCATATGCGGATACAATGCATAGTTCTGAAATACCATCGCAATATCTCTATCCTTTGGTTCTACTTTGTTTACCACTTTTCCATCAATTGCTAATTCTCCGGAAGAGATTTCTTCCAAACCTGCAATCATACGAAGTGTTGTTGATTTACCACATCCGGACGGACCAACGAAAATAATAAATTCCTTATCTGCTACTTCAAGATTGAAATCTTTTACCGCTTCAAACCCATTTGGATACACTTTACAAATGTTCTTTAATGATAAACTTGCCATTTCAACAAATCCCCCTGTTATACTTTAAGATAAATTTATCATAACGAACCTTTTTTCGTTTTACCATTGTCAAAACGCCAAAGATTTCTATGAGGAATTGTCATTTTGACGAGATTATTGTTTCCCTGTACTCCCAAAGCCACCTCGATTTGTATTTCCTAAGCTTTCTACTTCCTCAAAAACAATGCGAGGCTGATTTTCCATAATCCGAAACTGCGCAATTCTATCTCCCACATGAATGATCACATCTCTGGTTGCATAAACAGGCATTTTCCACATATCATTATCACCACAGTAGGAACCATCTATAATTCCAATACTATTGGTCTGTAAAAGCCCCCATGTCTTAAATGTAGAACTTCTTGGTACAAGATGCGCTTCATATCCTTTTGGAAGTTCCATCGCAACTCCTAGAGGAATCAATTTGAATTCTCCCGCTTTCAATTCCACTTCTTCGGATGCGCGAAGATCAATCCAGTCTGACTTTCCATCGATATAATCCAATTTCTCAATTGCATCTGTAAAATATTTAATACGAATTGTTTCCATTTTCTTTCTCCTACGCCTTCCATTCCAAATCAGCATGTTCCACTCTCTTGTCGCGTAACATAAGCTCAGTAACTGCTTCTTTGGCCGGCATATCTTCAAAAAGCACTTTATTTACACATTCAATCAACGGTAACTCCACCTGATATTTCTGAGCCAATGCAAGCGCTGCTTTGGCTGAATAAATACCTTCTACTACCATTTTTACTTCTTTGGTTGCCTCATCCATTGTATAACCCTGTCCAATTAGCATACCTGCTTTTCGATTACGACTATGCTGACTTTGACAAGTTACAATTAAATCACCGATTCCCGTTAATCCGTTCAAAGTTTCGACTCTTGCTCCCATACAAATTGCCAAACGAGAAATTTCTGCAATACCACGTGTAATCAAAGCTGCTTTAGTATTGTCACCATAGCCTAAACCATCTGCCATTCCGGCAGCAAGTGCAATAACGTTTTTCAAGGAACCTCCCAATTCCATTCCAAGCACATCCGGACTCGTATAAACACGGAATACGTTATTCATAAATACATCCTGAATTTTTTCAGCAGTTTTTTTCGTCTTTGCACCGGCAACCACAGTGGTCGGAAGACCTATTCCAACCTCCTCAGCATGAGACGGTCCACACATAATGGCAACATCTGCATTTGGAATTTCCGCCTCTACAACTTCTGATATTGTCATCAAAGTATCTTCCTCAATTCCTTTTGCAACACAAACGATAATCTGACCATCTTTAACAAATGGTGCCATCATCTTTGTAGTACTTCTCGTAAATACAGATGGAACTGCAAGCACTAACATATCACTTGCATCAATACACTGCTTTAAATCCGCTGTATAGGAAATATTATCCGGCAAAATTACCCCCGGAAGTTTATCCACATGCTCATGTTTTTCTTTTAGCATGGTAATTTCTTCTTCAACAATGGACCAAACTATAACATCATGTCCGTTTTTTGCCAAAACAAGGGATAATGCAATTCCCCAACTTCCTGCTCCGATTACACCAACTTTTTCCATAGTATCACTTCGCTTTCTTTCCAAATTTGTTTTCTGTTCCATTGATCAAACGTACAATATTTTGTCTATGTCGCCAAATTGCCATAATGGTAAAACATGCCGTCAAAATATTAAATTCCAGAGTATTTTCGTTTGGCACACCAAGAATTCCCCAATAATTAAACAATATAACCTGAATTAAAAGCGCGAATACCATGACTATGGAGCCAAACGAAACGTAACGTGTTATTAATACTACGGCAACAAACAATATCAGGCAGATAGGAATTGTATGCGGACATACCGCAACTATCATTCCGGCTGTACAAGCAATTCCTTTACCACCCTTAAACTTCATATAAAACGGAAAGTTGTGTCCCAACACAGCGCCAAATCCCGCATACAACTGAATAACCCTTACAAAATCACCACAAAAATTGCGTAAAATCAACCACACAACCAAAACTGCCAGTACCGTTTTAAAACAATCACCCAAAAAGGTAATTGCTCCTGCTTTCCACCCTAATGTACGAAGCGTATTAGTTGTTCCGGAATTTCCACTTCCATGTTCACGAATATCTATTCCGTGACTCTTTCCATAAAAATATCCGGTTTGAAATGAGCCGATCATATAACCGATTACAATCGCAACTATACGACTAACTATCATATCCTATTCTTCCTTTCGCTCTCTCGTAATAAACTTCAATGCAGTACCGCGAAATCCAAATGTATCACGAATACGATTTTCCAGATATCTGGTGTATGAAAAGTGCATTAATTCTTTGTCATTGACAAAAGTAACAAATGTTGGCGGTTTCACCGACACCTGTGTCATATAGTATATTTTCAGACGTTTTCCTTTGTCAGAAGGTGGTTGTTGCATTGCAACTGCTTCTGCCACAATTTCATTCAATACACCGGTTGCCACACGCATGCTGTTGTTCTCAATTACCACATCAATCATTTCAAAAATTTTCGGAAGACGTTGCCCGGATTTTGCAGAAATAAATAAAATTTCTGCATAAGGCATAAAGCTTAATATCTGGCGAATTTTCTCCGTATGTTTTTTCACAGTGGAATTGTCTTTTTCAATGGCATCCCATTTGTTTACAGCAATAATAATGCCTTTCCCTCTGTCATGCGCAATTCCTGCAATCTTTGCATCCTGTTCTGTAACGCCTTCCGTCGCATCAATCACAATAATCACAACATCTGCACGTTCTACTGCGGTAACAGCGCGGATAATACTGTAACGCTCGATTTCTTCTTTAATCTTGCTCTTTCGGCGCAGTCCGGCCGTATCAATAAAAATATATTCTTTTCCGTTGAATTTAATATCGGTATCGATTGCATCTCTTGTCGTTCCTGCAATATCCGATACAATTACACGATCTTCCTGTGCTAATTTGTTAATAAGTGAGGACTTTCCTACATTCGGCTTTCCGACAATAGCAACTCTTGGTCTATCATCTTCTTCCTCTTCTCCTACTGCATCCGGAAAATGGCTTACGACTTCATCCAACATGTCTCCCAGCCCCAACATAGAAGATGCTGAAACAGGAAACGGCTCTCCAATGCCAAGGTTGTAGAACTCATAAACATCTGCCATATATTTCTCAAAACTATCGACTTTATTGACCACTAAAACAACCGGTTTCTTAGAACGACGAAGCATATCCGCAACCTTAGAATCTGCATCCTGCAATCCCTGTCTCACATCCGTAATAAACATAATAACATCTGCTGTTGCAATTGCAATCTCCGCCTGTTCCCGCATTTGAGAAAGAATAATATCGCCACTATCCGGCTCAATACCACCGGTATCTATCAATGTAAAATTATAATTCAGCCATGTCACATCTGCATAAATACGATCTCTTGTCACACCCGGCGTATCTTTTACAATAGAAATACGCTCTCCTGCAAGTGTATTAAACAACGTAGATTTTCCGACATTCGGACGACCTACAATGGCTACAACTGGTTTACTCATTTTTCTATTCCTTTCTACTACAAATCGCTTATTCCAAGCATAGAATGTAGCAAATCCTGACCGCTTGATTTTACAATATCCACCGGAACTTGTAAAGCATTTTCCACCTCTTCCACAGTCCAATCATCTAAGAAAACTGACTCTCCCATGCGAAGCATATTACATGGAACAAGTAATCGTTCTCCAAGAGTTTCATCTTTTAACTGTGAAACCAAATCCTGTGCCGTAATAAGTCCGGATACGGTGATTCGCTCTCCAAAAAAATCATTTCGAATCGTTCTCACCGATACCTGATAAGTAGGAAAACGTTTCATAAACATCTGTACCAGATTCTCTATAAACGGAGCCGCAAGCCGACCGGTTGCAATGGTAATGTGATGCTTTTTGTTCTGCAATTGTTCCGGCATAGTACATTCTTCTAATGCACTCTGAAATTCATCCATTAAAAGACGTATCATTCCGACACCATTTTCCAACTGAAGATAACCATCATATCGTTCCTCTTCTGGAAGTGGCAATCCGGCTGTCAGGTACCACTCATCACTTGCGTGAACAAAATGAATTCCATGATGTTCCATACAATACTGCTGCCATTTTTCAATTGTTGCAATTACCTGCAAAGCATCTTCTTTTTCAAATGAATCTAATGGACAAAGTCCTTCTCGAAACTTCGTCAATCCCACAGGAACAACCGATACACTCTCCATATGCGGAATGTATTTCACCAAGTCCCTTATGGTATTCTCTAATTCTTCTCCATCATTTACCCCTTTGCATAAGACAACTTGTCCATTCATCTCAATACCGGCTTCGTACAAACGGTCAATTTTCTGTAAGGCATCTCCTGCAAATCGATTATGCAACATTTCACAACGTAGTGTCGGATTCGTCGTATGTACGGATATATTAATCGGAGCTAAATGATAGCGAATGATACGCTCCAAATCCTTGTCCTTCATATTGGTTAGCGTAATATAATTCCCCTGTAAAAAGGAAAGTCTTGAATCATCATCTTTAAAGTAAAGCGTATCCCGCATTCCCGGCGGCATCTGATCAATAAAACAAAAGATGCATTTATTGGAACAAGACTTATAATCATCCATAAGTCCATTTTCGAATACGATACCCAAATCCTCCTGATAATCTTTTTCTATCTCTAATTCCCACTCTTCTCCATTTGGCTTTTGTATCAAAAGTACAAGAGTTTCATCATTCACCAGATAGTGATAATCAAAAACATCTTCTATTTCATTGCCATTAATTGAAAGCAGGATATCCCCCGGTTCTAATTCCAATTCCTCAGCAATACTGCCCGGCTCAATTTTTTCTATGATATGTTGTTTACTTTTCAAATTCATCCTCCTTTATTGGATACTATTATTTCTATATTACTATATTTAAAAAGGAAGTACAATAAAAAAGGATACGCCTTCGTAAAAGAAAAGCGCATCCCAATTTTTAATTTTCTTGAAATTCCAGAATTTCATTGTATATTTTTTCCGTTTCCGCATCGTCATAGCCACCGATATAATAAATTGTATCCTCAGTAGTTATCTGCAAAAACATTTCATTGTGCGGATTTAAAAATGCCTCACATGTTCCTTCGCGATAAATTTCAAACGTTCCTTTACTCAAATTGTCCATTGCCGTTCCTGCAACTTTATTCCAATCCGGTTCTTCCTCAAGAACGTCAACTTCCACAATCTCAGAAAGTGGTATTTCATAATCTACATTCAAATGCTCTGCAATAATCACTTCATCTTCAAGATATAAATGAATCGGTGTAAACTCAAGCAATATCATCCACACACACATAATTGGTATGCTAAGTAGTGCAACTGCTGCAAAAATTCCCATCCCAACACCAATTGGCGTTGCCATATTCATGGTGGTTCCCATTCCTGTTCTTTGTTCCACCATCACATGCTTATCCTTCTTGTTATAATAGAACATCCCACCAATCCAATAACGGTCCGAATCATTCAAATAAGTCAAATCGCGTTTATCTTCGTATTGTTCATTCAATTGCGCCAATTTTCGCATACCCAAAACCACTACAACAATGCATACAACCGTAAATAGAATCGTTTCTATTAGAATCAGTGTAATTCCTATTTGCGGAATTCCAATAGAAATTGCAAATAAGCATACGGTAATGGTATTGGTCCATGCCATCTGTAACCACATATTTTTCCAGATATTCTTCTTTGCCCTTGCATAATTGACATTCACTTCACTATTTGTGCTAATCACTTCCGTCTTCTGTCTATCCATAACCCACGCGCAAAGATGAAAAATCGGTGTACAGATAGCAAGTGTTGCAATGGTCACAACATAAACCAGAAGGTCCCGTTTCCAAAGCGGATAGAAAATACAAAGCACCGCCGCCAAGCTAATCACGGTCGGAATACAAAACGGAATCGCCTTTACCCTTCGAACCGTTCCTGCGGCTTTTAGTTCCGCATAAACCACACCATCCTCTTCCCTGCTATATCCCTGTTCCTGTTTCCATATACGAATCGCTTTATTGGCTTTTACATACGGAATCATAAGATAAAAAATCATAGCCAAGAGCCATACCATCCACAAGGTCACAGAAATCGATACATATGGAATAAAAAAGATGACAATCGGGCTAATTGCAGAAACAAGTAACCAGCGATTCATGGATTTTAGAAAAGCCTTACGGATTTCCTGCAATTTTTCTTCTTTTTCCCATTCTCTTTTTACACTTGCTCCAAAACAATATCCATTCTTTGTTTTAACGGCAGTTCGAACGAAAAAATACATTAAAAATACAACCGGATACATACACAATCCAAAAATAATATTAAGCACCATAACTTAATCCTCCTTATCAAACATCGCTTTGCACAACTGTTCAAATTCATCTGCAGTAAAGCCTCGAATCCTTGCTTCTGAGATAATTTGATGTAGTGCCTCTTTCGATTCTGTGGACAATTCTTTCTTTAAATCAAACTGTTCCCGTACTTTCGCTCCATTTCTTCGGTCTGTCGTAATATACCCTTCCTGCTTTAGAAGTTGATAAGCTTTATTGACCGTCATGGAATTAATTCCGATTTCTTCTGCAAGGCCTCGCACCGTAGGAAGTTGTTCTCCCGGTAGCAGCCTGCCGTCAGAAATTCCCTGTACAATCTGGTTGCGAAGCTGTAGATAAATTGGAATGTCTGATGTTTCTTTGATTGCTATAATCATATTCTCACGCCCCTTTGTATCATTTATACTAATACAAATAATACAAAGTGTCAATACTCCATTTCGGCAAAAAAGACGCTCTGCCATTGCAGAACGCCTTTTCTTTTTTTATCATTTTAATCCAAAAAAACCAAATCATCTATGGAATCAATGATTTTAAGGTCAACCAACGTTTGTATGATATTCTCACAATCGTTTCCAAAATTAATAGCTATTCCAGACGGTCCATAGTCCTCATATACAACATAACCAAATCCATCATTTATTCCTCCATACATATCATCATTCTGTTCATTGGGATTCTCGTATTCAATACAAATGTAACTTGTGCATTCACTTGTTGGCTCCCACTCATCTGACCAAAAGAACATATTATATTTTTGTAACACGCCTGCTTTCGCATCATTTACAACTGCTTCCTGTAAAGCTTTCGCATCATTTTGAGAAAACGAAACAGAGTTCATATATTCGTCATTTTCATCATATTGTTCAAAGTATCCGCCGGTATATTCTACCGCCTGATAATCTCCACCAAATATACCATCTAAAAATCCTTCCGGTGTAGATACTCTTTTATACACTTGTTCTACAATTGATTTTCCAATACCCTCATCCGGAATACAATAGCTTCTGGATAATGTGGTTCCATCTTTTAATTGATAACAGATGTCTATATAATGATGCTCAACTCCACAAAAATCACCCATGTAATTATTACAATCTGCAAAAGCATCCTGCTGTTCGATAAGTTGCTCATGTATTGCTAAAATCTCCTCGATTTCATCCCCACGATATGTCATTGGTAAAAACATGTTTACTTCTACAGATTCAATTTCAGCTTTATTCGGAACTCTATTTTCCATAAAATGAATAGTTATCAGCAACCCTCCAAAAGCAAATGTTGTACATGCAAGAAATACAAGACTTTCCAATAATTTCTTTTTCCGAAATACTTTAAAATTCTTTTTCAAAAGCATTTCACTAATGAAAAAAAGAATCAATCCACATATCAGTATGCATACCAACATACTTACACCATTTACAAAGAAATTAAGTTCTCCCATGAACAAAGTAATTACGCATCCCAGACCAAATCCTCCTATCATTCCGAATCCCCAACGGAACACCGGCTTTGCGGATGGTACAGCAACAAAGTCACCTGCCAATTCCAAATGTCTTTTCCGATATAGAAGATACGCCACCACAACAAATATAAGCGCACCGATTACATACAGTGCCACAAGATTTTCACCATATACTTCTATTCTAGGAATTGCTTCCCTTTGCGTATAATCATAAATAGTACAAATTCTTACGCGTGAGAACAGATATGTGATTGGCGACAACCATTCCAATCCCATACGATTCCATATATCATCAAAATACAAACCATACCCAAGAAAGGTTGCAATTCCGGCAACAACTACCTTTACTAATAAATATACAAAATTAATCGCAATATAAACAAACGGTAATGATACAATATGTCCGACAAGCATCGCACAAAAGCTCGCCATACTATATGCGAAAATAGACACCCCAACTATCAATAAAAGCCAAGAGCCCAAATACTCAACATGCGTTATTTTATAGTATAAGCAAATAAGCACACTGATTAAAAAAGTAAGAAACTGTGGTACAATTAAAAGAAATAATCCGCTAACATAATTTGTACCAAATAATTCTTCTCTTGTTACCGGAAGCGAATGAATCATATTTGCACTTTTTGCCGAATACAGATAATGAAACAATGCGCCTGCAAGGATAAGTGCTACAATAAACACCATTCCCATATACATATGCATCTCCAATGACCATCCAAGAATCTCTAATTGTACACTTTCCCAAGTCACATCCACTAAATAACCATCATTCAACATATTCCGGCAATTCATCCATAGTTGAAGTGGTAACATAAGCAAAAGTAACAAAGTGTACGATCCCCAAATCGGCCAATAAAGGAAAATATTTTTCTTAAAAATTGTTAGATTAAAAAAGGATGTCTTTGACTTCATAGTCCATACCTCCCATCTCATATATAAATATTTCTTCCAAAGTAAGCGGAAGGATATCAACGACGCTAAATCCTTCATCTTCAATCTGAATTGCATTTGCAGCCGCCTGCGGGTCACCTTTTACAATCACGGTGTAAACACGACCTGTATTTGACATATGAAGCACCTCAAATTCCTTCGGAAATTTTGGCATTCCGGTCGCACAAGCAATCTGAATTTTACTAATATTCCCTTGCAAATCAGAAAGAGAGCGTTCAATAATAACTTTACCCTGATTCATAATTCCTACATGGTCACAGACATCTTCCAGCTCACGAAGATTGTGTGAAGAAACAAGCACCGTTAATTCTCTTTCTTCCACTTCCGAAATCAAAATGCTCCAAATCTGTCTTCGCATAACCGGATCTAATCCATCCACCGGTTCATCTAAAATCAACAATTCCGGCCGACAACAAATAGAAAGCCAAAATGCCACCTGTTTTTGCATACCTTTCGATAATCTGCGAATGTTACGTTTCACGTCAATGCTTGGAAAAAATTCCTGCATACGGTAAAATCGTTTTTCATCAAATTCCGGATAGATTCCTTTGTAATATTTCATCATTTCGATGGTATCTGCCTGTAAGAAATAAAACAGCTCATCCGGAATATATGCCATCTTTGATTTGACGATACGATTTTCATAAACAGACTCATTTGCAATAAAAATTTCTCCTGCATCCTGGCGATAAACACCGGTCAAATGTCTTATAATGGTTGACTTTCCAGCTCCATTTGGCCCGACCAATCCATAAATACTTCCTTTTTTGACGTCCATATTGACACCGTCTAATGCCCGAAAGTCGCCAAAATTCTTAATAACATTATTCACACGAATCATGAATTCTTCCTCCCCTCCGAAAGCGTCTGCACTCGTTCTTGTAGTTCTGTTGGTTTGACAGACAAATAAATTAATTCCATAACAACTTCATCAAATTCATGAAGTAATTCATCTGTTCGCTTTTCTTGTATTATCTTTCCTTTCGCTACAAAAGTTCCCTTCCCACTTAACGTATAAATATAGCCTTCATTTTCTAACTCCTTATACGCTCTGGATATGGTATTGGGATTAATGGTCAACTTCGATGCCAATTCTCTCACGGATGGAAGTTTCTCATCTGCTATAATCGTTCCGCTTATCACTAATCGGCGTATGCCATCTTTGACTTGTTCATAGATTGGCTTTGCATCTCTGTAATTCAACTGTATCATTGACTCCCTCCTTACTATAAATCAAAAAACTAGGTGTACTACCACTCTTCATACACCCAGTTTATCACAACTCATTTTCATTTCAATTAAAAAGGACGAAATAAATTCTTATGATTTTCTTAATACAACATCAAAAATGCCCCCAAATTCCCCCTTTTTCCTTGGCTTGCACGATGCGAAAACAAAAGAGAAGAATTACAACAGGTACAAACATCTGTAACCGTCAAATGTCCTGGTAAAATCCCAGCTTCTATCAAAACAATTTCATTACACTTCCAAAGATCCAACTGATATTTCCCATTTTCCTTTGCAATAAGAATCTCATCTTTATGCCCATGAAACTCTTTTTCAAATTCCAATGCCACATCTTCACTTATTTCATAACAATCGCGACAAATTGAAGGTCCGATGGCAACAAGAACATCCGACGGATTTGTTCCAAATTCTTTTCCCATCGCTTCTAGCGTGACTTTTCCCATACGTCCCACAGTTCCTCTCCATCCGGAATGACTAAGACCGATGGCCTTATTTACGGGATCAACAAAATAAAGCGGTACACAATCCGCATAAAACGTAGATAATACCACACCTGATTCATTTGTTATCAATCCATCGATATCATGATATTCGCGCTCTTTTGTAAGTCCCATTCCACGCTGTATTTTTCCCACACGCAATACATTCGTTGTATGCGTCTGGTCCGAAAAAACAAAATCTTCCATACTGACATCAAGTGCTTTGGCTAATCGGCGATAATTTTCTTCTACTGCCTCTTTTTTATCCCCTCTTGTGAAGCTTAAATTCATTGTAGAAAACATACCCTCACTTACCCCACCCATACGTGTAGTAAATGCATGTTTCACCATCTTGCACTGTTCCAGAAGCGGAAATTGGAAAAGAGGCAGCTTTTCCTCTTTTCCAATCACAAATTCTTTTAACTGTAAAATCTCCATATTACGTTATCCCTCAAATGCGTTTCGAAGTAATAAAATCTTTTCGCCTTCCATTGCCACTATATCAAATCGGCATGATGTCCATTCTCCATAGCCATTTTTCATCAAATAATAATTAGCCACCTGACGTATTTTTGCCTGTTTATGATAATCTACTGCATCCAGACCGGTTCCGTAAGTGTGGTTGGAACGAAATTTCACCTCTACAAAACAAAGATATTCTCCTTCTTTTGCAATGATGTCAATTTCGCCAAAACGAGTTCGATAGTTCCGCTCCAAAATACGATACCCTTGTTGTATTAAATATTTTGCAGCACATTCTTCTTTGTCCATACCTAGTTGTCGTTTATTCATGTATCTCCCTATTTCGCTGCATTTATCTTCGCCTTCATGCGGTCCATATCATCCACAAAAACCAAAACCTCAGCTACCACTTCATACAATTCTGGCGGAATCATATCCCCAATCTGCAACTTTGATAATGTATCTGCCAATTTATTGTCTTTATAAAGCGGAACATCGCTTTCTTTTGCTTTTTCAATGATTTTTTCTGCAACTGCTCCTTTTCCGGTGGCAAGAATTTTGGGTGCCGCCTCACCCGGCTCATATGCAATTGCGACAGCTGTCTTTTCTTTCTTTTCTCCAAAAAGTGGTCGAAAATCCTTATTATCTTCCATTCTATGCCCTCATATCAAAGGAATACCGATGAAGCATTCCGGTGGATGGTTGATCTTTTTTTAAAAAGTCTTCTACAAAATTAACCTTTTTTCCTTCATTGACTACGGATAAATTGCAACGATACCCTTTTTGTGCAAGCTTCTCTTCCAGAATTGGCAAATGTTGCTGTACCAATGCAAACGATTCATCATTATCAAAATAAAACTTCGTTGATATATCTTTGCCCTGCAAACGAAGTGATACATCCGTAGAACCAAGATTATCCATATCCAAATGCAAAAATGCAGTCAACTCATCATTTCCCTCTGTCAAATTCTTCTTGTTCGTATAAACATACAATTCCCCACTTGCATTTTGTCCGGACATCTTAAGCGGAATTTGCACATACGTATAAGTTTGATTGATTTGATTCATAAATTCTATGTTGCTTCGGATTTCAGCAGCAAGTTGTGTAACATTCTGCGCTTCCTGACCGGTTGCTTTAACGACTTTTTCAATACGACTAAGCTGATGTTCCAAATGCTCATACAACTTACTAATTTTATCACCTGATTCCAAATCTTGTGGACGAATCATCCATTGCTGCTCCATTGCACTTTTTACCAAAGCCTGGAACTCTTTTCCAGAGAATAACTTTAACAACACATTCTTATCGGAAACATTTGAGCCCGTGAGTTGTTCCTGTAATTCATGTAATACAAATACTGCTCCTTGTTTTGCATGAAAATGCGTTTCAACAAATTCCTGTGCATTTAAAGAATCGCCAAAAACCGCGAGAAGTTGTTTTTTCAAATTCAACATTTCTTCTTGATTTAGCAAATTCCCAAGTGTATGCTCCGGATAAACATTTTCAGCCACTGCTGTTTGTAACACCTGCTCATTTTGCATATCAGTTAGCTGCGGATTTACAATATTAGAATTATCCGCCGGCTGCATATTTACGATATTTGAATTATCTGTACCTTGCACGTTTGCAATATTGTTATTGTCCGCCAGCTGTGCTGTAGTAGGTGCTATATCTTGATTTGTAACTGTCGGTGGTGTTTCTTGTAGTGAAATGTCTTGTTGTGGTATTTCCGGCAATCCTTCCGTTAATATCGAAAGAATCTGACCCGACATCTGTTTTAAATCGCCAAGCAAAAGCTGCTCGTTTAACAAAGCGGTCGGAAGTTGTGTCATAAAATCATTTAATGCCTTTCCAATCGCCTGTTTATCATCCATATAATTTTCAAATTGCGATGCAAATTCCGGTGTAATCGGAATATTTAACTTCTGCATCTGCACCAGAGTACGCACATTAATTTCTGAATTATTTTGTACAATTCTTGCCATTTGAGCAAGACTGTTACGGTCAATAGACATCTGCTGTTCCATCATGGTATTTACCATAGACAAATTTTTGGCATCCACAGAAAGTCCTGCCGCTTTTAATGCATCCATAAGGGTAAGATTAATGCTGTTTCCGGCAATAGTAAACGGACGAATTGCAATTTGGACTCCATCGTTCGACTTCACTTGAAAAAACAATGATTGCCCAACCGTTATCGGGACATTTCCATCCATACGCGCGGTAACCGTATGACCATTCGAAAGCCCTAAGACGACCTGTCCATTTTTCATGGAATTAACGGTTCCCTCAAAAATATTTCCTGCACTCATATCTCGAAGGGAGGAAACAAGGCGCTCTACACCCTTGGCTTGGCTTAACCCTTCTGTCTGCTGTGTAGAATTGTTATAATGTCCAACCAAATCCGAAATCTGCATACTTCTCCTTATAAAAATGCTTACACATAATTCTTAATAAACGTCATTCTATGAATTGGTGTTGCTCCATATTTTTGAAGCGCCGCAATATGTTTTGCAGAACCATACCCCTTATTGGAAGCAAAATCATATTCCGGAAAAATTGTATCGTATTCTTCCATCAGTCGATCCCTTGTCACTTTAGCAATAATACTTGCTGCTCCAATGGAAATACTCTTTGCATCCCCTTTGATAATTGGAACCTGACGAATGGGAATCTTTGGAATCGTAACTGCATCATTTAAAAGTAAATCCGGTGTAACCTGTAATTTCGCAATCGCTTCGCGCATTGCTTCATAAGTTGCCTGCAAAATATTAATTTCATCAATTCTCTTTGGACTTACCATACCAATACCGGTTGCAATTGCTTTCTCCATAATCTCGTCATAGAGTTCTTCTCTCTTTGCCTCGGAAAGCTTTTTTGAATCGTTGATATATAAAATATCACAATCCTTTGGCAAAATCACAGCACCTGCTACCACAGGACCGGCAAACGGACCTCTTCCCACTTCATCAACTCCACAAATATACGTATAAGCATCATATTCTTTTTCATATTTTTTCAGTTGATCGATTCGCGCTTTTTCTGCCTCAAGTTTATCTATCTTTTTTCGTGCAGATTCAATCAGTTTCTGTACACCTACACGTTCATCCATTTCATAACGTTTGATAAACTCCGGAAGGAGTTCTACCGACGAATTTGCTAATTCTTCTTTTATGATACTGATTTTTATTTCATTCATTCGTTATCTCCAGCGTAATTTTTCCAATTTTACCACTGCGAAATTCATCAATTACAAGTGCAGCTGCCTTGTTGTAATCCAATTCGCTGCCTTTTAAGAGGCAATTGCGATTCTTTGCAACTTCATATAGAATATCAACGGATTCTTTGCTTTCATCAACTCCATATCTTTCTTCTAGTACACCTGCATAAGAACTTTTTAACAAACGAATTAACTCAACCGCAAGCTCATCCGTATTTAATATTTCATCTTTGATGGAACCAATCAGAGCAAGGCGAAGACCCACCATCTGATCTTCAAACTTCGGCCATAGAATTCCTGGCGTATCCAATAGTTCTACATTTTTATTCAAACGAATCCATTGTTTTCCTTTGGTTACTCCCGGTTTATTACCGGTCTTGGCGCAAGCCCTGCCTGCAAAAGAATTGATAAAAGTAGATTTTCCAACATTTGGTATCCCAACTACCATAGCGCGAACCGGACGATTCTTAATTCCACGTTTACGGTCACGCTCAATTTTCTCTTTGCATGCCTCCATGATATTATCATGAACCTGCTTCATTCCACTTTTACTTCTTGCATCAAGACAAACTACAAAATACCCTTTCTTTTTGAAAAAGCTACTCCATTTTTCCGTTTGCGTTTTATCCGCAAGATCTGATTTATTCATTAAAATCATACGAAACTTGTTTTTCCCTAGTTCGTCAATATCCGGATTCCGACTGCTAAGTGGAATTCTTGCATCAACCAGTTCAATAATCAAATCTACAAGTTTTATGTCCTCCTGCATCTGACGTTTTGCTTTCGTCATATGCCCCGGATACCACTGAAAATTCATAATATTCCTCTCTTTTCTATTATCGGACAGTTCCCATATCTCCTAAAGATGCAAATCGAAACCACGCTTTTCCAATAATGTAATCCTTTTTGACGTTTCCTATGTTTGCAAAACGACTGTCTTCGCTATTATTTCGATTATCGCCAAGTACGAAATATTCATCCGTCTCTAGTTTTATCGGCTCAGCTGCAATGCCAGCATCTTCCATGGAAGCAACATCAATCTCTTCGTCAAACATCTCGTCATTAACATATACGGCACCATCAATAATTTGTACGGTATCTCCCGGCGTCGCAACAACACGTCTGACATAATAGTGTGATTTCTCATTGCCATTGGGCAGGAACACAACAACATCGCCCTGCTTTGGTTTCATAAATGTGTAAACAAACCTATTTACTAAAATCTGATCCCCATTTGATAAACTCTCTTCCATCGACTGACCAACTACACTGGTTCGAAAACCAAAAGAGTTTACCAAAACATACGCTATTAATATGACAATTGCGATAGAACCGGTCCATGACACCACTTCTTTAAAAAGAGGTAAATTAAACTTTTTTCTTTGTTTTCCAAAATTGAGTCCACTACGTCTTTTTCTCACGTAAAATACTCCTATTCTTTACCACTCCAACAATATGTACACAACTTACATGGTTCAATTCCAATAGATTCAATCATATCATCCAATCTATGATAGCGCAGTGAAGTAAAATTCAATTCTTTCCGAATGTCTTCTATCATTCCTGCATATTGTTCACTATCCGGATGGGTGTATGCTTCTAATACTTCAGCACTTACTTCTCCTTCTCTCTTTTGGATGGTTCTTCTGGTAATCAAATCCATCTCCGAAGAAGATCTGGAGAAATTCAAATATTTACAACCATACATAATCGGCGGACATGCCGGTCTGATATGCACTTCTTTCGCACCACTGGTGTATAAAAATTCTGTTGTCTCACGTAATTGTGTTCCACGAACAATAGAATCATCAATTAATAATAACCTTTTATCTTCAATCAACTGCTGAACCGGAATCAGTTTCATATGCGCAATCATATTTCTCTGTTCCTGACTTGTAGGCATAAACGAACGAGGCCAAGTCGGTGTATATTTAATAAATGGACGTGAAAATGGAATATTAGATGCATTCGAATATCCAATTGCATGCGGAACTCCGGAATCCGGCACTCCTGCCACACTATCCGGCTCTACATCATCCCTTTTTGCTAACAATCTTCCACATTCATAACGCATTTTTTCAACGTTAACCCCTTCATAGCAAGAAGTTGGATAACCATAATATACCCATAAAAACGAACAAATTTTCATCTCTGTTCCCGGTGCACTTACTGTTTCAACTCCCTCCGGAGTCATATATACAATCTCTGCCGGTCCAAGTTCTTTGTAATCACGATAACCGAGATTTAAATATGCAAAACTCTCAAACGAAGCGCAATATGCATTATCCTTTTTTCCGATGATTACAGGAGTACGACCCAAACGGTCTCTGGATGCATAAATCCCTTCCGCTGTTAAAATCAATACAGTTAGTGAGCCAACCACTCTTTTCTGCAAGTACTGCAATCCTTCGACAATAGTCTCCTTCTGGTTAATAATTGCTGCTGCAATTTCTGTCGGATTAATAGTCCCTCCACTCATTTCCAAAAAGTGTATTTTCCCATAGTCATAACATTCTTTAACCAGTTCTTCCGCATTTGCAATTTTTCCAACTGTAGTAATCGCAAAACTGCCAAGATGTGAATTTACCAAAAGAGGCTGCGGCTCAAAATCCGAAATACACCCAATTCCCAAATTACCTTCTAATTCTTCAACATCTTTCTCGAATTTCGTTCGGAACGGCGAATTAGAAATATTATGAATTGCACGATCAAAACCCTTCTTTCCATGTACTGCCATTCCACCACGTCTAGTTCCTAAATGAGAATGATAATCGGTTCCAAAAAACAAGTCTAAAACACATGATTCCTTTGCTGCTACTGCAAAAAATCCGCCCATAAGTGCGCCTCCTAATTCCTATTTTTTATTATTTTTTGCTCTCTGTAATACCATAAAAAAAAATGGTACATAAGTCAAGAAAAAAAGGAGCCGGCACATCCACCAGCTCCCGAACAAGTCTTATTTAACAAGTTCTTTAACCTTTGCTCTCTTACCAACACGATCTCTTAAGTAATAAAGTTTTGCACGTCTTACTTTACCTTTACGTACAACTTCTACTTTCTCTACGTTTGGAGAATGTAAAGGCCAGGTTTTTTCAACCCCTACACCATTAGAGAGTTTTCTAACAGTAAATGTAGCACGGTTGCTTCCACCTTGTTTTTTGATAACAGTTCCTTCGAAAATCTGAATTCTCTCACGGTTACCCTCTTTGATTTTACCGTAAACTTTTACAGTATCACCAACAGAGAACTCCGGAACTTCAGCTTTTAACTGCTCTGCTTCAATGTTCTTAATAATTTCACTTGCGTTCATTTTGTGACCTCCTAATTATTTTGACGTTCTTAATGCGCACTATGCAACAACAGAGGACCATCACTTTTTTACTCACAACATGAATAATCTATCATAATTCCATATAAAAATCAAGTAGTTTTTATTTTAAGATAAAAATCGATTCTTGAGTTCCATAGAGATTTAATTTTTGTTGCATTTCTATTGTAACTACATCCTCTTCTCTCACGCGAACATATGGGGTAAATCCCTGTTCTAATGCCCAGTTAATGATATACACCTCTAATGCAGTACCGATGTGCTGTCTTCGATAATCCGGAAGAACTTCCAACATTCCTATCGCTCCATCTACTTGCATTTCAATACTCCCAACCAGTTTTCCATAAACAAACGCTCCAAATGCACACGTTTTTGCATCTTCTAGACGACATATCCGTAATCCACGAGAATCTTCTTGCCCATCCGGGCGGTATAAACCGCGAACCGATATTTTATTCTTGTTGGTATAGGTATATTGCTTATATTTCTCTTTATCATTCCATTCCAAGCTATTTTCTACTTCTTTACAAATGAATTCCTGATGCAATACAAGAGCGGTTATCTCACAACGTTCGTCTTTGGACAAACGTTCCAAAAAATCTATATCCTTAGTCTCTTTCAAACAAGTATGAAAATATATTCCAGACAACTCATCTTTTAATACAATATGTGCATCATCAAACAAAACAAGCTTTGCCTGACCACGAGCAATCAATTCCAGCATATCAATATGTAACAATTTTTGTTTTGCCATTAGATTGTTACATTCCATTAATTTCTGATATTTTTCAAATAAATCCGGTCTCCGCTCTTTTGTTCTTCGAACAGATTCTTCCAATCGCCATGCACGAATTTTTTTCCGATCTCCGGATAACAGCACTTCAGGCACTTCTTTTCCATGCCAGACCTCAGGTCTTGAATACTGCGGATATTCCAGCAAATCTCTATGAAATGATTCTGTTTCGGCAGATTCCTTGTTATTTAAAACGTTCGGTACAAGTCGTGCTACTGCATCCACAATCACCATTGCTGCAAGTTCTCCACCGGTCAATACATAATCTCCTATGGAAACATAATCTGTTACCACCTCTTCTAATACTCGCTCATCAATTCCTTCATAATGTCCACAAAGAATAAGCAAATCATCACACCTTGAAAACTCTTTCGCCATCTTCTGGGAAAACGGATTTCCTTGCGGTGTTACATATACGACTCGTTTTTTCTTATTTTCCGGAATTTTTGCAATGACACTCTGTGTAGCATCAAACACCGGCTGTGCCTGCATCAACATTCCTGCACCACCACCATATGGATAATCATCCACTTTTCGATGCTTATTTTCCGTAAATTTTCGAATATCAATAGCTTGAATTATTATCTTGTTCTGTTCGACTGCTCGTCCGATAATACTGGTACAAAGTCCCTGCATTACCATATCCGGAAACAATGTTAAGATATGAAAATTCATGAAACACTCCTCTGAATATCTATGCAAAAAGTAAAGCAAGCATTATAACAAGACCGGCTATAACAAGACCAATAATAGAACAAATCAATCCCGCTGTTGCATAACCGCTTTTCATGGAATTCTTCCCTTTCATTGCATATGTAATTCCTAAAATATCAAACAAAATTCCAATACATGCCCAACTCATAAAAATTCCAATAATCCCAAAAATCAATGAATTGGTTGCATAACGTGAAGTATCAACTCCCCTTATCATAATTGGCGATTGTTGCATTATCGGCATTCCTGGCTGTGGTGGTACTTGTTGTTGCATCACTGGCGCTACCGGTCGTGGTGGTACTTGTTGATAGAATAATTGCATCAAATCATCCACATGTCCCTTATAAATACTTTTCGGAATCGAACCGTAAAATCCTGTCAATGCATTTTCTTTTCCGTAAACACCCGGAATCCATACCAATCTCGTCCAGGCTTCCACATGAATAACGCCATTTTGATAAAACCATTTAAAAAATTGTGGTATAGTTAATAGCCCCTTCCCACTTCTATAGAGCATTTCCCCCTTAAATTCCACATAAGAAAAACCATGTTTTGTTAAAAAATCACTCATAATACAATTTACAAACTCTACCGGTTGATTAATCACAGCCTCTCTAATATATCTTGCCATTTTTATTCCCCTTTCTTTTCTTATAAACTATCGCAGCCCCGGAAGTATGTGAATCACCATTTTCTTTTCTTCCAGATTCACTTCTTTGATACAATCTTTAATTGCCGGAATTAATAAGTCCGACTGTCCAGCCTTTTCTATGACATATACATCATTTGCTCCAGTCTGCAGTACATCCGATATGATTCCTAATACTTCTCCTTCATCAGAAACTGCAGAAAGGCCTATTAAATCTGCAATAAAATACTCATTTTCCTTAAGTGGAATTGCATTTTCACGAGTTACGTAAAGGCCCGCTTTTTTATATTTTTCAATGTCATTGATGTTATCAATTCCCTTAAATTTCAAAATCACTAGATTTTTAAAAAATTTTACAGAGCTTATTTCCAATTCCAGTTGCTCTTTTCCATCATTCAAAATGACATATTTTAACTTTTTAAATCGATTTACATCATCCGTTGTCGGAAAAACCTTTACTTCTCCACGAATCCCATGTGTCGTAGTAATTACTCCCACCTGTAATAAATCTTGCATACTACCCTTTCTCTACAGTAAGCAAAAAACCGTCCCAAATGCATGGGACGGTCATAAGACTACTGCATAATCTCAACAATAACCTTTTTGTCTTCTTTAGAGGCTGCGGCTTTTACAACAGAACGAATCGCTTTTGCAATGCGGCCCTGTTTACCGATTACTTTGCCCATATCAGACTGTGCAACACGTAATTCCAAAACAATTGCTTTTTCTTTCTCGGTTTCAGTTACAACAACTTCCTCCGGACAATCAACTAATGATTTTGCAATTACTTCTACTAATTCTTTCATTACGTCCACCTCTTAAATCCTATTTTTCAATACCAGCATTCTTAAAAATTCTGCTAACAGTTTCAGTTGGCTGTGCACCATTTGCTAACCATTTCTTAGCCAATTCTTCATTTACATGATATTCGCTAGGATTCTTTGTTGGATCATAAGTTC
Organism: Lachnospiraceae bacterium; assembly: GCA_045531055.1. GTDB lineage: Bacteria > Bacillota > Clostridia > Lachnospirales > Lachnospiraceae > Roseburia. Next base: position 18,006 of record JAZSDG010000015.1, on the reverse strand, counting down.
CAATCTCCTCGATACATCTTCCATCTCTTGGAGAGCGGGAATCTGCAACTACGATTCTATAGAAAGGAGCTTTCTTCTGTCCCATTCTTCTTAATCTGATTTTTACTGCCATTTTGTTTCACCTCCTTAAAAATTTACATTTATCACGGACCATAGGTCCTAAAAAGGAAGTCCTTTGAACATTCCTCTTCTGCCACGCTTACCGCCCATCATTCCAGGCATTTGTTTCATCATCTTTTTCATTTGTTCAAACTGTTTTACAAGACGATTCACTTCTGATATATCCACACCTGCACCTTTTGCAATTCGTTGCTTTCTGCTTGGATTCAAAAGGTTTGGATTGCGACGTTCCTTTAACGTCATCGAATAGATAATTGCTTCTGTACGCGCCATGGTCTTTTCTGCCGCATCCGTATCAATATCCGGCATCTTTCCTTTTCCAAGACCCATTCCCGGCATCATTCCCATCAGACTTGCAAGACCACCCATTTTTTTCATTTGGCTCATAGATTCCAAATACATCTCAAAGTCAAATTCATTCTTGCGCATTTTCTGCTCAAGTTCTCTGGCCTTTTCTTCATCGATGTTCTCCTGTGCCTTCTCAATCATGGTAAGCACATCGCCCATTCCAAGAATACGGGATGCCATACGATCCGGATAAAACTGTTCCAAATCAGAAAGCTTCTCTCCCATACCGGCATAAAGAATTGGCTTTCCGGTTACTGCACGAATGGATAATGCTGCACCACCACGTGTATCACCATCTAACTTTGTTAAAACCACACCATCGATTCCGATTTTTTCATCGAATGTTCCTGCGACATTCACTGCATCCTGACCGGTCATTGCGTCTACAACCAAAATAGTCTGGAATACATTTACAGATTCTTTTATTGTAACGAGCTCATTCATCATATCTTCATCAATATGAAGCCGGCCTGCCGTATCAATAATCAAAACGTTTGCTTCCTGCTTCTTCGCATGCTCAACTGCAGCTTTTGCGATATCAGATGGTTTAATCTTATCGCCCATTGCAAAAACTTCAACGCCTTGCTTTTCTCCATTAATTATTAATTGTTCAATTGCAGCAGGACGATAAATATCACAAGCTGCAAGTATCGTCTTCTTACCTTTTAGCTTTAACTTACCTGCAATCTTTGCTGTTGTGGTTGTCTTACCTGCACCTTGAAGACCGACCATCATAATGACTGTCAACTCTTTTCCCGGACGGAACGCAATCTCCGTTGTCTCAGAGCCCATCAATTTGACCATCTCTTCATTCACAATCTTGATAACCATCTGTCCAGGATTCAGTCCATTCATTACATCCTGTCCAATAGCACGTTCTTGCACATCCTTGGTAAATTGCTTAACAACGCGGAAGTTAACATCTGCCTCCAAAAGAGCCATCTTGACTTCTTTAAGAGCAGTCTTGACATCATCTTCTGTTAATCTTCCCTTGCTACGCAAGTTGCGGAATACGTTCTGCAGTTTTTCTGATAAACTGTCAAATGCCATCTTACAGCTCCTCTAAAATATGATTAGAAATCTTCTCAATCTCATATATAACCATCTTATTTTGTGACTTGGTAAATTCTTCCGATAGGTTATGAATCTCTTCTACACTTTGCTTGATAGACAAAAACTTCTCAACAAGATGAAGCTTTTCTTCATAATCATTTAACTTTTTACTGCAACGCTTAATCATATCATTCACGCCTTGACGACTAATCCCTTCTTCCGATGCAATCTCACTCAAAGAAAGATCGTGAAATACAAAGTCTTCATATATACGGCGTTGGTGCTCATTCAACAATTCACCATAAAAATCATACAAATAAGCCTGTTTTAATTTTTCATCCATATCCGTCACCTTGCTTAGACTACCATAACAAAAATGCAGTGTCAAGTATTTTTTCTTGACACTGCATTTTTTCTTCACACTTCTTAACTATTGTAAATATACTATATGGATTATATAATATTTCTATTAAACCGAAGAAAGGAATATTTATAAATACTGCGATATTAATTACCTTATTTTTGCCATTACTTGGCACCATCATCGGTTGGAACCATCTTTTTTACAATCGGTTTTACCCTTATGATGGTATTAGATGTTGCACTTGGATAAGTTCTATTCTGTACGAATAGTAACGGATGTAATGACCGGCTGTTCTTCTGCTACAATAGTACCATTATCATCAATCGGTTGCGCAGCCTGACAAACAGCATCAACAACCTCCATTCCTTCTGTTACATATCCAAAAACAGCATACTGACCATCTAAATATATACTGTCTTCATGTACAATAAAAAATTGTGAACTTGCACTATTAAAAATTTGCGAACGAGCCATAGAAACCGCACCTCTGGTATGAGACAGTTTATTATCGTATCCATTCTGCGTAAATTCACCTACAATATTTTTTCCGGAACCACCCGTTCCGTTGCCAATAGGATCTCCCCCCTGCATCATAAAACCTTCAATTATTCGATGGAAAGTCAGTCCATTATAAAAACCTTCATTTGCAAGTGCAACAAAATTAGCACTGGTGATTGGAGCACTTTTTTGATCTAGCTGAATCGTTATTTTCCCAAAATCTGAAACTTCAATATCAGCATAATACGTAAGTGTCTCGTCCAAAGCTTCCGGAGTATAGGTTGTTTCTTTTTTCTCATCCTTTGTTGCAGAAGTCGAATTATTGTCTTTCTTCGTTGTATGGGTGCTATCATTGTTCCCGGTTAATAAAACTGCCGCAATAATTCCCACAATCACAACAATAGCAACTACAATTACTATAATCAAATTTTTTTGTTGTTGTTTTTTCATTCTTCTATTCTCCATTATTAAATCATTGTTCTTACTATCTTTGGTTTATAACCGGATTTTTCTAATGATTTCATAATCTGTTTTTTGTGCTCTGTACCAAAACTTTCAAGCGTAATACGAAGTTCTACTGCTGCATTTCGATTCGTTGTAACAAACTGATTGTGTTCTAGTTTGATTACATTGCCTTGTTCTTTTGCTATAGTATCTGCCACTTTGGATAATTCCCCTGGTTTATCCGGCAAAAGTACCGATACCGTAAAAATACGATCACGGAAAATAAGTCCTTGTTGTACAACAGATGACATTGTGATAACATCCATATTTCCACCGCTTAAAATTGCCACCACACGCTTATCCGCAATATCCAAGTGCTTTAATGCAGCGACTGTAAGAAGACCGGAGTTTTCTACTACCATTTTATGGTTTTCTACCATATCAAGGAATGCAACGATTAATTCATCATCTTCCACTGTTATAATATCATCCAAATTTTTCTGAATATATGGAAAAATATTACTTCCCGGTGTCTTTACTGCAGTACCGTCTGCAATTGTATTTACTCCCGGCAGAGTAGTTACCTTTCCTGCCGCAAAACTAGCTTGCATACAATTTGCACCTGCCGGTTCTACACCAATCACCTTAATCTTCGGATTCAATAATTTGGCAAGTGCAGAAACACCGGTAGCAAGTCCGCCACCACCAATCGGAACAAGAATATATTCCACTAGAGGAAGCTCTTTAAAAATTTCCATTGCAATTGACCCCTGTCCGGTTGCAACAGCCAAATCATCAAATGGATGGATAAAGGTATATCCTTCTTTTTCGGCAAGCTCTAATGCATATGCACATGCTTCATCATATACATCCCCATAAAGCACAACCTCTGCACCGTAACTTTTTGTGCGGTTAACTTTAATCAACGGCGTTGTAGTCGGCATTACAATAATCGCTTTGCAACCATAACATTTTGCAGCATATGCAACTCCTTGCGCATGATTTCCGGCAGATGCTGTAATCAATCCTTTTGCACGTTCTTCATCCGTTAATGTACTGATTTTATAATAAGCCCCTCGTACCTTATAAGCTCCGGTAAACTGCATGTTTTCCGGTTTTAAGTATACCTTATTCCCTGTCTGATTACTTAAGAAATCACTGTATACCAATTTGGTCTCTAATGTAACTTCTTTCACCTTTACACTTGCTTCCTCAAACTTATCAAGTGTCAACATATCCATTCCTCCTACTCTATATCAAACAAAGCATTTACAAACTCGTCTGAATCAAATTTCTGTAAATCTTCGATAGTCTCTCCAACACCGATATACTTCACCGGGACGGAAAGCTCGGACTGAATCGCAACAGCAATACCACCTTTTGCAGTTCCATCCATTTTTGTCAAAACAATTCCCGAAATCTTGGCCACTTCGGAAAACTCCTTCGCCTGCACCAGTGCATTTTGTCCTGTTGTTGCATCAAGTACAACAAGCGTCTCACGGTATGCATCCGGATACTCTTTCTCTAAAATTCGGTTAATTTTACCAAGTTCATTCATTAAATTCTTCTTATTATGAAGACGACCTGCGGTATCAACCAAAAGAACATCTGCGTTTCTAGCTTTTGCCGCCGCTGTCGCATCAAATACAACAGAGCCCGGATCTGCCCCTTCTGTTCCACCAATCATATCTACTCCGGAACGATTTGCCCATTCCCTCAACTGATCGCCGGCTGCAGCGCGAAACGTATCTGCACCGGCAATAACCACTCGCTTACCTTGACCTTTTAATTTTCCGGCAAGTTTTCCAACTGTTGTGGTTTTTCCTACACCGTTTACTCCAATAATTAAAACAACTGATTTTTCTTCTTCAAAACGATATGCCGTTTCTTCTACCTGCATCTGCTCTTTAATACTATCTATCAAAAGTTGTTTGCACTCTGCCGGCTCTTTGATATGCTGTTGTTTTACTTTTTCACGTAATTTATCAAGAATTTCTTCCGTTGCTCTTACACCCAAATCTCCCATAATAAGTATTTCTTCAAGTTCTTCATAAAATTCTTCATCAATTTTTGAAAAGCCGTTAAATATGGAATCGATTCCGGATACGATGTTATCTCTTGTTTTAGCCAGTCCTGCTACCAGTCGGCTAAAAAATCCTTTTTTTTCTTTCCCTTCGCTCATGATTTCCCTCTATTCTGTCAAATCATTTTCTATTAAATTTACCGATACAAGAGTCGATACACCTTTTTCCTGCATGGTAATACCGTATAAGCGATCTGCCGCTGCCATTGTTCCACGTCTATGCGTAATAACAATAAACTGTGTGTTTTTTGTCAGTTTATTCAGATAATTTGCAAAACGTGTAACGTTGGAGTCGTCAAGTGCCGCTTCAATCTCATCTAAAAGACAAAACGGCGATGGTTTTAATGACTGAATTGCAAATAATAATGCAATTGCTGTCAATGCCTTCTCTCCACCGGATAGTTGCATCATATTCTGCAATTTTTTTCCCGGTGGCTGTGCAATAATACGAATACCACACTCTAAGATGTCTTCATCCTCAACTAATTCAAGTGTACCATGTCCACCACCGAACAACTGCTTGAAGGAAGCATCAAATTCTTTTTGAATTTCTGCGAACTTTTCTGTAAACTGCTTACGCATTCCTTCATCCAATTCTTCAATAATCCCAATCAAAGTCTGTTCTGCTTCCATCAAATCGTCATGCTGGTTCTTTAAGAAATTGTAACGTTCAGATACTTCTTTGTATTCTTCAATAGCGTTTACATTGACATCTCCAAGATGACGAATATCATCTTTCACTTGTGAAATCATTTTCTTTAATGCGGATAAATCTTGGTAGTTCTCATTGCGCAATTCATATGCTGCATGTGGTGTCATCTCATATTCTTCCCACATGTAATTGGTCTGATATTCATCTGCCTCTTTTAATTTCTCACGTTGACTGTTTAAGCGGAATACTTCTTTATCTAACTCATTTCTGCGCTTGCTGATTTCTTCCTGTTTCTGGAAAAACCCGCGGTATGCTGCAGACATCTGTTCTTTTTTCTCAATATTATCTTTTAATTCCTGCTCTAATTTTGTAAATGCATCATCCGATGCCAAAATTGTCTTTTGGATTTCTTCAATATCAAGTCGTTTTCTTTCTGCATCTTCTTTTGCCGTTTTTGCATTCTCCACAAGCTCTGCACGTTCAACATCAAACTTCTCCATTTCACGATTGATACGATACATATTTTCCAAAAGAAATCCTGCACTTTGGCTGATGTTTGCATTTTCCAACTGAATTGCAGATACTTTAGCCAATGCTGCCTCTTCTAATTTAGCTTGTTCCTCTAGTATACTTTGGAAGTTTTTACTTTCCTCACCTATTTCAATCTCACGTTTCTTAGCATATTCTGCTTCATCTACAATTTGTTGTTTCTTCTGATTAATATCTAGAATCTGACTTTCAATCAAGGCATTTTCATTACTCAATCCTTCGAAAACGCTTTCACTTTCATCTTTTTGTTGCGTTACACGGTCCACATTTATCTGAGCCGTATTCTGTAAAAGATATTGTTTTTGAATTTGCGCTTTCACTTCTTCCAGTTCTTCTGCACCAAGAACTTGCGCCGTTGTAATATCCTCTTTACGTGCTTTTAAACTTTCCCATTCCCTGTGCAGTTCTGCAATCTGCGATTCGAGTTCCTCGATTTCACGATTACGCGCCATCAGATTGGATGTATTCTTAAACGCGCCACCTGTCATAGAGCCGCCAGGACTAAGATATTCGCCCTCTAAAGTTACAATATGTAAACTATAGTGGTATTTTTTTGCAAGTGCAATCGCATTGTCAATCACATCTACCACCAAAACTCGCCCCAGTAAATAAGCTGCCACTTCATCATAGCGCGCATCACATTTTACCAATTGATTGGCAAGTCCGATAACTCCCGTCTCTTTTTGCGCTTCCTCATTCTTTGCATTATTCTTTGCACGAACACTGGTAAGCGGAAGGAATGTCGCACGTCCAAGGCGATTTTCTTTTAAGAATGTAATCATCTTCTTCGCTGTTTTTTCATCCTCGGTAACAATATTTTGTATGTTGCCGCCCAGTGCAGTCTCGATAGCGATTTCATACTTCTTCTCTACCTGAATCAAATCAGAAACAACACCTAGAATTCCTTTATTCTCTGCTTTGTGCTCCATAACCTTGCGAATACTGTTTCCGTATCCATCATAACGTTCCGCAATATTCTTTAAAGACTCTAAGCGTGATTGCTGTTTATGATATCTGGTCTGGTTCTCTTCCAGCTTCCGGTTATTCTCAATCGCCTTCTGTTTCCATTCATGATCCCTTTGCATCAGTTGCGCTTCTTGCTGTTTTAATTGTTCAATTCTTTGATTGACTTCCTGCAAATCTTTTCTATAGTCTTCCAAAACGGATACCAAATCTGACTCTTGAGTTTTTCTTTCTAACAGACGTTGTGTCAACTCAGCCTTACGAATGTTAATCTGTTCTAACATGGTATCATAACGTTGTTGACGCGCTTTGATTGTCGCTTTATTGTTTAACAACTCAATCATCTCGTTTTGTCCATGTTCAATTCCGCCATTACAACGCGCTATTTCCGCCTGAATCTGCTCTAATTCCTGCTGTGCTAATTTCTGACGTTGCTCGGTTTGAGCAAGTTGCTCATCTAAGGATGCTTTTTTCTCATCATATTCTTTACGAGCTGCAAATCGTTCTTCTTTTTCTGCATCAATTGCTTCTAAACGACTTGCCAGATGTTCATCTGTCATTTCTGCCGTATGAATCTGCTCTGTCAAAACGTGTATCTGGCTTTCCAGCTTCTCTTTCATAACGGAAGATGTACTAATATTTTCGCGAATGGAATTGATTTTTGACTCCATATCCGAAATGTCTTCTTCTAATTTCTCATACTCTTCACGAATATTGGCATAAGTTGCATTTGTTTCCTGCAATTCCTCATCGGCAATACGATACTTTTCTTCGATTTCTTTCTGTTGTATCGCTATATGCTCTGTTTCTAATAAAAACATATTGACATCATAGTCTTTTAGTTCTTCTTTTTTCTTGAGGTAAGTTTTCGCCTTCTCCGATTGTTTCTCCAACGGTCCAACCTGACGCTCCAACTCTGCCAAAATATCATTTACACGGACAAGATTTTCTCGCTCATTATCCAGCTTTTTCTGTGCTGTTGCTTTGCGCTTTTTATATTTTACAATTCCGGCTGCTTCATCAAAAAGCTCTCTTCTTTCTTCCGGCTTTCCACTAAGAATGCGGTCAATCTGTCCCTGTCCAATAATGGAATATCCTTCTTTTCCGATTCCGGTATCATAAAAAAGTTCAGATACCTCTTTTAAACGACAAACATTTCCATTAATTAAATATTCACTTTCTCCGGAACGATATACTCTTCTTGCAATAGTTACTTCTTCATAATCAATAGCAAGCTGATGATCTGAATTGTCGAGCGTGATTGCAACATATGCATAGCTTAACGGTTTACGGTTCTCCGTTCCTGCAAAAATAACATCCTGCATGGAAGAACCACGAAGCTGCTTTGCGCTCTGCTCTCCAAGTACCCAACGAACTGCATCGGCAACATTACTCTTTCCACTTCCGTTTGGTCCTACAATTCCGGTAATTCCATTATGGAAATCAAATACAATTTTATTCGCGAACGCCTTAAACCCATGCACTTCTAAACTTTTTAAATACATGTTCTACTCCTTCATTCCCGGTCTTAACAATAACAACGCACGATACGCAGCTTCTTGTTCTGCAGATTTCTTTGTATGACCGCTTCCTGTACTGATTTTTTTATCTCCGATTCTAACTTCCACAGAAAAACTCTTGTTATGATCCGGACCGGATTCTTCTATCAAAACGTATGACAGTTGCTCATGCTCTCCCTGCACAACTTCCTGCAGGATAGTCTTGCTATCGTAAAAGAGCTGTTTGCATTCAATGTCAGTTAAAATGTATTTTAACACAAACTCTTTTGCATTAGCAAAACCACCATCCAAATAAATTGCTCCGATTACTGCTTCCATAGCATCCGAAAGAATCGATTTACGCATTCTCCCCCCTGTTTGATCCTCTCCTTTTCCAAGATAAATATAATTTCCAAGATGAATATCTTCTGTACAAATTGCTAAAGTAGCTTCGCAGACAATGCTTGCGCGTAATTTAGTAAGTTCCCCTTCCGGCTTATCCGGATAGTTGTTATAAAGAAACTCGCTTGCGATAATCTCAAGAACAGCATCTCCCAAAAACTCCAGACGTTCATTATCCGAAAGTTTTCTCATATGTTTTTCATTTGCATAAGAACTGTGTGTAAGGGCTTGGCGTAATAACCCTTCCTTTGCAAAATGATACCCAATTACATCTTGAAATTCTTTTAATTTTGACATAATGCTCCCCCCTCGTATAAAAAAAAACGAATAAAGGCTGGCACACAACAGATCATGTCTAATGTGCACCAGCCACCTATATCCTTTTGATTAGTTGTTTGCTTTTTTAATCTGCTCTACAGCATCTCCTACTGTAACAATTTTCTCTGCGTCATCATTAGAAATTTCAATGTCAAATTCTTCTTCTAATCCCATAATAATCTGGAATACATCCAATGAATCTGCCCCAAGATCATCAATAAATGTTGCCTCCATTGTAACTTCACTTTCATCTACATTAAGCACTTCTACGATAATGTTTTTTAATTTTTCGAATTCCATCTCATTCATTCCTTTCTACTCTTCTTCAACTTGTGAGTCTGTAATATTTTCTCTAATTTTACCACTGATATCCTGTTCACGAAAGGCTATACACTGGAAAATAGAATTCATAATTTCTTGTGCATTTGAACTCCCATGCGACTTAACAACAAGTCCATTCAATCCCAACATTGGAGCTCCACCATACTGTGAAGCGTCAAACTTCTTAAGTGTTTTCTTAAGTGCCGGAAGTGCTAATACCGCACCTATCTTACTTCTTAATGTGCTCTTTAATCCCTTTTTGATTTCAGTAATTAATGTTGAACCGACACCCTCATATAGTTTCAAAATAATATTGCCGGTAAATGCCTCACATACAATTACATCTGCACCACCATGTGGAATTTCTCTCGCTTCGATACTTCCTATAAAATTAATATCTGTACATTCGCGAAGCAGTGGCATTGTTTCTTTTACTAAAGCATTTCCCTTTTCTTCTTCTGCACCAATATTAACAATGGCAACACGTGGATTCTTTACTTCAAGGACATGTTCCATATAAATAGAACCCATTTTTGCAAACTGTACCAGATGCTCTGCTCTCGCATCAACATTTGCGCCACAATCGATTAATAAAGAAACGCCTGTCTCTGTTGGTATTACCGGTGCAAGTGGAGGTCTCTTCACGCCCTTAATTCTGCCGGCAATTACCTGCCCGCCAACTAGAACAGCGCCTGTACTTCCAGCCGAAACAAAAGCATCCGCTTTTCCTTCCTTGACCATGTTCATTCCTATTACAATAGAGGATTGTTTCTTCTTACGAATTGCAACAACCGGCGGCTCTGCCATCTCGATAATTTCCGGTGCATCCACAATCTCAATCTGTTCTTGTGGATAATCATACTTCTGAAGTTCTTCGGATATCACAGCTTCTTGTCCAAGCAAAAATACCTTAATATCACTTCTTGCTTTAACTGCATCTACAGCACCTTGCACAGGCGCCTGTGGTGCATGATCTCCACCCATTGCATCCAAAGCAACTTTGGTAACCACCTGCATATTTTTTCCTCCTTATTACATCTATTAGAAAATATACGCTAAGTCATGGTATCTGTCAATTTATATTTGCATTTTAATTTGAAAGGGCTTCCGAATTTCGGAAGCCCTAAAAACCTTATTAATCCTGTGCAATAATTTCTTTCTTATTATAAGAGCCACAGTTTTTGCATACTCTGTGAGGAATCATTAATTCTCCACATTTGCTGCATTTTACTAAAGTAGGAGCAGACATTTTCCAGTTTGCTCTTCTCTTATCTCTTCTACCCTTAGAAGATTTATTCTTTGGACAAATTGACATTTGTTTACACCTCCTTAAACTTGTTAAATATGTCTTGGATTGCTGCCATTCTTGGATCCAGTTCTGTTCTCTGGCAATCGCAGGCTTCCTTATTCAAGTTCATCCCGCAGACTTTGCAAATTCCTTTGCAATCTTCCTTGCACAGAACTTTCATCGGCCAGTTCACCAAAATCTCGGCGTAGACAAGTTTATCTACATCCAATTCAAATCCAATCAGGTAGTCCGTTTCATCCATCTCTTCATCAACTGCAGAACCTTCTGTAATCGTAAGTTCCTTCGCAATGTCAAAATGAATTGGTGTCAGAACTTCTTCCAAACACCTTCCGCACGGAATAACCACTTCCATATCCACGTTTCCTTCAATAAGCAACTGCTTATTCTCACGGTTCGCAATACGAAGTGAAATCGGTGCACATGCACGAATTGGAAAATCTCCCAAACGTGATTCAAAAGAAGTAAATTCTATCGAAACTTCTCTTATCATCTCTTTATTTACAGATTGTAAAATGTCTGAAATATTGATAATCACAGCATTCTCCCATTCACACCTAATCAATTATACATATGGTATATTGGTTTGTCAACATAATTTTTAAGTAATTTTAATTATACCAATGCTACCGTTTCTCTACAAATGGCAAGTTCCTCATTCGTAGGTATTACGTAACATGCAACTTTAGAGTCCGCTGTTGAAATAAGCTTATCTACTCCTCTGGTTCCATTATTTGCATCATGATCTACTTTAACACCCATGAATTCGAAGTTTGATAAGATTTTTGCTCTCATCCAATCATTATTCTCACCAAGTCCTGCGGTAAATGCAATTGCATCCACACCACTCATAGCAGCTGCATATGCACCAATATATTTAACGACACGATATGCAAACGCATCCTGTGCAAGCGCTGCAAGTTCATTTCCATCATTCGCTGCTGCTTCTAAGTCACGGAAATCACTAGAAACGCCGGACATTCCTGCAACACCGGATTTCTTATTTAATACGTCCATTACTTCTGAAAGAGTCATATTCTCTTTCTGAGCGATAAATTCAATGATAGATGGATCCAAATCCCCACATCTTGTTCCCATGATTAATCCTTCTAACGGAGTAAGTCCCATGGATGTATCTACAGATTTCCCATGATCTACTGCACAAACACTTGCGCCGTTCCCCAAATGGCAAACAATAATCTTCAAATCTTCATATGGCTTTCCAATAAGTTCCGCAACATGTTTGGATACAAAGCTATGACTGGTGCCATGGAATCCATATCTGCGAACTTTGTATTTGTCATAATATTCATATGGTATTCCATACATATATGCCACACTTGGCATTGTCTGATGGAATGCAGTATCAAATACACCAACCATAGGAACATTTGGCATCAATTCCTGACATGCACGAACACCAATTAAGTTTGCTGGATTGTGAAGCGGTGCAAGGTCATTACATTCTTCAACAGTCTTTAATACTTCATCATTTAAAATGGTAGAACAAGCAAACTTCTCACCACCATGTACCATACGATGTCCTACTGCATCAATCTCAGATAAATCCTTGATTGCTCCTGTCTTATCATTTACAAGCGCATCCAAAACCATCTGAATTGCCTGTTTGTGCGTTGGCATATCTGCTTCTGTAATCTCTTTATCAAGTCCTGCCTTCTGATAAACCAATCTACCGTCAATGCCGATTCTCTCACAAAGTCCTTTTGCAAGTACTTCTTCGCTGTCTGAGTTAATCAACTGATATTTCAGCGAAGAACTTCCACAGTTAACTACTAATACATTCATCTTTCTATCTCCTCTTATCTTATAGATTTACAAATTATCTATATTATAAACTTATTTTTTCCGTCAGACAAGTAGCAAATCTATATTTGATGCATAATAAAAATCATGTTATGATAATCAAAAACCTAACCTTGGAGGGATCCCATGAAAGTTATTGGTGTTATCGCAGAATATAATCCGTTTCATAACGGACATCAATATCAGCTTGAAACACTTCGTAAAGAAACCAACGCCGATTATATTATTATTGCTATGAGTGGCAACTTTTTGCAAAGAGGTGTTCCTGCGCTTTGCCATAAGCATTATCGCGCCCAAATGGCACTTATTGGCGGTGCCGATCTTGTACTGGAACTTCCTTGTATCTATGCAACTGCATCTGCAGAACTTTTTGCTACCGGCGGCATCTCCCTGCTTGGTTCTACCGGCGTTGTCAACACCCTTGGCTATGGTATCGAGCACAATCAGCCCAACTTACTTCGTGCACTTGTCAACACCTTAGTCCATGAGCCAAACGCGTACCGAGAAAAACTAAGCTCTCTTCAAAAAGAAGGCCTTTCTTTTCCCTCCGCACGCGCAAAAACACTTTGCGAAATTATCCCTTCTTATTCAGAAAAAGAAATCAATGAATTCCTGGCTTTACCAAACAACATTTTGGCTTTGGAATATGAAAAAGCACTTGTTCTTTGGAATGCCTCGCATACACCAATATCCTCCCATCCGATTCAGCGAATTGGCAATCACTATCATGATACTGTGGCTACAACTACGTATGCATCTGCAACCGCTATTCGGAATCTTTTATTTGAAAATGGGGGAAGTATCGAAAAACTTACACCATACCTCCCAATGGAATCGCTATATTTACTTAAGAACTACTACACCAAAAAAGAATTGTTATCTGAAAATGCGATTTCATCGATGCTTTATCTTCGTCTTTTAGAATATGCACCATACGGATATGAGCAGTTTGCCGATTGTAACCGGGAACTATCCAAAAAAATTCAAAACCATCTTCCACAGTATACTGGTTTTAAAAATTTCTGCAGGATATTAAAATCAAAGGAATTGACCTATACACGCATCAGCCGTGTACTACTCCATATTCTTCTTCAAATAAAAAAAGAAGATTATGCGTATGCATTTGCACAGAGCTCTGCCCCGTATCTGCGTATACTTGGATTTCGAAAAGATGCCTCGCCACTCCTTTCTGAAATAAAAAAGAGAGCGTCTGCCCCTATGATTAGCAAGGTAGCAGATGCTCCCAAGTATTTGCCTGAAAATACATACCGCATTTTTGAAAAAGATTTGTATGCTGCATCTCTTTATCGTGGTATAACATCCATTCAATCAAATCAACCACAAAAAAACGAATTTACACAAGAAGTGGTTATTTTATAACTCCATAAGAATTTCTCGTGCGAGCGATTCTTCAATCGGTCTTGCAAAAACACCTGGTGAAAATTCCATGACATCACCAATTCCTTTTTGTAATACGAAACGTAGTTTTCCGTCTCGCACTTTTTTGTCAGTATAAAGTTTCTTAACCAAGGATTCCTTATCAATATAACTTGGAATAGTAGTTGGCAATCCTGCCTGTTGATACAAAGCAATGACTCTTGCAGCCTCTTCTTCTGACATATGACCCAATCTTGCAGAAAGCAAGACCTCTGCTACCATACCAATTGCCAGAGCCTCTCCATGAAGTAGCTTGTAATCACTTACTGTCTCAATTGCACGTCCAACCGTGTGCCCTAAATTTAAAACTTCTCTAAGACCGCTTTCGCGTTCATCTTTCATAACTACTTCATATTTGATTCTACAGTTATTCTCTGCAATATATTCACATGCAAACTTCTTAAAGCTTAAAATATCATCCATGTTCTCCTCAATAAATTCGAACATATCTATGCTTGCTAAGCATGCATGTTTTATGGTTTCTGATAAACCACTGACCATTTCCCGCTTCGGCAAAGTCTTCCATGCTGCAATATCGATATACACCTTACTCGGTTGATGAAACAGTCCTATCAAGTTGGTTGCAAGTGGCGTATCAACTGCAGTTTTACCACCAACCGATGCATCTGCAGCTGCAAGAAGTGTGGTTGCATAATTGATAAACGGAATTCCTCTTCCGAAAGTTCCGGCAACAAATCCAGCCAAATCCGTTACCACACCACCACCAACTGCAATAATGGCACAGTCACGGCGATATCCTTTTTCTAACATCGCATCTTCAATACGCGCTTTTGTTTCGCGCGTCTTGCTTTTTTCCCCTGCAGCAAACACAAACAAATCCACATCAAACCCTGCTTCAAGCAATTTGTCACAAATTGGTTTTGCATACAAATCACATACATTACTGTCTGTAATTACCGCAAACTTATGTAAAGTACCAAGCAAACCGGTCTCTAAATCCTGCACTAATTGGTCTTTCAAATCGTAACCAATTTCAATCTCGTAACTATCATCTACTACTTTTCTCAATTCTACATTAAATACACTCACGATTCTCTCCTACTCTGTCCCCTAAATTCCTACCGCTTCTTTCGCCAGACGATCCGCCTCTTCATTCCCTTCTACGCCAGAATGACCTTTTACCTTTACAAAATGAATATTAAGTTTCGAACAAATTGACTGCACATAATCATAATAAGCAATCGTTCCTTTTTTATTTCGTTTCCATGCACCTGTCGCCCACATCTCAATTCCCATATAATCGTAGTAAATGGTAATCTCTTGCAATCCTAATTCAATCGCCATTTCCATAGCCGCCATGCTTCCCAAAATTTCACCGGCAACATTACGCATAGACGCCATTTCTTCATCGTTCCCCGAGCCTTGCAGAAGTATCTTTTTTCCTGCATTCACCAAAAAACCACCATATCCATAAGTACCAGTTGCTATATTAAAGGAGCCATCCACAAATGCATACGTATTAGAAACTTCCTGTTGCGGGAACGTCTTGAAAGACGCACTTTCGGACGAAAGAAAAGTTTCTGCCTCTTCCTTCGTCCGAAAACTCTTATATATTGCTCCCGAAATACCATCTACCATCTGTTTACATTCATCCCATGATGTATAGATACCGGGAGTCTTCCCCTTTTTAACCGCATAATATCTTGTTGCCATATGTTCTCCAGTCCTTTTTGCATACAAAAACAAATATATTATACCTTAGAATTTATGATTTATCAAAACTTATTCATAAAAAATATTGATTTCCCCGAAACTACAGTCCGCATCCACCGTCACAAACGGCGCATCCATGTCGTTATTCCCAGTTCCATGAACTTTCACACCGCCGAATGCATTTTTTTGTTTTACTTCTACACGCCAGGATCGTGGAAAATATACATTAATTTCTCCAAAACTATTTGATATATTTACCTCTGCTTTTCCATTTGACATTCCGGCATTATTGAAATATACATTACACTGACCGAAAGAATTGCTAATATCGGCTTTGGAAAAGTAATTCGTGTTTACATATTTGCTCAATTCATTAAAAGTATTACGAACCTGAATATAGGAACCATCCTCTGAATGGTCTATTTGTCCATTCAAATAAACCGGCTTATTTTTTCTTTTTTTTAATGCATCCTTAAATATCAAATGTAATCCGATGCTACACAAAAGTGCTGCAACCAAAACCGGTCCCGGAGTAATTGCAGTAATTCCAAGCTGCTTATCATAAATGCATAAAATTCCGGCTAACGGCAACAATATCTCATAAATATTTCGATTAGCAAATCCATCAATTATTAATGCGACAAAAACAATAGTAAATATAATACTAAAAAAAGAAACCCCCGGCAACAAGCCTAGCCCACTCACAATCACATACACTGCAATTAATATCAGTATAAATCCCCAAAAGATACTTTTTTTCTTCATTTTCTCAACCTCTTTTCTTCTAATTTTGCCATTAACAACTTAAAATAATTACGAGAGACAAATGCTTTCTTATTTGATCCGGTAAAGCTCACCTCACTTGCTCCCGTAAGATTCTTTTGAATTGCACGAATTTGAGAGACATTAACTATCGTAGATTTTGAAACACGCATAAAACTTCCCGGAAGCAGTTCCTCCAATTCATATAACCTAAGCTTCGTCTCATAAATACGGTCATTTGTATGTACTGCTACATTTGTCCCATTTGTCTCAAAAAAGGTAATTTCTCCTAATGAGATAAAATAAGAAACCTCGCCTTGCATCACTTCTAACTGCATTCCACTTCGCGTAATCTCTGCAATTTTATTTTGCAAAGTAATCATTTCTTCGCTCAAGGAATGACATCGAATCACAATTTCTTCTTCTGTTAAATTGTCGTCCATCTCAATTCGTATCTTTATCATAGTTTCATTATAAAAAAGATTTTGGCTCTGTAAATAGATTTTTGTTAAGAGGTTTGTTTCGAGCGGTAAGTGGTAAATTTTTGAATATAAAAGTGCCTTACACCAAGATTTGATGTAAGGCACATGCGATGTACTTTGAAATGTACCGTTAATTGCTGTCTAATAATTCTCTTTTCTTACTTCAAAGAATGCCTGTGGATGATTACAAACCGGACATACCTGCGGTGCTTCCAATCCCACTACTACATGACCACAGTTACGACACTCCCACATTGTTACGCCACTTTTCTTAAACACTTCCATTGCTTCTACATTATGCAGTAATGCACGATAACGCTCCTCATGCATTTTCTCAATGGCGGCTACACCACGAAATTGTGCTGCAAGCTCTAGGAAACCTTCCTCTTCTGCATCCTTTGCCATTCGCTCATACATGTCTGTCCATTCTGCATTTTCTCCTTCTGCTGCATGAAGCAGATTCTCTGCGGTATCACCCAACTCTCCAAGTGCTTTGAACCAAAGCTTTGCATGCTCTTTCTCATTTTCTGCGGTTTGAAGGAACAGGGCTGCAATCTGCTCATATCCGGCTTTTTTTGCAACCGATGCAAAATATGTATACTTATTTCTTGCCTGCGATTCTCCGGCAAAAGCTTCCCATAGATTCTTTTCTGTCTTTGTCCCTGCATATTTACTCTTTGCAGGTGCGGACTCTACCTTGTTAAACTTTGAAGCCGGCTGTTTACATACCGGACACACAAAATCATCCGTCATCGCACCTTCATGAACATGATTACACACACTACAAACCCATTTTTCCATCGAAATACCTCCTAAACTTTTATGACTCGACAGTACCTCGCCAAGTGTTCATATTATTCCAAACAACTAATTTCGCTTCGCTCTATAAGGAGTTCGGCATATATTC
>JAZSDG010000007.1:0-50352 GCA_045531055.1 Lachnospiraceae bacterium | reverse complement strand
ATACAATGATTATGCATTTGATTGCACCTCCTAGTGATTGGTTTGGCGACTGGCACTGGGAGGTTTTTCTTTTACTATAAAACAAAAATGTTGGGGAGGCGAACATTAATTGTTCGTCACCCCAACATTTATTTTAGAACCTTTTTTACTATATTGTACAATAAAAAGTTCGACTGCCATCTGATTGTCCATTCGACCGGTCTTAACCATTTCTTCATATTCTACGCCATCTCGCACTGCCTGTTTTAACTGTTCTAATGAAAAGGCACGACATTGCGACTGATATTTACGAACCGCCCATTCCGGACAACCTGCTTTTGATGCAATATCTTTATTCCCAAACCCTTGATTGGTCATTGACTTTACAATAGTAAGAATTCGAAACTGTCTGCTAATTAAATAGAGAATTCGCATTGCTTCTTCTTCCAATGCAAGCAAATTATAATATAAATCAAGCGCCTTTTTCTCCTGATGTGCAGTAATTGCGTCAACCATATCAAAGACTTTGTTGGTAATCTGCTCCGTTATAATTGCCTCTACATCTTCCGGCTCAATCGAGTCTTTCTCATATGTGTAACAAATCAACTTTTCCAATTCCTTGTCGATATTCTCCATATCGTTCCCTGTTTTCGCAATAAAAAGCTCATATGCTGCTTGTGTTATATTCTTTCCCTCTTTGCGAAGACGACTTAATACCCACTTTGATAATGTCTCGTCTGTCTGCATCTTAAATTCAATAGCATTGCCCAGTTTTGTAAGGGCTTTAAACATTTTCGAACGACGATCCACTTCTTCTTCGACAAAAATGAAAGACGTTGACTCGGGAACTTCTCCTAAATATTCTGCAAGTTCATCTGCCGCTTTTTTAAACAAACCACTTCCTTCAATTAAAATCACTCTTCGTTCCGAAAAAAATGGCAACGTCTCTGCCAAATCAATAATCTCACGCTGATTAATATCCTCTCCTGAAAAAGTCGAAAAATTCATGGTATCGTCTTCTGAAATCATTGCCCGTTTCAGCTTATCGCGGTATTGACGTATGAGATACCCTTCCTCTCCGTAAAGAAGATATGCTTGTTTTAATTGTCCGTTTTTAATATCATTGTCTATTGTTTTCATGGGACTATTTTAGCATATAAGAACAAGGACTGACAACCGAATATAATTATTGTTTTACTCCATACACTTCAAGTTTCTTATCGATTTCCACTGTAATCGCCCCATACTCCGGCGTTGTCAATATTACACTTCCAATTTCATCCAACCGCTCCAGTGTCTCCTTATGAGGATGTCCGTAAGAATTCCCTTCACCACAAGAAACAACTGCTATTCGTGGCGTTATCTGTGCCAAAAATTCTTCTGAACTTGAATATTTTGATCCATGATGCGCCACCTTGTAAAAATCTACGCTTTTACAAACTCCGGATTCTAGTAACTTTCTTTCTTCTATTTCTGAAATATCTCCTGTAAAAAGAGCCGTAAACCTTTTATCCTGATACATAAGTACAAGGGAAAGTGCATTTCTATCTTCCATATTCTCATCTACAGCCTCTTCCTCGGGCGCGAGACACTGTATCTTTGACGCTTTCAGCACTAAACTTTCCCCAGCCCTCATATAGACAATATTGGTATCATACGTTTTAACAAATTCCACAAGTTCTAGTGTTTTTTCATCCTTTAGATCAACAGACGGTTTCGATATTATTACATTTTCCACTGGATACCCCAATTCCAAAATTTCTTCCAGTCCACTGATATGATCCTCATCTGCATGCGATACAAACCAATAATCGATATGCCTAATACCATTCGCTTTTAAAAACGGTAAAATTCGATACTTCCCAACCTGATTTACATCACTGCTTCCCCCATCAATAAAAATATATTCTCCCGCATCCGTGCACAAGCAAATTCCGTCTCCTTGTCCCACATCTAAAACACTTAATTCAAACGAATGTTTAGGGGCATGAAAAAAGAAAAGTACTAACGCAAGTATTCCAACAATTCTTTTCAGATGCCCACACTTCTTATAAAACAATAATGTACATACAAGTGTAAGTAGCAAATAGTAAACAACCATTTTCTCAACAGACGGTTTTCCAACAATGATTTGCGCACACGGTATTTTCATACTGAATGCTGCCAACCATTCATATATTTTTAAAAGAAGTATACACGGAAGTAATAATAGCTTTGCGAATAAAGGAAAAAATAATCCTACAACCCCACCAACAACACCAAATAAAAACATGATAGAAAGAAGCGGAATTACAATTAAATTCAATAACACAGAATAGATTGGGACCTCATAGTAGTAATACGCAACAATCGGCAATGTGGTAAGCCACACGGCTATACTTGCATAAATTGCATTTAGACATCGCATTCGAGGAGTTAACTTTTTTTCTTTTTCCAGTTGAAGCGAAAACAGTTTTCCTACAACTAATACACCTATCATCGCTACTACAGAAAAGACAAATCCTGCATAACCCAGCAAAAATGGATTATCCCACAACAATAAAATCACCATAAGTCCCAATGCATTTAGTGAATCATAACTTCTGCCGATAACATTTGCAAACATTGCAACTACCAGCATTCCAAATGCACGTCTGGTTGCAACTCCATTACCACTCATTGTTACATAACAAATCAAAAACAATAATGCACATAAAAATGCTACTATATATGGCATTCCACGTTTACGTAAAAAACGATAAAAGTTCATACCGATGAGTGATACATGTAGCCCCGATATCGCTAAAATATGTGATATCCCGGATTGCTGATACAAATTCTTAATATTAGGATCTATAGTTGATTTTTCACCCAGTAACATGGCTGATAATACCCCAGCCGCATCCTTAGGTGCACTTTTTTCATATACTTCCTTTATATGTTTTCGAAAACAATACAGTTGTTCCGAAACAGATGAAGCCCCTTCTCTTTTTAAAATCTGTGCATCATATATTGAAAAATCAATTTTTTGACTATAATAAAACTCTTTTTCATTAAATCCACCTTCATTTGGCGCAGAATCAAACAGTTCTATTTTTCCCTTTAATAACAGGATTTCTCCGATTGAAATGGTATCATTAGAATATGTGAGCATCACGTCATTGCATGCAATGCGCTGATTAGAAAGGATTATGAAAACATCCTTTAGATAATATGTATATTGATATGTCTTTTTTTCTTTTTTGTAAATCTCTCCCACGAGGGTATATTGCTCACCCTCTCTTACATGTGATAGTTCCTGCTCTCGAAAATCCATTTCATTATTTATATGAATCGCAGATAAAAGAAAAACAGCAAGAAGCCACAGACTCCTTGCTGTAAGCTTTTTCCAATTCTTGGATTGATATAAATGAAAAATGCCATATCCAAACAGTATTACAGCACAAACGGCAAAAGCCACATTTTGGCTTTGACCATAACAAGTCCCTACCACAAAGACGCACGCCCCTAAAAGGAATGGTCTTTTACTCACAAATTATTCCTCCACATAATCATGATTTGCTTCGTATAAAGTAGATAAATCGTAGTTAAAACGACACTTCCCTTTCGTATCACCATTGATAGAAAGTTGAACCTTATCTATCCCCTGCAACTCTGTCAATGAATTAACAATAGAATATAAAACAACCGGCTCAGTTATTGTATAATCTTGATTTTTAAATCGTTCATCTAAATCCACATAGCAAATGTCATCCGCTACGGTTATGGTTATAAGTTCAGTCCCACTTGGAATCGTTTGCTGTAATCCTGAAGTTGTAGGACCATCAATCAATTGCTCTACGACCAGTTTTTCCAATGCTATATTAGAACTGTAACGAACTACACGTTCTTCCTTGACCAACCCTGTTCCATCACTATCCGCAAAATATAAGGTCAGTGTTGTCTTTACACTAGTATTAATTTGTTCACCCGGATTTTCAACAAAATCATCCACCTCCATACTACCGACTGTATTCCCTTTTTTGTCAGTCAAAGGTTCTCCATCTACTGTAATCATGACATACGTAACATCCTTAATCTGTGTCAACGTTCTTACAATTGCTGCTCGTGCCAAAACTTCTTCTGTTGCACTCATCTTATAATATTCTTCATTAAAATCCACAACAAACATATATCCATTTCGTTTGCAGCTTACTACTTTAACCGCATCCGGAATTGTCTGTCTTAATTTCGATGAATCCGGTTGATTTGATAGTTCACTTAACAGCTCCATTGCGAGTTTTTCTTCATCCGTGTTTTTTGCACTATAAGAAATCGAAGACACTTTGGTAGCATCCATATTCATGTAATAAATTTGATATTGATTCTTGTTCTCCTCTTTCGAACAACCACATAACACAAGGAGTAGCATCATGGGAATCAACCATCTAAATATTCTTTTTTTCATGCCTCTCTCCTATACAATATAACTTAATGGAATTCGAACATCAAATGTTGTTCCTTCTCCAAGTACACTGTGCGCTTTGATTGCCCCTCTATGCATCAATATACAACTTCTCGTAATTGCCAGTCCAAGTCCGGTTCCACCAATTTCGCGCGAATGTGACTTGTCTACACGGTAAAATCGCTCATAAATATGCTCTAATTCTTCTTCCGGAATTCCTATTCCCGAATCTTCCACTTTCAAATAGAAGTACTGATGGTCTGCGTTTAATGTGACATGCACCCAGCCGGTTCCATCATCACGATTATACTTAATCGCATTTTCAATCAGATTTGTCATGCAAAGTGTCAATTTCACCTCATCCACTTCTGCTGTAATCGGACGGAACGATTCCAACACCAATTCTACCTGTTGTTTATCTGCAATCGGTTGTAATCTCTTCATAATTAACTCAAGAAGCTCATTTATATTGACCGTCTCAATATTAAGATCTGCTGCCGATTTATCCATCTTAACCAAAGCAAGCAAATCATTGATAATTTTAGTTTCGCGTTCAATCTCATTCGTTATATCATTCATAAATTCCTGATATAATTCGACAGGTGCTCCTGGCATACTAGTAATAGAATCCGCTAGTACTTTCATGGATGTAAGTGGTGTCTTTAGCTCATGTGACACATTTGATACAAACTCCTGTCTGGAATCATCCATCACTCGCATTTGTGCCAACATCTCATTGAATTTCTCGCATATTTGAATGGTTTCTGTGTAATCATTTACAGATAGTTCATCATCACCATATCCATCCTTAATTGCTTCAATTCCATCTGAAATCTTATGCAATGACCTTATCATTTGACGAGTAACCAAAATTCCGATAAAAACAGAAATTGCAGCCAAAATGATATTGATAATGACGGCAACACGAGTTAAATAACTAAGATTTAACGCAATATTATCAGTTGACACACTAATTACCACTACCCCAAGAATGGTTTCCTCCGAATCTTGTGTACTCACGACCGGAAGCGACATCTCTATATAATTGTTTTCCGAATCATAATTGGTAATTTGTTTTCCCGAAAAACTTTGAATCACTTCTTCGGAAATAATAGTTTTACCGACATCAATATTATACGTATCGTAAAGAATACAAAAAGCATCATCCACAATAATAACACGTCCATTATAAATAGATGTGAGCATGTCCATTTGTGCATGAATGGTTTCCGTCCCTTTTTCAGTTCCGCCCATATAACGGCTTGTAGAAATCTTATTGGATAAAATTTTCGCCTGACTTAATACTTCACTTTCGCGAATAGAAATTGCTCTCATTTCATAGAAACTGAGAAGACCTATACTTAGAATGATTCCCGGAAGAGTTCCAAGAAGCACTACCAGAAGGATTAACCGAATTCTTAAACTTTTAAAGAAGCCAAGAAGATGCTTTCTTTTCTCCATGTAATAGCCTCACTTATTATTTCTGATAATAGTAGTAGCCAACACCCCACTTGGTATGCACATACTTCGGTTCACTCGGATTTGTTTCGACTTTTTCTCTCAAACGACGCACATGTACATCGACAGTACGTACATCCCCCGGAAATTCATAACCCCATACCGTGTTAAGGAGAGCCTCCCTACTATACACCTTATTCTCATTTTTAACTAAAAGTTCCAGCAGATCAAACTCTTTGGTTGTCAAATTCACTTCCTTGTCTAACACAAATAATCGTCTGCTTTCACAATCAAGCTTTAAATCACCCTTTTCCAAAAAGGAGTCGTCTTCCTTTTTCATCTTGGTTCCTTGTGTTCGACGCATAATTGCTTTAATGCGAGCTTTTACTTCAAGAATGTTAAACGGTTTTGTAATATAATCATCTGCTCCATATTCCAAACCAAGAATTTTATCCATGTCGTCGCCTTTGGCTGTCAGCATTACAATTGGAACATCAGAAAATTCGCGAATTGCCTGACAAACTTCAAATCCATCCATTTTTGGGAGCATGACATCAAGCAAAATCATATCGTATTGATGCTGACTTGCTAGGGTAAACGCCTCTTCTCCATCATAGGCACAATCTACTTCCATACCATCTTGTTCCAAACTGAAACGGATTCCTTTAACTATTAATTTTTCATCATCAACAACAAGAACTTTCTTTGCCATTTCTACACCTCAGTCGACCGTTATATATTCTTTCATTTTTTGAAAAATGCCATCCTTGATACCGGTTACATTCTTGACATCCTCAATTGAATGAAAACCTCCTGCATCCTGACGATATGCAAGAATACTCTCTGCACGGGATGCACCAACACCGGGAATTGTCATCAGTTGTTCTTTCGATGCTGTATTAATGTTTACACGTCCATCCCAATCCGTCTGTGACTCATTCTCCGTTGTATGCGACATCTGTTGCGCCTCTTCGATTGTTGGAACATCAATCATCTGTCCATCCGACAAAAGTTCTGCCTGATTCCAATAATCGGTACAAGCATCTTGTGTCATCCCTTGTGCAGCCTCAATCGCATCGCATACACGCGCCCCATTGGAAAGTATATACACACCTGGCTGATAAACAGCTCCGCAAACATAGACATGTAATGTCGCATCTGTTGGATTATCCTGCTTATACGCTTCTTGGTCCTGTTGTGTATCCTCATATCCTTTCGTTTCGTCAGTTGCAAGTATGATTGCATCACTATTCTTCCTACAACCACTGATGCACATTATAATGCCCACAAGTAAAATCATATACCTCTTTGCAATTTTCATACTATTCTCCTTCCCAAAGGAAGGAATCTCAATGCCATTTTCTATTTTAATGATTTACCGGAAAGATTACAAGCCTATTTCATAAGATTTAATGTTTTTTCCAAAATCTCAATCATTTTATCAACGTCCGATTTTTCAATAACTAATGGTGGAACAAGACGAATCACATCTTTTCCTGCCGAAATGATAACTAAACCATTCTCTAATGCTTTTGATGTAATTTGACCAACCGGCAATGTACATACGAGTCCCTGCATGAATCCCATACCACGTCTTGCCGTCAAACAGTCAAACTGCTCTACAAGCGTATCCAATTTTTCTTCCAGATATGGAGCTACTTCATTTACATGTTCTAGGATATTCAATTCCTCATATTGATCAAATACCGCAGAAACAGCGGCACACACAAATGCATTTCCCCCATATGTTGTTCCATGATCGCCCGGTACCAAAGACTGGTCAGCAACTTTTTGTGTCATAACAAAAGCACCTACCGGAACTCCACATCCAAGTGCCTTTGCACAAGTCATAATATCCGGTTTGATACCATAATTCTGCCAAGCAAACATTTTTCCGGTTCGACCCATACCACATTGGATTTCATCTAAAATCAGGAGAATATCATTCTCATCACAAAGAGCACGTACTCCTTCTAAAAATTCCTGATTTGCCGGATAAAGCCCGCCCTCTCCCTGCACTGTTTCCATAATTATGGCGCAGGTTTTTTCTGTAATTTGTTCCTTAACACTTTCTAAATTATTAAATTCCGCAAACTTCACTCCCGGAAGTAATGGACCAAATGGCGTCCGATAATGCTCATTACCGGTTACAGAAACGGCTCCAATGGTTCTTCCATGAAAAGAATGTTCCATCGCAATAATTTCGTGTCCTGCAAATCCATCTCTTATATATGCATATTTTTTAGCCGCCTTTATCGCACCCTCTATCGCCTCAGCACCACTATTGGTAAAGAAAATGCGATCCATCTGACTTGCTTTTAACACTTTTTGTGCTGCTTCAATCATCGGTGCTGTATAATAGAGATTTGATGTATGCAATAATTTGTCTACTTGATTTTTTAATGTATTTTTGTAACTATCATTGCTATACCCTAAAGAATTAACCGCAATTCCTGCAGTAAAATCTAAATATTCTTTTCCGTCTGTATCATACAAACAAACACCTTTTCCATGGTCAAACACAACCGGGAAACGATTATAAACATGTAGTAAATTTTCTTCGGCAATATCAATATATTCCTGTTTATTCATGATAAAACTTCATCTCCTTATCTCCCAAAATCGCTGTTCCGATTCCTTTATTGGTAAAAATCTCAAGTAACAGACAATGTGCAATCCTTCCGTCTAAAATATGTACACGTGATACACCATTTTCAATTGCATCAATACAATTATTAAGTTTTGGAAGCATTCCGCCACCAATGAATCCATCCGTAATCAAATCTCTTGCTTCCGATACCGTAAGTTCAGATATCAAAGTATTCTTATCACTTGGATCTTTATATACACCTTCAATATCCGTTAAAAATGCAAGTTTTTCAGCAGAAACAGCTCTTGCAATTGCACAAGCAGCATCGTCTGCATTTATGTTATAACTATTATATTGATCATCCAAGCCAATCGGACAAACAATTGGAAGAAAATCTTTTTCTAATAAATCATATAAAACCTTTGGATTTACTTCCTTTATTTCTCCTACAAATCCAATATCCTGTCCATCGGATAATTTCTTATCTACCTTCAATAAACCGCCGTCTTTTCCACTAATTCCCACTGCAAGAACGCCAAGCTCTTCTACCAACTGAACCAAGGACTTGTTTACTTTATTTAATACCATTTCCGCAATTTCCATAGTAGCTTCGTCTGTTTTACGAAGGCCATTCACAAACTCCGGTGTCATTCCGGTTTTTTCAACCCATTTACTAATTTCTTTTCCACCACCATGAACAATAATTGGTTTGAATCCAACCAATTTAAGCAATGTAACGTCTTGAATCACTTGGCGTTTCAATTGCTCATCTACCATTGCTGAACCACCATATTTAACAACGATAATCTTTCTGTTAAATCTTTGTATATAAGGTAATGCCTCAATTAAAACCTGTGCTTTTTCTAAAACTTTTTCCATATTCTGCTCTGCCATTTTTATACCTCTTTCTGTTGTATTCACTATTGATTAAATTTCGTAATATTGGACTCGTTTAATAAGAAATCATAATAGTTTAAATCTTCGCGAAAGTTCCAGCCTGCGCCCTTCCAAAAATGATTGCCAATCTCGTTATTTTTAAATGCAATCAAGCATACATTATTTACGTGTTCTTCCTTTAATGCATGCATGCAAGTAACCGCCATTGCTTTTCCTATTCCATGATTACGATACTTTTCATGTACGCAGACATGATAAAAACAACCTCTTCTTCCATCATGTCCACAAAGAATTGCGCCGACAATTTTCCCCTCTGCTTCTGCAACAACACTGGTGGTTGGATTTCGTTTCAAAAAGCGTTCCACGCCCTCATAAGAATCATCAATGGAACGAATTCCAAACCCCTGAATCCCCATCCAAAGTGCATAGACCTGTTCATAATCTTCAATTGTCATTACGCGAATTTTATATTGTAATTCTTTTTCCATTCTATAGTCCTTCTGTTGTATTGATTTTCTACCTAAGGGAACATCGGTACTAAATTTAATCCCTCTGCCTCATCAAAACCAAATAATAAATTCATATTTTGTACTGCCTGACCAGCTGCACCTTTGACAATATTGTCAAGCGCACCCATCATGATAATTCTTCCGGTACGTTCGTCAATGATAAAGTTCACATCGACATAATTACTTCCTTCTACCCATTTGGTTTCCGGACAAACACCTTTCTTTAGTACACGCACAAACTTTTCATTGGCATAATATTTATCATAAACAGCTTTTATTTCATCATAAGTCGGATATTTACCATCTGCCTTTTTCTTTAAAGTTGCGTATTCGGTTGCAAGAATACCACGATTCATAGGAACCAGATGTGGTGTGAAATTGATTAAAATCTCTCTTCCCGCTGCATATCCTAATTGTTCTTCAATCTCCGGCGTATGACGATGGGAAGCAACACCATAAGCCTTTATGTTCTCATTCACTTCGCAAAAAAGATTCTGTGTCTTAGCTCCTCTTCCCGCTCCGGATGTACCGGATTTTGCATCTACAATCAGGGTATCCACATCAATCAATCCTTCTTTCACTAACGGATAAGCTGTTAAAATTGAACATGTTGTATAGCATCCCGGATTAGCAATCAAACGTGTTTCTTTTGTAATTTTGTCACGATTAATTTCACACAATCCATATACCGCTTCTTCTATAAATTGCGGACTTTTATGTTCAATATTATACCACTTTTCATAGATAGCTACATCTTTGATTCGATAGTCCGCACTTAAATCTACAATTTTTGTCTTATTAAGAATCTCCTCTGTCAATATGCCGGCCAAAAATCCTTGTGGTGTTGCTGTAAAAATTACATCCACCTGATTTGCCAGTTCTTCTATATTATCATCAAGACATTTTGCGTCCACTATTTGAAACATATTTTGATAAATATCTGCATAATATTCATCTACATAGCTTCTTGAACCAAACCATTTAATTTCTACTTCTTTGTGATTTGTCAAAAGGCGAACCAATTCTCCACCGGCATATCCGGTTGCTCCAATAATTCCTGCTTTTATCATAACCATTCCTCTTTTCTAAATTTTATACATTTCACCTTTTACTACTATATTATACCTTTTTCATTCCGTAAAGAGTAAATATTCACAAAAATATGTATATTTATGCAAAATAATGTATATTTTTTCACTTGCGTTCCATTTCTGATTGTTGTATAGTTATTCTAGTTTATAAAATAAGAAAGGACGAACGTTATGAAAGAAAAAGTTGTTTTAGCGTACTCTGGTGGTCTTGATACTACCGCGATTATTCCTTGGTTAAAAGAAAATTATGATTATGAAGTTATCTGCTGCTGTATTGACTGCGGACAGGAAGAAGAATTAGACGGACTTGAGGAAAGAGCAAAATTGTCCGGTGCTACCAAATTATACATCGAAGATATTACCGATGAATTTTGTGATGAATACATTGTTCCATGTGTACAAGCCGGTGCAGTATATGAGAATAAATATTTACTCGGAACCTCTATGGCTCGTCCGGGTATTGCAAAGAGATTAGTAGAAGTTGCAAGAAAAGAAGGCGCAACTGCTATCTGCCACGGTGCAACCGGAAAAGGAAACGATCAGATTCGTTTTGAGCTTGGTATTAAAGCGCTTGCTCCGGACTTAAAGATTATTGCTGCTTGGCGTCAGGATACATGGACTATGCAGTCTCGTGAAGAAGAAATTGAATACTGTAAAGCTCATGGCATTGACCTTCCATTCTCTGCGGACCAAAGCTACAGCCGTGACCGTAACTTATGGCACATCAGCCACGAAGGCTTAGAATTAGAAGATCCTGCAAACGAACCAAACTACGATCACCTTCTTGTACTTGGAGTTTCTCCTGAGAAAGCTCCGGAAGAAGGCGAATATGTTACCATGACTTTTGAAAAGGGTATCCCAACTTCTGTAAACGGAAAAGAAATGAAAGTATCTGACATCATCCGCGAATTAAATCGCCTTGGTGGCAAACACGGAATTGGTATTGTAGACATTGTAGAAAACCGTGTTGTTGGTATGAAGTCACGTGGTGTTTATGAAACCCCTGGAGGAACAATTCTTATGGAAGCTCACGCTCAATTAGAAGAACTTGTTCTTGACCGTGCTACTATGGAAGTGAAAAAAGATATGGGCAATAAAATGGCTCAAATTGTTTACGAAGGAAAATGGTTCACACCACTTCGTGAAGCAGTACAGGCTTTTGTAACTTCTACACAGGAATATGTAACCGGTGAAGTAAAATTCAAGCTTTACAAAGGTAATATCATTAAAGCAGGAACTACTTCTCCATACTCTCTTTACAGTGAGTCACTTGCAAGCTTTACAACCGGTGATTTATATGATCATCATGATGCAGAAGGTTTCATTACTTTATTCGGACTTCCATTAAAAGTCCGTGCAATGAAAATGCAGGAAGCAGAAAATAACAAATAAAA
Organism: Lachnospiraceae bacterium; assembly: GCA_045531055.1. Classification (GTDB taxonomy): domain Bacteria; phylum Bacillota; class Clostridia; order Lachnospirales; family Lachnospiraceae; genus Roseburia. The sequence goes on along the minus strand of JAZSDG010000007.1, from coordinate 38,011 downwards.
ATGAGCTGTCACCTAATCTAAGGTGACAGCTTTTTCATTTAACACTTCCAAAAAATCCAATAAATTTTTTACATAATCGCGAATAGTTGCTTTCCAGTTCTTTAAACAAGTTCTTCCTTCTTCTGTAATACTGTATATCTTTTTGGAAGGAAGGTCTTCTTGTTGTTCCTCTCTGGATATCAAAAGTCCTTGTCCCTCCATTTTTTTTAAATAACGGTATAATCCGCTTGCATCCGGCAATGCATCATAAAACATAGGTGTCTTACCTATTTTTTGAAGCATAACAAATCCATGCATTTCTTCTTCACTCAAAAGCATCAGTATGGTCGCCTGCATAAAACGGTCTAAATTTTTCCCGGTACAACTACATTTTTTTGTAATTCCCATATCGTTTAAGATTCCTCGCTGTGCAAAATTTCCATAATTGCTTCTTTTAAATCATATGCCTTGTCTTTAATATTACGCCCTGCTGTTTGAGAAACAAGAATATTTGAGACACATTTTGAAGCAATATCGTATTTTTCCAAACGAAAAGCCATTGCAGCTATCAACAAATCGACAGTGTTTAAATCCATCCCACAAATTGGCGGCATTTCTGTTGCAACTGCCTGCGTAAACCCTTCATAAGCTTGTTCGTAAAAGGTATGCTCATCTTTCTTAGCTTTTTTAAATTTGGAAGATGATTCCGATTCCCCTGCAGCTATCATTTCTTCCATCATCCCACGATATAACCATGCAATTTTCAAACACGTATATGACTTTTCACTAATAGCAGCATTTTTTACCATCGTGTTATAAAGTGCAAGTTTATAGCGGTCAATTGCATATTCATACTCATACTTTTCCGGCAACTCATCTTTATTTCCACTTACAGGTTTGAACTTTGAACAAACACCATCTTTAATCATCTTACGATAAACCGGTGCAATCTTAGAAAAATAGCGGCTCATAGCTGTATATCCACAATACGGACAAGAATATACATCATATTTTAAAGTATCAATATACATAAACCGAGGCCGCAAATCCTGTTCCGGCAAGAGACGACGCAATTTCGACTCTTTAATTGCTTTAATTTTAAAACTGTGATCACATATTGGACACTCTATCTTTTTATCAAATAGAAAATCTTCTTCTTTTGGTGTATTCTCACCCATAATCATTCTCCTTTGCCTTAGTTCGTCGGCAATTTAAAAGAACTCTTCAAAGAAACAATACGATTAAATACCGGCTGTCCCGGTGTTGAATCTTTTGCATCCGCACAGAAAAAACCCTGTCTGACAAACTGATAACTTTCATAAGCGTTTGCTTCCATAAGTGCCGGTTCTAAAATACAATCATTTAATACCGTCAATGAATTAGGATTCAAATTCAAACTTCCGTCTTCATTGTAAACACCCAATTCTTCATTAACAATATTTTCATAAAGGCGAATCGTAGCTTTCTTTCCATACTCTGCAGATACCCAGTGAATAGTTCCCTTTACCTTACGGCCATCCGGACTGTTACCGCCTTTCGATTCCGGATCATAAGTACAGTGAATCTCTGTCACTTTACCGTTCTCATCTTTAATAAAGCTTTCGCATTTCACAAAATACGCATTCATCAAACGTACTTCATTTCCCGGGAACATACGGAAATATTTCTTTGGTGGCTCTTCCATAAAATCGTCACGTTCGATGTATATCTCACGCGTAAACGGAACTTCTCTTGTTCCAAGTTGTGGATTTTCCAAATTGTTATCCACGGTCAGATATTCCACCTGACCCTCCGGATAATTATCGATTACAACTTTTACCGGATCTAAAATTGCCATCATACGCGGACGTTTCATTTTTAAGTCCTCACGAATACAATACTCCAGCATTGCATAATCAACAGAACTATTTGCTTTTGAAACACCGCAAAGTTCAACAAAATTTTGAATTGCTTCCGGTGTATAACCGCGGCGGCGAAGAGCTGCAATACTGACAAGACGCGGGTCATCCCATCCGTCTACAATTCCATCTTCTACCAACTTTTTAATATAGCGTTTTCCTGTTACTACGTTAGTTAAATATAATTTTGCAAACTCAATCTGCTTTGGATTGCCATTGGAACCGGTCTTATACCCAAGTTCTGTAACCACCCAATCATACAAAGGTCTATGATCTTCAAATTCCAATGTACAAATGGAATGGGTAATCCCTTCAATGGCATCTTCTATCGGATGTGCAAAATCATACATCGGATAAATGCACCATTTATCTCCGGTATTATGATGTGTCATATGTGCAACACGATAAAGAATCGGATCTCTCATATTGATATTGGAGGAAGTCATATCAATTCTTGCGCGAAGCACCTTGCTTCCGTCTTCATACTTCCCATTCTTCATATCCTCAAATAGTGCAAGATTTTCCTCTACACTACGTGCAGAATACGGATCCTCTTTTCCCGGTTCTTTTAAAGTACCTCTGTATTCACGGATTTCTTCTGCTGTCAAATCCGATACATATGCCTTGCCTTTTTTTATTAATTGAACTGCTGCCTCATACATCTGATCAAAGTAATTCGATGCATAAAATAAATTATCTCCCCAATCTGCACCAAGCCACTTTACGTCAGCTTTTATTGATTCTACAAATTCTGTTTTTTCTTTGGTTGGATTCGTATCATCAAAACGGAAGTGAAACTTTCCGCCATATTTTTTTGCTAATCCATAATTTAAAAGAATAGATTTGGCATGTCCGATATGCAAATATCCGTTTGGTTCCGGTGGAAAACGCGTCGTTACCGCTTCACAATTACCTTCACTTAAATCCTTTTCTATAATCTGTTCAATAAAATTTTTGGAAACAACTTCATTTTCCATAACTACTCTATCCTCCTAGGCTTTATACATCTTATTTATTCATTCCAACTTTTATCATGTCCTGATATAAGAAAGTCATCAAACACTTCTTCTCCAAGAAGTAAATTAAGTGTTCCTTTTAAAATTTTCATATCCTCTGCATCACATGGAAATTCATCAATTTCTACTCCATCACAGTAAAAATTAAAATATAAATAATCCGTTCCTATATCACAATCATCTTCACTATTAATTTCAACATTTCCTCCCATGTAATAAGATATAAATTCATCTATTACCGCCAATGCATTCTCATTTTCGCTATCAAAATTGCGCTGTAAAATCTCAACTAACATATCTTGTTGTTTTTGTGTAAGACCACCTTCTTTACAGGTAAAAATAACGCAATCCATAAAATTAGGATTAGGAGTTTCTGCTACCTTTTGTTTTATTTCTTCAACTGCCTTCTTTTTCAATTTTTTGTAGTCCTCTGCACCACTATTCACAGCTTTAATGATTGCACCTATTGAACTACCATACTTAGAAAATGGTTCTAATATTTCTGGCAGGTTTTCAGCAACTGCACTACCAATACATCGAAATAATCCTATAACTTCGTTACGTTCCATTATATCAAGCCTCCTCGTATGATTAACTATAGCCGTACTATATCACATACCTTCATCCATTTCAAACTATTTGTTTTTGTGCAAATCCATATCTTATGATACACTTTCTATATGATTTTTACGTTTGAAAATTTAAAAATAAAATCTTATTGATTTTATTATACTTACATCGGACGTATATGCGTATGTGTAAACAAATGCTCCTGACAGTATTCATGACTTCCTGTACACTTTGAACAATAACGGAAGCTAAGATTCGGATCATCCAATTCTGTTCTTCCACATATGGTACATTTATGCTTTGTAATTCCGGAACCCAGACGAGGCGTTGCAAACTGTGCATGAAATTCCTTCTGACGTTTTTTATGCTTACGTGATATACGATTTTTAGACAGTAAAAAGAACAAACCAACATTCAGCAATGGGAATATAATCTGTCCTGCCAGCATAAACCCGATTGGCCAATATCCAAATGCAATTCCTTGCCTAAAGCATGAAATAATATCATATACGGATATTGCAATATGAAAAATCAACATCCATTTCATCTTAATAGGAAGCACAAAATAGAGTCTTGCTTCCGCCTCAGGCATCGCAACTTCTAAAATAAGGAACATAAACCACAAAATATAATACATGGACAAATACATTGGAAGACCAAATAATAAATACACTAATAAACCACCAATATCACACAACAAAATCCCTGTGATAAAATAGATATTAATGCGAAATGATCCGTATACCGTTTCTAATGCCGGTCCCATAGAAAACAAACATAACATAAAAATCAAAAAGAACAACGGATTTCCAATAGACGGCGCGGTAAACACCCAGGTGACCAACCGCCAAACCTGACCATGAAATATATGATATGGTGAAAAAATCAAAAAATCCAGAACATTCGGTGCAATATAACCAATTACATATCCAATAAAAATTGCAAAAATAAAGTATTTATAAATAGAACGAATCGTGTATTTTCCAAATTTTTGTTCCAGTTTGTTCATCCAATTCATAAAATCTCTCCCATCCTAATATACATGACTAGAAAACATTATACTGATTTCTATTCAAATTTGTCAATGAAGCGCTTTTTTCTTTACAAATTCTTTAGAAATATGACCATTGTTTTTTGTCATTTCCTGTCGTATAATGTACTTTGTGTGCACTCTGCACATATATAAATAAGTAGAAAATATTTCCATACAATACAAACGGAGGAAAAATGATGGAAAACACTACCTTACATAAACTTGGAATTGATATTGGTTCTACCACAGTTAAAATTGCCGTATTAGATGCACAGGACAACCTGCTTTTTTCTGATTACGAACGCCATTTTGCTAATATCCAAGAGACCTTATCAAATCTTTTAAAAAAAGCATACGATGCACTTGGTAATCGCAATATTGCACCAATGATTACCGGTTCCGGCGGATTAACTCTTGCAAAACATTTGGAAGTTCCATTTGTACAAGAAGTTATTTCTGTATCTACTGCACTTGAACATTATGCTCCACAGACAGATGTTGCCATTGAGCTTGGTGGAGAAGATGCGAAAATTATTTATTTTGAAGGCGGTAACGTTGAACAACGTATGAATGGTATCTGTGCCGGTGGTACAGGTTCCTTTATCGACCAGATGGCAGCACTTATCCAGACCGACGCCTCCGGCTTAAACGAATATGCAAAAAGCTACAAAGCAATTTATCCGATTGCTGCACGTTGTGGTGTTTTTGCCAAGACAGATATTCAGCCACTCATTAACGAAGGTGCAACAAGAGAAGATTTATCCGCTTCGATTTTCCAAGCTGTAGTAAATCAGACCATCAGCGGACTTGCCTGTGGTAAACCAATTCGTGGACATGTTGCATTTTTAGGTGGACCACTCCACTTTTTATCCGAATTAAAAGCAGCATTTATCCGTACATTGAATCTGGATGACGAACATGCAATTACCCCGGAGAATTCCCATCTTTTTGCGGCAATTGGTTCTGCTTTAAATTATAAGGAAGACTCCGTTACCTCATTAGAAGCAATGGTTTCCAAACTTTCCTCCGAAATTAAAATGGAATTTGAAGTTGCACGTATGGAGCCACTTTTTGAAAACCAGGAAGCGTATGATGAATTTTCCAAACGTCATGGTGGCAATCATGTAAAAACTGCTGACCTTGCAAGTTACGAGGGGAACTGCTATCTCGGTATTGATGCCGGTTCTACCACTACAAAAATTGCTCTTGTTGGCGAAGACGGCTCCCTATTATATTCTTTTTACAGTAACAACAACGGAAGTCCGCTTGCTACTGCAATCAAATCAATTCAGGAAATTTATTCCTTATTGCCGGAAAAAGCACACATTGTACATTCCTGCTCAACCGGATATGGAGAAGCTTTATTAAAAGCAGCTTTAATGTTAGACGATGGAGAAGTAGAAACAGTTGCTCACTACTATGCTGCTGCTTTCTTCGATCCTAATGTTGACTGTATCCTTGACATTGGTGGTCAGGATATGAAATGTATTAAAATCAAAAATCAAACCGTAGATTCGGTACAGCTTAACGAAGCTTGTTCTTCCGGATGCGGTTCCTTTATCGAAACCTTTGCAAAATCACTTAATTACTCTGTACAGGATTTTGCCAAGGAAGCGCTTTTTGCACAGAATCCAATCGACCTTGGAACCCGTTGTACCGTATTTATGAATTCCAAAGTAAAACAAGCTCAAAAAGAAGGTGCATCCGTTGCTGATATTTCTTCCGGTCTTGCTTACTCTGTTATTAAAAATGCGTTGTTTAAAGTTATTAAACTTTCTGATGCAAAAGACCTCGGCGACCACATTGTTGTACAAGGTGGAACATTCTACAATGATGCAGTTCTTCGCAGTTTTGAAAAAATTGCAGGAGTACATGCTACACGTCCGGACATCGCCGGAATCATGGGTGCATTTGGTGCTGCATTAATTGCAAGAGAACGTCATGAAGCAGATTATCAGACAAGCATGCTTACGATTGAACAGATTAATGCACTTTCCTATACAACTAAGCTCACCAGATGTCAGGGCTGTACCAACCACTGTCTTTTGACCATAAACAAGTTCTCGGATAACCGTCAGTATGTTACCGGTAACCGTTGTGAGCGCGGTCTTGGAAAAGAAAAGAATAAAGAAAATATTCCAAACCTCTTTGAGTTTAAAAATAAGCGCCTGTTTGATTACACTCCACTTACTCCGGAAGAAGCAACCCGTGGAACCGTCGGTATTCCGAGAGTATTGAACATGTACGAGAATTATCCTTTCTGGGCAACTTTCTTCACGAAGTTGGGATTTTCTGTGGTATTATCTCCACAGTCTACCAGAAAAATTTATGAATTGGGAATTGATTCCATTCCAAGTGAATCCGAATGTTATCCTGCAAAACTTGCACATGGACATATTGCATGGTTGATTCACCAGAATGTAGACTTTATCTTTTATCCGTCCATTCCTTATGAACGTAATGAGTTTCCGGATGCCAACAACCACTACAACTGCCCAATTGTTACTTCTTATTCTGAGAACATCAAAAATAACGTGGACGAAATCACCAGTGGCCAAATGAGATTTTTAAATCCATTTATGGCATTTACCAGCGAAGAAGTACTATCACAACAGTTAGTTGCTACTTTTACGGAAGAATTCCATATTCCGGAATCTGAAATACGCGATGCAGTTTCTGAAGGTTGGAAAGAACAGGAAGTAACTCGTCTTGAAATGATGAAAAAAGGAGAAGAAGTTCTTCAATATATGGAAGAAACCGGTCGCAGAGGTATCGTCCTTGCCGGTCGCCCATACCATGTGGACCCGGAAATCAACCATGGTATTCCGGAACTAATTAATTCTTATGGAATTTGTGTACTAACCGAAGACTCTGTCTCTCACTTAGGAGAATTGGAACGTCCTCTTATTGTTATGGACCAATGGATGTATCATTCCCGTCTCTATTCTGCCGCAAATTATGTTAAGACCAGAGACGATTTGGATATGATTCAGCTTAACTCTTTCGGATGCGGATTAGACGCAGTTACAACCGACTTTGTCAGTGATATTCTTACTAATTCCGGCAAGATTTACACTTGCCTGAAAATTGATGAGGTGAATAACCTTGGTGCCGCAAGAATTCGTATTCGTTCTCTTCTTTCCGCACTTCGCGTCAAAGAGAAAAAGAACGAGAAACGCACTTTAGTCCCTGCTAACTATGAACGTGTCCTTTTCACGGAAGAAATGCGTAAAAACTACACCATTATCTGTCCGCAGATGTCACCGATTCATTTTGATTTATTGCTCCCTGCATTCCGTTCATCCGGATTTGATATGGTTATTCCGGATATTCCGGCTCGCGAATGCGTGGATGTTGGATTAAAATTCGTTAATAACGATGCTTGCTATCCATCTCTTATTGTAATCGGACAAATTATGAGCGCAGTTATGTCCGGCGAATACGACATGTCCAAAACAGCTATCTTAATTTCGCAGACCGGTGGTGGATGTCGTGCAACCAACTATATTGGATTTATCCGTCGTGCTTTAATAAAAGCCGGCTATCCGGATGTTCCAGTTATCTCCATTAACATGGTTGGTCTGGAGAAAAACCCTGGATTTAAGTTTACTCCAAAGCTTATCCAGCACGGACTGTATGCATTGGAATTTGGTGATATTTTCATGCGTTGTCTCTACCGTATGCGTCCATACGAAGCTGTTGCCGGTTCAGCAAATGCTTTACATGAAAAATGGAAAAAGAAATGTATTGAATTCCTGACACAGGATAAACTTTTATCACATCGTAAATACAAAAAGATGTGCCGTCAAATCATCCGAGACTTTGACAATCTGCCAATTACCGATGAGAAAAAACCACGTGTCGGAGTTGTCGGTGAAATTTTAGTTAAGTTCTTACCTGCTGCAAACAACTATATTGTTGACTTACTTGAAGCAGAAGGTGCCGAAGCTGTCGTACCGGATTTGACAGACTTCTTATTATACTGTTGCTATAATCAGAACTTTAAATCTGACTATTTGGGAGATTCCAAAAAGGCCAAACGCATCAACAATTTATTAATTAAATTCTTTGAGTGGTTACGTAAAGATGCCAGAGATGAACTTGTAAAAAGTAAACATTTTGAGCCGACTGCATACATAGAAGACCTTGCTAAGCTCGCAAGTCCAATTGTATCCTGCGGAAATCAGACCGGCGAAGGATGGTTCTTAACCGGAGAAATGCTGGAATTAATTCATCAGGGTGCTACCAATATTGTTTGTGCACAACCGTTTGCATGTCTTCCGAACCACATTGTTGGAAAAGGTGTTATCAAGGAAATTCGTCACGAATTCCCTAACGCAAACATCGTAGCCATTGACTACGATCCGGGAGCATCTGAAGTTAACCAGTTAAATCGTATCAAACTGATGCTTTCAACCGCACAGAAAAACTTAAAAAAGGAATTGGATAGTTCTAAATAATCTAAAAAAACAACCGATAGGTAGCATCAAATCTGCCCATCGGTTGTTTTCGTTATATATCTAACAACTTGTTCGAACTTTTTCTACAAACTCCGGCGTACATTCTGTCAGTTCACAAATATCATCAACTGACATGTTACGATTTAACATATTACAGACAACCTGTTTTATTCCTTGTTCTATTCCTTCTTCATAACCTTCCAATCTTAAATCTTCTAACGCCTTACACACATCAATCCCTCCCATCTCTTTTTCTTTCATTTCTTGGAATTTTAACAATTCTTTGAAATTCGTTATACTTGCAATAAATTCACACGTTTCTTTGCTTATATTATAATAAGCCTCTTTGTTCTCCGCAATCAGTTTTAAAATATCTTCTTTACTTTGAGAATGCTTTTTAAAAGAAAATGCTTGGTTTAATTCACTTTTGAACATCTCAAACTGTTCATAATTATGATAATCAAAAACATGAATGCGATAATCTGAGATATATGTTTCTAACATCTTAGGAATTGCTTCTGTATCCAACACTTCCTTTAAGCTATACGCTGCATCCCATTTTTCCTGACCATAATAGACCACTAATGAAAGCACCGGTATAAACTTTTCTGTTTTTCGCATTCCTGAGATGAATTCATGTGTTGTTTGTAGGTCTTTTTCTTGTCGATGGTGTCTTTTCTTTTCCTTCCATTGACGATGATATTCCATTGCTTCTGAAAGCATATTTCGAATTACCATATGATAATCAATGCTACTTTGATGTTCGAGTACATAAAGATAGTGCCAGACACAGCAATCGTGTTCGTAACCGGATATCCTAAGCTAACCACTCACTTATATTACCCTTCCCTTCTTTCCATAAGTAACATTTACGAGAGGCAGAAGAAGACCGCAAAGAAATCATGGAGTTTAACAAAATTAGGGCTCATAAAACTGTTAGCATTATTAAAATCTTGATTTATTTAGAAAGCAACGGAAACTGAAGATTTTAATTGAAACCGTCCGCCAATAGTGATAGAATTATAGCCATGACGAAATACTAATAGTTGGAGGAATAAAATGAAGCGAAAAATTTTAACGGCAATTCTATATGTGACATTATGTGGCACAATTGTTATGGGAGCTGTAGGATGTAGCAAAAATACAATCAATGAAGCAAACAGTGAAACATCAAATACTGAATCTGGCAGTGACGGTGATTCGGAAGAAGAAAATACTGATGTTACCGGAATTGTTGATAAAGATACCAATACGACATATGATGAAAATGGTGATTTCTTATTAAGGGTAGAAGAGGTATTTGTAATAACCGGTTCTGGAACTGTTGTTACCGGAACAGTAGAAAGAGGGACTATAAAAGTGAATGATGAGGTTCAAATTATAGGACTTGATAAAGAAATAATTACAACAACTGTTACCGGAATAGAAAAGTTCAGAGAAATGCCAGATCAAGCAACTGTGGGCGATAGTATTGGAATGATGTTAAAAGATGTAGAACGGGACCAAGTACAAAGAGGACAAGTAATTGCTAAGCCAAATTCTATTACAGCCATAAAAAAATTTGAAGCAAATTTATCTGTTATATCAACAGAAGATGGTGGTAGGGAAATGCCATTCGTTGACGGTTACCGTCCAAGATTGCATCTTGTAACAGACATTAACGGAACAATTAATTTGCCAAGTGATAAAGAGAATGTAAAACCGGGAGAAAATGTTGTAGTTACTATAACACTAGAAGAATCTATTGCTATGGAAGTCGGAACGGAATTTACACTTTGGGAAGGCCAAAAAAAGACAGCAACCGGAAAAGTTACCAAAATATATTAAACAAAATAATTTGTGCAAGAACACCCGACAAGTAGCAATTGTCACATGCTACTTGTCGGGTGTTTTGTTATACAACCTGTTTTATTCCTTGTTCTATTCCTTCTTCATAACCTTCCAATCTTAAATCTTCTAACGCCTTACACACATCAATCCCTCCCATCTCTTTTTCTTTCATTTCTTGGAATTTTAACAATTCTTTGGAATTCGTTATACTTGCAATAAAGTTATTCTCTTTATCTATCAAGACCATCGATAAAATCCTTTATTATCGTGCCACATTCTTCCGGCTTTTGTTCATAGATCATATGATCTCCCGCAAGACAAATCACCTCACAATTCCCCATCTTTTCTGCATACGGGTATATTGTCTCTTCTCTTGCTTTCTGATATGATGCAAGGATTTCTGCCAAATCATCATCTTCATATTCTAACGGACGAAGCTCAAAATCCAAATTATTTATCTCAATCTGTCGATTAGTCCACTCATTTGTTTCAATTACATCCGCCTTGGTTTCATACCCCCAACTAGCACAAATGTACAATTTCGGCACATCATTTGTAATAATTTCATTGAATGCCGTCTGCGCATTTTCGGCGAGTTTTGCATCTTCTGAAATAGGTGCAATGGAATCCAATGTCATAAACATAAGCGCATCCCCCAACCGCTGTTCTTCCTTGGTGTAATTATCAGGATAGTGATAGAAATAATTACGCAAAACAAACCTGCTAAATCCCGCCTTTGCCAAAAAAGCAAGTGCTTTGTCTTCTATTCCTACTTCATATGCCTCATTTTCCTCAAAAGCATCTGCCGAAAGCTGCGAACCATCCACAAATAGAATAGCCTCAATTTCTTCCGGATATTTACTAACCCAATAATTTGCATAAGCTCCTCCAATGGAATGTGGCATAAGTATATATGGAGCTTCAATTCCTGCGTTTTTTAACGCCTTGCGATAGTCTTCAACAATATACTCCAGCGTCATTTCATTTTCAGTATCATCACTGAAACCATAACCTGCACGATCAACAAACACAACCAAATTATCCTCTTCCAAACAAGCGGTCATCTGTCTTGCTGCAACCGAATAATCTCCCATACCAAGTCCCGCCATACCTACAATGGTGTGCTCACCATTTTGATTACCAAATTTCGCCACATTGAGAGAATAATCCCCCACAGAAACAGGATTATAATATCCTTCTTCTTTTAGTAAAGCAATTTCTTTCTTCATTTTTATACTATGGTATACATATGTTCCAATGAAAAACAGAACAATAACCATTAAAAAAACAATAACTACTCTCAATAATATTTTTACAATTTTATTTTTCTTCATTATTACTTTGACTCCTGTTTAACAATACTTTTTCTTTTTATGAATTGAAGTACTAAATCCCACGAAAGGGAAAAATGTGAATATAAAACATATCATACAGATACATACCATTATAAGCGATACCGTCTCATTGATATGGGGTTGCAACACAGTATTCGTCAAAGCAATTGTCGCAACCAATAACACACCAAATACCAAAGCCGCCCAACCAGTGGATTTTTGATTTTTCCGAAGGACTTCTATTTCAGATTCTGCATCGGAAAAAATCGGTGGTGTCCCTTCTTCCGCTCGAAAGATTTTATTATTTCATTTTCCCTCCTTTGATAACACATGTTCTGTAATCTCAACCATTTGTTTGCGTTTCTGATGGTTCTGATATAAAACCGCTTTGCCCGATTCGGTAATCCGGTAGCTGATTTTACCGTCACATTCTCCCAGTTCCTGTATCCAGCCGGCGTCCTTTAATTTTTTTAGCGTTGTGTACATCGTCGCCGGTCCAATTTCAACTTCTCCATCTGTCATTTTACTAACTGTTTGCATAATCCGATATCCGTGAATCGGCTCTAAGCTTGCAAGCAAAATCAAAAAAATGCTATCGGTTAATGTTCCTGATTCATAAGGACTCTTTTTTGCCATAAGTATTCCTTTCTATACGTATATCAATGATGGATATACCATATCATTCATTGATATATATGTCAAGAAAAAAAGCAAGTGTTTTCACCTGCTTTTTCTTGTATTCTATCATATAAAACATCTTCTTTCATTCAGTTATAGACGGAATGCATATAGATAATATTTTTCACCGTCATATGTCACAAGACCGCTAGACATATGTGAGTGGTATTCTCCATCAACCTCTAATGGTGTCTTCTCTCCTGTCGCAATCTCTACAAGACTTATTTTTCCGGAATCATCAATCTCCAACAAAGTTTCTTCATCAACCGGTCGGAGGGAATTGGATGATACATACAATTCATTAAAATCACTATCATACACATAGTAATTTGCGTTGCTAACATTACTATTATATGCCACTATGTAGTTTGCTTCCGGTGATTCTACAAATTCCTCAATAGAAGTTTCTTCATAATCAATGTCTAACATCTTTTCTGTATGAAGATTGATAATTTGTTTTATGTCACTTCTTGTCTCTTCATCATATCTGCTATAGAAAATGAAATTATCCCGTTTACAATCCGTAGAAAGCTCAGATTCTCCATAAATCTTAGCAGGTTCTTCCATTAAAAAACCTGTACCGTCTGCTTTTAAAAGAGCGCTTTTTTCCCAATCTCCTCCAAGATGAACAGCTGATATATGTGTATAATCATCATTTCGTACTATTACGTCATCACTTTCTTTTACTATTTCTGAGTTTATTGTATAAAGTTTATAATGGCTATCATACCCATTCCATGAATCATCAGAATTCGGTGTTCTCTCACATATTGTATACATTCCATTTGGTAATACGCCTCTAAACTCAACGCCACTCGTGGTGTCAAAATCCAAGTTCTCTATCGATATTGATACATCAGATTGAGAAACCAAATTATTCGTAAGATCATAAACTTGTACCGGATTTCCAACGGTCACTTTGAGATAATATTCAGATTCTGTAGGATAAATATCAGTTCCTTCTACAATCAGCTCTCCATCGTAGGAAACAAATTGCGTTGTGTTACCGGTTTCTACCTCAATATAATTTTCATGCCATTCCTCCGTTATGTATTTTACACTTGAACCGGCTATAGGTTCAAAATCAATGTTCCATAATTCTTCATTCTTTTCTAAATCATAAGCAGTTATTTTCGGTAGACTATCATACCGCCTTGAACTACAATAAAATATCCCATCATTATAATAAGCATCCTCAACAGATATCGATTCTAAAACTGCCTTACCATCTTTTATTATGGTACGCGATCCAAGTGGACTACCAAGTAAAAAATAACCATCACCTAAATACCATACATGATAGTTATAATCATCAACGATATTTTCTTTACTTAACACCACTTGACCTTCTGCATCAATATATTCATACTCTCCATAGTTATCTATTTGACTTAATTTTTTAAAAAAATCAGCTTCATATACTCCGGCAGCATAACCAACTGCATACTCATCTCTTTTTTCCGCTGTACCGCTAGACATGCCTTGTACGATATTTTCAATCTCGGTTTCCGATGTTAGGATTAACTCCACTGCTTGGGCACCGGCATTTTCTTCTTTATTCTGTGTATTTGATTTTGTCCCACCACATGCAACAAGTGATGTTGCCATGGTTGTTACCAATACGGATGTGTATATTTTTTTCATTCTGTGTTTCATTTCTTTGTTCCCCCACTTTCTTCGTCTAAAAAATTATCGAAATGCATACAAATAGTATTTTTCACCATCATATGTTACAAGACCGGTTGGTCCAACTGTCTCACAATCCCCTTCTGTTTCCAGTTTTGTCTTTTTCCCAGTTTTTATCTCTACTAGAAATAAATTGTCTGATTCATCCAGAATGTTTTCTATTTCTAATACATATTCTTCATCTACCGTTTGAAGATAATTGGACGATGTATATAATTGGTTAAATTCATTATCATATACTAAATAATCTCCATCTTTTGCACTGCTGCAAATAATATAACTTCCCTCTGATGATGACGGAAGTAACTTCGCTATACTTTCTGATTCTTCCAATTCCGTAATATTACCCGAATCAATATGTATAAATTGCTGTATACTTGTATCATTTTCTTTTTTTACTAATATGAGATACTTATCAATAAAAGTACCTAGCAAACTTGATTCGCCTATCATGTCATAACCTTCTGCAAAGATTCCCGTTCCATCTTGTGCCAACATATAATATCCCTCTTGCGTTTCAACAACAGATACATTTGTATTTGCCTCCTTCGTGTTTACACAAGACATCCTATCCGATTCTATAATTGCTTCACCATTTATGTTATACAATTTATATATATATTCATTTGACGTACCATCAGAGGATAATACCAACATCCCTAAAATGTACATTCCATTTGGAAATACATATTTCAGTTCTACCATTCTTATTTCACTACTGGAATCGTATTCTTTTAATACCATATCTGACTCTGATACCTTTTTATTATCTAAATCATAGACTCTAATCGGGTATCCAAGTTGTGCCTGAATGTAATATGGTGATGCGGTTGTATAAATGCTAGGTTCATCTGAGATTTCGTCTGTATCAAGATCAGTAGACGAAGTTTCTACAATTGTTTCTCCATCATAAGTCATTAATTTGCAACCTGGTCCGTCTCCTAGTACAGAATCAAGCACTATATAATGTTCCTTTAATGTTATATTTGAATATTTCCAATACCCACCTTCTATTCGCCATAGTTCTTCTTTTGTTTCGACGTTAAATGCAACTAAAACACCGCTTTCTCCCCCATCATCAAGTGATATGTAATATAGTATTCCATCTTTATATTGATAACGATGTATCGTGCTTTCCTCTAGAACTACAATCTCTTCCCCATCTTTATATATGGAATGGTCAATTAAAAGATATCCATCCCCCAAATTTTTCCATGCATTTATACTTTCCACGCTTATAAAAGCCTTACCGTCTGCATTCATTAATTGAATTGTATTTTCATCCTCTATTGAGAAATACCCGTTTTTTCTATTTATTATTTCTGATGTCGACGTTTTTGTCAGCTCCACAGTCTCCATTTCAATCGTACTGGAATCCTCTTTTACCGAAATTTCGGTATTTTCCTTTTTTGCACCTCCACATGCGGTAAAAGACGCTAGCATACAAGTCATTGCCATTAATAAATAAATCTGTTTTTTCATTTCCCAGTTTCCTTTCTCCTAATACATAATTGCTTGCACAAAATACATCTTATCACAACAAATTATTCTCATTTCTAACTTTTCGCAAGCGGATGAAATCCATTCGCAAACGGTCTAAAATTACCATTTCCTTGACGCAAGAAAATGGATATGATAAAGTACGCGTATGAAAATAGCAATTTGTGATGATGACAAAATTTTTGTAAAAAGAATATATGATTTTTTATGGCAAAGACAGGATTATTCTGTAGATTGTTTTTTATCCCCTTCTGCATTATTAGCAAAATATGAATCCGGGGAATCCTATGACATTCTTTTTTTAGACATACGTATGCAATCTCTTAACGGAATTTCATTAGCCAAAAAGATTCGTGCTTACTCACCGCATGTAATTATTGTCTTTTTGTCAGCTTATGTTGAATATGCACCCAGTGGATATGAAGTAAATGCCTTTAGATATCTTTTAAAGCCGGTATCAAAAGAAAGTTTATTTCAGGTTTTAAAAGATATACATGCAGAATTAGAAGGCGCTCAAAAAATCATTTTGAAAACCTCTCAATGCGAACTTGTAGTACATACAAATGATATTTATTATTTGGAAGCGAACGACAAAGAAACGACAGTTTGTTATAATGAGGATATTGTATTGATACGTAAGGGATTACATGAGATTGCTGACCAGCTTCCTGCATCTCTTTTTTTTCGTGTGCATCGTAAATATCTTGTAAATCTTGCTCATGTTCGTGAATACGATGAGAAGCATCTGACTTTGTCTTGTGGACACACACTTCCGATTAGCCGCAGAAACAGTCGCAGTTTCCGTGATGCTATAGAAGCGTATATTGAAAGGGGACTTCATTAATGGGATATATATTACTAGGTAGCGTCTATCATACAATTACTTATTTATTGCTGCTCTTTATTATGCAATACATTTGTTCAGCACATATCAATCTCATCAAAAAAAACATAGTTATATGTACGGCTGTCAGTCTAATCGGAAATTTTATTTTTTTAATTTTTAATCATTGGATAACAGGAATACTTCCTGTTATTTTAATTTTTCTTAGCGTCCTTATTTTCAGTTCTCGCAAGGGACGTGATTTGTTGCTGTTTTTCCCGGCATTTGCGCTTTATTGTGCAATATCAGTAATTCCGGATGCACTTTTAAGCACACTGTATCCAAATATATCTTTCGACCTGATTATAAATGGGTCCTCCATACACCTTTTAGGCTTGGTGTGCGATAGTATTCTTCTTATTATTTTTATTTTCTTACGTCATATTTTACTCAAATACGAGACAAGTGTACATCTGACAGCAAAAGAAATCTGGGGTTGTATCGGTCTGCTCTTTTTCTCCATTATTGATGGCGGATTAATTGTCCTCATCAATCGTTCCAATATGCGTTCAACATTTTTATACATTTGGAATTTTATTCTAATTGGGGCTTTAATTTTTGCGATTGGTTACTATATTTTTTGTCTTACAGAATCCCGTGTACGTATTTATCGTCAGTCGATATCTCGTAATGAAACGGAATATTTACGTGTTCAATTAGATGCATTGCAGGATAGCAAAGATAACGAAGAACTGGTAAAACAGCTTAGACATGATCTTAACAATCATTTGGGGATTATACACTCTTTATGTGAAGACGGTAATTATGAAGCAGTGAAAGATTATACAGAACAGCTTAGACATGATATTACACCGACCGGTGCAAATATCCTAAGTGGCAATAATGTTGCTGATTTAGTCATTCGTTCCAAATTAAAAATAGCGCAGGAACATGGAATTGATTTTACTTTTTCCGGTTCCTTAGCGCAGTTAAATCAAATGGATGCACCAGATATTTGCGGTCTTTTTGCTAATGCATACGATAATGCTATCGAAGCGTGTCTTACTCAGAAGAACCCTTACATACGCACGATGATATCTACCACGCAAAATTACACGGTAATTCAAATTATCAATTCCATCCAAAACAAAATAACCATTCGGGATAATCGAATTGTTACCACCAAAAAGGACAAACAATCTCACGGCTATGGTATTGATATTATGAAACGAATCACCCATAAGTATAATGGTAAATTCACGCTTCGAAGCAGTGACAATGAGCTAACTGTAAAAATTGTATTATTGACTTAAGTTTCACCTGCTTTTGTCCAAAATATATAACAATGCATTACAAATAGCGGCGGCCACATTACTTCCGCCTTTTCTTCCTTTTGCAATAATGTGCGGAACGTCTGTTTCCATAATCAATTCCTTCGATTGTACAACATTAACAAATCCCACGGGAACGCCAATGATTAATTCCGGCTTTAATCTGCCCTCCTCTATCAGTTCATACAGACGCACCAATGCAGTCGGCGCATTCCCAATGGCAAAAATTAATGGTCCAGTTAATTTTGCCGCTTTATCCATACAAACGGCAGCTCTTGTTGTTCCTTGCTCTTTTGCTACTTTTGCTACATCTTCGTCCATCATAAAGTTATATACTTCACCACCAAATTTCGCTAAGGCTTTCTTATTGATTCCGGATTTTGCCATCTGCGTATCGGTTACAATATTAGCACCATTTTGTATAGCATTTAGTGCTTTTTCTAATACTTCCGACGAAAAAAGAAGCGTATCCGCATATTCAAAATCCGCTGTTGTATGAATCACACGCTTAATGATAGGCGCATAGGACTCATTTAATGTTTTCCCTCTTTGCTTCAGTTCTTCCGTGATAATTTCAAAGCTACGTGCTTCTATTTCACTTGGCAGAACATTCTCTAACTCTACTTTCATAGTCTCTCCTTTTTTACATCTCAATCCCAACTCTTGCCGGAATCCCTTTATCAAACGGATGTTTAATCTTTTGAATTCTGGATACATAATCAGCCAATTCCATCAGTTGTTCTGCCGGCTCGCGTCCTGTCATTACTACTTCCAACTCTTCCGGTTTATTCTTTAAAAAATCGATTACCTCTTGCTGATTTACCATATTTAGATTATAAGATGCAATCAACTCATCTAATACCAACAGTTTGAAATTTCCCTCCTGTGCCATTTTTGTCACATTGCGAAAATGTTTCGTATAATATTCTTTTGCTTGTGCTTTCACTTCTTCCGTCATTTGAAACGAGAAACCAAAACTTTTCGTGCAATGTACCACATGAATTCCATTAATCTGTTCTAACACTTTTAGCTCATTAGATTTATCATTTTTCAAAAATTGTGTATAAAGTACCTTTTGCCCACTTCCGGCACACCGGACGCTAAGTCCAACTCCCGCACTTGTCTTTCCTTTTCCATCTCCCTCATAGATATGTATTAATCCACTCATATTCCCGCCTCCAAAATTTGATATATTTGTTCCATATCCATATGTTTCCGTAAGGTATCTGCCAATATATCATACTGTGTTTCTTTGTATTTTGCAAAATCCACCGCAGCTACATCGCTAAGATGAATCCCTTTTTTCTTTGCAAGTGCCAAAACAATCCTCTTTGATACTTCTTTTTTATCAAAGATGCCATGTACATAAGAGCCATATACATTTTCCACCTGTATCCCTTCCTGTTTTTGATTACTTTTTCCTTCGTTTAAATCAGAAATCACCGTTACTGCCCTAGCATTGCCTTTTGTAGTGCTGACTCCCATATGAATTTCATAGCCCTCCAATTCTATATTAGAAAGACTTTCCAAAGTGCCATCCATCTGATAAAACCGTCCCTGTACCCGTGTACGCGTCTTAGAATCTGCAAATACAGTGTCCATTGGAAGTAATCCCATACCTCTCATATTGCCACCCTCTTCTATCCCAAGCGGATCAGAAAGAGTTTCTCCAAGCATCTGATATCCTCCGCAAATACCAAATATTACACAACCGTTTTCTTTCGCCTTTAAAATTGCATTTTCCATTCCGGATTGACGAAGCCAAGCCAAATCTTTCATTGTATTTTTTGTACCCGGTAAAATAATCATATCCGGTTGCTTTAAATCAGAAACCTTTTCCACATACCGAAGTGATACCCCTTCAAAACTCTCGAACACGTTAAAATCCGTAAAATTAGAGATTCTTGGAACACGAATTACGACAATGTCAATCAACGTGGCTTCCATTTTCCGTGAAAAACGCTCTGTTAAACTGTCTTCATCCTCTACATCAACGTGCATATATGGAGCTACCCCTACCACCGGAATTCCACTTTTTTCTTCCAACATTTGAATCCCGGAATCTAAAATAGTTTTATCTCCACGAAATTTATTGATGATTGTGCCCTTTACCATCTGCTTTTCATCGTCTTCTAAAAGCATCACTGTTCCGATTAACTGTGCAAATACACCACCTCGATCTATATCTCCAACCAAAAGTACCGGCGCCTTTGCCATTTTCGCCATGCCCATATTTACAATATCTTCCTGCTTTAAATTAATCTCCGCAGGCGAACCAGCCCCTTCAATAACGATAATATCATATTCTTCCGCCAATGTTTCATATGCTTTCATAATATCCGGTATCAGTTGTTTTTTGTATGCAAAATAGTCTTTCGCACTCATATTACCAAGCACTTCTCCATTAACAATCACCTGAGACCCCATATCGTTTGTTGGTTTTAATAAAATCGGATTCATCAAAACAGATGGTTCCACACCTGCTGCTTCCGCCTGCATAACCTGTGCCCGTCCCATCTCCAAACCTTCTTTTGTGATAAAAGAATTCAATGCCATATTTTGAGACTTAAAAGGAGCAACCTTATATCCATCTTGTTTAAAAATCCGGCAAAGACCGGCTGTTAACAAACTTTTTCCAGCATTTGACATGGTTCCTTGAATCATAATCGCCTTAGCCATCCTTTACCTCCTTAACGCTTCCAAAAGCAACTGATTATCCGCATAACTCTTAACAGCAACACGATACCATCCCTCAGATAGTCCATCATAATTACTACAATCCCGAATCAAAATCCCTTTTTCTAAACAGTGCTCATATAAGCCTTTCGTTCCCTCAAAAAAAATATAATTCGCGCGAGAACCAATTACATGATAGCCCAATTCCATAAGTTGCTTTTTTAAAACTTCCCGTTCTACTTTTATTTTTTCTCGACTCTCTTTTATATACACCCTATCATTTGCAGCAACCACTCCGGCTATTTGCGCCGGAACGGAAACGCTCCATGGCTGTCTTACCTCTATCATTCGCGCAAGCAGTTCTTTATGATTGCAAAGTCCATATCCAATTCTTAATCCTGCCATCGCATATATTTTGGTAAATGCTTTTATAAGAAACAAATGATTTTGTTCCTTTACAAATGCTTTCATAGAATATTTTTCTGATTCTTCAATAAAATCTAAAAAACATTCATCCATCACCAATAACGTATCCGTTTTTACACATCGACATAAGACCTCTTTTAAAAAATCCGGTTCCGTCAACACTCCGGTTGGATTATTGGGATTGCATAAAAATACCATATCCACATCATTCGTAACTCGATCCAGAAAATCCGACTGGATTTCAAACTTTGCTTGTTCTTGTAAATAATATTTCTCTATCTGACAATTCACAGTCATCAATGCATGTTCATATTCATAAAATCCCGGAGCCAATAGCAATGCCTTTTGGGGCTTTAACGCGAGAACTAACGAAAATATTAAATCTGCAGCACCATTTCCACATATAACTTGTTCTACATTCACCTGTTCGCGTTTCGCAATTGCCGCTCTTAGGCTTCGGCA
Organism: Lachnospiraceae bacterium; assembly: GCA_045531055.1. Taxonomy (GTDB): domain Bacteria; phylum Bacillota; class Clostridia; order Lachnospirales; family Lachnospiraceae; genus Roseburia. Next base: position 16,309 of record JAZSDG010000007.1, on the reverse strand, counting down.
CTGTGCATCCGGATAATGTTCACACAAATCCACCGCATCTTTTGCCGCTTTCTGCACCTCTTTTGACATTCCACAAAAATTTATATTCGCAGAAAAATCTATGAAATTTTTATAGCTATAAACATCACCGCCATGTTGATGCATTTGTACGTTCCTCTTCTTTCTTTTGTTATAACAATGCTAACCACAAGATAATCGTTTTAATTAGTAAACAGGCAATCAATGCAATCATTGCTGTTCGATAAAGTAATTGATTTGCTCTTTTAATATCTGTTCTTTTGATTTCTCTTGTTGCATCTCCAATTGTTGGCTTTTTATACTTTTTCCCAAAATACCAAGCGTCACCAGCTAATATTACCTGCAATGCCCCTGCCATAACTGCCTCGGTTTGCGCCGAATTCGGGCTTGCATGATTACGACAATCACGCTTATAGATACGAAACGCATCTTTCCCCGAAAAACCGCCCAGACAGGACGCAAGAATCATAAACCAAGCCGAAATTCTTGCCGGAAAATAATTCACAACATCATCCAATTTTGCTGCAACTCTTCCAAAATATAAATATGTATCATTTTTATAACCAACCATCGAATCCATCGTATTAATTGCTTTATAAAAAAATCCCAACACCGGTCCTCCGATTGCCATATAAATCATTGGTGCAATAATACCATCCGAAGTATTTTCTGCAATTGTTTCTACCGTCGCCTTTATAACGCCTTCTTCCGTTAATTCTGCTGTATCGCGACCTACAATCATAGAAACAGCTTCCCGTCCAGCGGTAAGCCCCTTTGTTTCCAAAGCATCTGCTACTTTCATACTTTCCGTTTTTAGGGATTTTGTTGCCAATATGAAATAACACATGATTGTCTCTATCACCATCCCCGCAATCCAATGCAAAGAATAACAAAGAACTACAATCACAAACGGCAAAATCGTAGAAAGAGTCACTACAATAATAACCAGAAAAATACCACCAACGAATTCTCCCCTTGGTTTTTTCGGAAATATTCTTCGTAATAATTTCTCTGTTTTTGATATCAAATGTCCAATCGAAATAATTGGATGCCACATACCATGCGGGTCTCCAATCAATAAATCCAAAAGAAAACCCACCAGCAATGCTATTGTTGTATAAATAAAATACATCTTTGGATGCCCCTTACAATTGATTATTTTATTCTCGTTCCAATGCCACAGGTGACACGATAAACCGCATCGGCTTTTTTAGCAAGCTCACAGCTGATTCTCCCCGTCATCTCCCGATAACGTCTGTCAAATGCTTCAACAGGAACAACACCACACCCAAGCTCCGCTATTGTAACAATCACTCTGGGGTTTTGCTCTAAAATCTCCGACATCTCTATTTTTAGATTTTCATCTTCTTTCAATCGTTTTTGAATATAGAGATGCATATTTGTAATGATATCTGCGCACTTTATATCTTCCTTCTGAAGTTTTGTTCCATCTATCACCAATGGTGTTTCTTTTTCTGATAAAGTTTTGGCAAAATCTGTTTTCCCCTGAAAAGATCCTCCGATTATTAAAATCATAATATAGTGCCTCCTACGATAACTGCCATTAACATGCAAAGTTCGCAAAGTTGTAAAAACCACCCCGCTAAATCACCTGTAATGCCTCCAAATTTTTTCTTAGACATAAAATAATAATATCCAAAAAACAAGAAAGCTACCGCTATTTGTATCGTTCCTACTAACGGATTAAGATAAATAATAAACATTGCGGAGACAAACATTTGTATCAAAAGAATGACACGTGTTCTTTTCCTATCTGCACTGCCGGAAAAAGTAGCTGCTAAACCACTATCTTTTGCACATGGAAATGCTGTTACTGCTAAACCGCTCAATGTTCGTGAAAAGAAAAAACCAATACCTATTAACGGAACAAGCGATTTTGATAATTCACTCAAAAAACCAAAGTATGTAAAAAAATATACGATACATGCCAAAATCGCAAATGCTCCCGCATGAGAATCCTTTAAAATCTCCAGTCTTCGTTCCTTAGACTGGTAAGAACTTAATGCATCTGCTGTATCCATCAACCCATCCATATGAATTCCACCAGTAAGAACAATCGGAATCAGCAACCAAAGTATCGTATGGAGCGTATTTCCGATAGGAAGTATACACCCATAAATTCCCCAGAAAGAAAATAACAGACCAATGACAGCTCCTACCCACGGAAAAAAACACATTACATATTTCATATTTTCTGTTTTCCAGTTTGCTTTCGGCATAGGAATTTTAGAATACATAGCAAACGCTATAATCATACTGTTTATTATTTTCATATATTATGTTTGCCTTTCTGAATAATTGGAATCGAACATACGACTTCAATAACTTCATCTGCTATGTTTGCAGTTTGATTCTGTATGATTGCCATTTGTTTTAAATACTCCATAGTAGATGTATCGTATTCTATTCCATCGTCAAATACATTATTTCCAACTATAATTACATTCGCTGCCTGTTTCACAATTTTCTGAATTCCATCCAAAACAACTGCAGCCACATTCTGTTTTCGTCCATTTGCGCTATACATCTCATTAGCGGTAAGATTTGACACGCATTCCAGTAATACGGTATCGGTAGGCTCAAAGGTCAACGTTTCTAGCTTTGTGTAACATTCAATGGTTGTAAAGTGCTTATCTTGGCGCATCCTGCGATGACGCGCAATTCTTTTTTGGCTCTCTTTATCATATGGTTCCATGGTTGCAATATAAAAAAGTCTGCTGCCTGCATTTTTTGCCAAATCGACACATCGCTTTTCTGCATATTCAGATTTACCACTTCCACTTCCGCCAATAATTAGTAAAATCATATGCTCCCCTTCTCTTTAATTAAGCGGTATATAATTTTCAATTTCAATCTCTTCAAAGGTGCTCATTTCCCGATATATATGTAACCCCATATCTAATAACGGAAAAATCGCAATTGCCCCTGTGCCTTCGCCTAAACACATCTCACAAGTTAGACTTGGCTTTTTCCCGAGCGCATCCAATAATAACATACCTGCCGGCTCTTTTGATACATGTGATGCTAAAATGTAATCCGATGCAATCGGACAAATACGTACTGCTACCAGAGCCGCTACCGCAGAAATAAATCCATCCATCACAATTGGAATTCTGTTTTTCGCCCCTCCCAGAAATACACCCACAAGTCCAGCAATATCAAATCCTCCAACTTTTGCCAGCACATCAATAGGGTCTTTTTTGTCCGGCTTGTGAAGTGCAATGGCTCGTTCGATTACGTCAATTTTTCGATTCAAACCATTTGTTGATAGTCCTGCACCACGGCCTGTAACAATCTTTGGCTCCATTTCTAAAAGCACAGCGGATATTGCACTACTTGTAGTTGTGTTGCCGATTCCCATTTCACCGGTTGCAATAATGTCATACCCTTTTTCCTTTAATTCCCCTACATAAGAAATACCTGCTTCTATTGCACGAATCGCCTCTTCTTTTGTCATTGCCGGCTCTTTTGCCATGTTTTTGGTTCCATACGCAATCTTTCGTTTTTCTACACGCGGGCAATCCACTACCATACCAATATCAATTGGGAAGATATCTGTCCCTGTATCTTTACACATAATTGCAGCGCATGATTTTGCATCTAAAAAGTTTTCTGCAACAATTGCTGTCACTTCTTGTCCGGTCTGCGTAACCCCTTCTTCGACCACACCATTATCTGCACACATAATCACCAATGCTTTTTTATTTAGACTTACCTTTGGAGTTTTTTGTATTCCTGCTATCTGTATTATATATTCTTCAAGGTGTCCTAAGCTTTTTAGTGGTTTTGCAATCGTATCCCAATGTCTTTCGCATACTTCCATTGCTTTTTTATCTACTTTTTCAATTCGATCAATTGTTTCTTGTAACATCTATTTTCCTCTTTTCCTACAAGTTTCCAAAAAACGAAAAATCATTTCCGGATTGGAATAATAATACAAATGTGGGAAGCCAACTGCATATGTTTCGTTTGCATGCATGCAATCCCATTCCCGCTTTGCTATTGGTTTCTTTGCATAAAAATCGCTTCCATTATTCGTACTATCAAAATAGTGGAATTCATGTGCTTTGCATGCATCCCCTTTTTCCCCGAAAATCTGTGATTTCTTTGCTTCTAGTGTAATATACCCAAAGCGGTTTAACTTTTTTGTTGCATATGCATTTCCTTTTATAATACCAACCATTGGATAGGAATTTCCTTCCATATCCTCCATACTTTCATGTAAATACATAAAGCCACCACATTCTGCAAGATAAGGTAATCCCTTTTGAATTGCTTCTTGAATTTGCGTTCTCATGCTTTCGTTTTGACTAAGTTCCTTTGCATATAATTCCGGGTAGCCCCCGTAGAAAATGAGTCCGTTCAAGCCTTTTGGCAAATCGCTATCCTGTATTGGAGAAAAGTAACATAACTTTGCCCCCATTGATTCCAATAGTTCTAAATTGTCGCGATAATAAAAACAAAATGCTTCATCCTTCGCAATTCCAATCGTAACGTTGTCGGATAATTTAGGAATTTGTGGCACCTCATAGATAAGGTCCTCCGCCTCATTTGCAAGCATAATAAGGGCATCGAAATCTATGGTCTCTTCCAATACATGTGATAACCCTTGTAATTTTTCCTGTAAATCTATAATTTCATTTGGAGTAACTAATCCTAAATGTCTGCTTTCTATCACATATTCATCCGCCACCGGTACATATCCAAGAACTTTTACCGATAATTCGCTTTCTATTTGCTCCTTGATTCGTGGATACAAACCTGCCGTCATTCGATTTAAAATCACGCCACGGATTCTGCTATCTTTCCTATATTCCAAAAATCCTTTGATAAACGCTATGATAGAATGACTCATTCCTTTTACATCGAGCACAAGAACGACCGGCGTCTTTGTAACACTTGCCAAATCATATGCTGATGCTTTTGTACTGATTCCTGCAATCCCATCATAATATCCCATAACCCCTTCTAACACGGATATATCAGCATGTTGCGCCTCTTTTGCAAATAAATATCTGGTCATATTTTCATTGGTAAAAAAGGTATCCAAATTTTTTGATGGAATTCCAAGCACTCTTCCGTGAAACATAGGATCAATATAATCCGGTCCACATTTGAATGCGGTTACGTTGATATTGCGATTTTTTAAGGCTTGCAAAATCCCACAGGTTACCAACGTTTTCCCACTTCCGCTCGCCGGCGCAGCAATCAATATTCTAGGCAGCTTCATAATCTCTCCTCATTTCTGTAGCGTAAAAATATATACAGGGTTCTGTCCCATCATCATATGATAATTTCCAAGTACTTTTGATTTCCCTACGGATACCGAAACGATATCTGCAACTGTAAAATTCTTTTTCTTGACTTGTTCCATTACTTCTGCAACGGTTTCCATTGCAATGGCATTGACTACGATTCGAATATTTGGATTTTTTGATAAAAGTACTTCTATGATTTCTTCCATGTTTCCACTGCTACCACCAATAAATGCATGTGTAGGAATCGGTAAATCTTCCAATACCATTGGCGCACTTCCGGTTACGATTTCCAAATTTGCAACCTGCAGTTTTCTTTTGTTTTCTTTCAGCAATTCTAATGCTTTTTCCTTTTTTTCAATTGCATATACCATACCTTGTGGTATCTGTAGCGCACACTCAATTCCAACAGAACCGGTTCCTGCACCAATGTCATACACTACTGCATATTTGGTTAGTGCAAGTTTTGATAAAGAAATACTGCGTATCTCTTCCTTTGTCATAGGCGCTTCTCCACGCACAAATACATCATCCGAAATCCCATGTGTTACCACTTGCTGCACGGCATCCGGATTTTCCAAAACGACTACGGAAAGACCATCTTTATCATACTCGGTAAAATCTGTTGGATTTCCTGTAAAAACACTTTCCTCCGGATAACTAAGCTGATACCCAACATGCATGATTACTGTTTCCATCCCGTAAACCACCAAATCTCTTGCCAGTTCACACACGCTTTCTTTTTTACCGATTAATGAAAATACTTTCTCATGCGTTCGAACTGCATCAATGAGATTTTGCATCCTGCCATGAACACTGATTAATTTCATATCCTGCCATGACATTTTTAATTTTGATGCCATATAAACTACAGATGAAATACCACAAACAAAATGAACCTCATATGCCTCTGTATCAATAAATTCCAATAATTTTTTGGCACCACTATAAAACCCAATATCTCCGGAAAATACAACAACTATATTTTTATAATCTTTGTTACTTTTTAAAAATTCTAAAATTTCATTTGGTTGATACATGATAAATGATGGTTTATGAAAACTTTCTAACGCCTCAACCATACGCTTTGCACCTACAATCACATCCGCTTGCAAACATGCCTGATATGCTTCAATTGTCATACTTTCCAGGTTTCCCATTCCAATACCAATTATTGAAATCGTCTGTTTGTTTTGCTTTAATGGTGGCAAACCAAGTTCTTGTAACAACACCTGCATAGAATAACCTTCTTCTTCAGTTGGTCTTTTTATAATAACAACTGTCGCATTCGCTTTTTTTGCACCTTCCAGTTTCTGTAAAAAACCACCTTCTTTTCCGGTATCCTTTGTGACGAGAAACTTCGCATTTATTTGCCTTAGCATCGCTTCATTCAATAATGCGTCAAACGGTCCCTGCATACAAATAATTTGATGTCCCTTTAATCCCATATTCCTGCATGCTTCTACGGTTTTTGCATCCGCAAGAATACGAGCAAAAACACGGGATTTATCATGTATTAACCGAATATAATCGCCTAATTCCTTACTGCCCGTAGTAAGAAGGATATTCCCTTTTTGACTATTTAAATACGCAACTGCGTCTTCTTTTGTGTTTGCATAAAAAGTCTTACAACCAATTTCCTCACCGGACGAAGCCTTGCGTAAAAGCCGTAAATAATTTCTTCCAACAACCTCACACGCTTTTTTAATGTTTACAGATACCTCTACCGCATAAGGATGTGTTGCATCAATAACCGCTTCCCAATCTTTTTCCTTCAATAATGCTTCCATTTGCGATTCACTTAGCCGGCCTTTTCGAATAAACAATTGTTTGTGTTGTGGTAACACTTCTTCCCCATATTCCGTTGCAACAGAAACATGCACTTCACGTACAAATTGGCACATATGCTCCGCCAATATTCTACCTTCTTTGGTCCCTGCGAAAATCAATACCTTTTCCATCGGTCTTCCCCTTTTTGATCTGCGTTTTATTCGTTGATATGATATCCTCGTGGTGTAACCATACGACCATTTATTTCCTTCGTTTGAGAATTTCCAATAAATACGGTAGTAAACATATCTACCGGTGTGTCTTTTAACTCTTCTAAAGAATATAGTTTCATCTTTTCGCCTTCCCTGCCAATCTGTTCTACGATTCCACATATCGTATCTTTTGACTGATACTGTAAAATCAAATCACATGCTTTTTGCAGATAATCATGGCGTTTTCTGCTAGATGGATTATACAGGCATATAACAAAATCTGCCTCTGCCGCATTTTGTAAGCGTTTCTTAATTTTCTCCCATGGTGTTAGTAAATCACTTAAACTAATAAGTGCAAAATCATGAATCAATGGTGCCCCAAGAACAGCAGCTCCGCTAATTGCAGCGGTAACACCACTTACTACTTCCACTGCAATATGCGGATATTTTTCTCCAATGGTTAACATCAGACCGCTCATACCATAAACACCGGCATCACCACTACAAATCATTGCTACTGTTTTTCCTTTTTTTGCTTCTTCAAACGCCAACTCACAACGTTCTACTTCTTTTTTCATTGGTGTCGTGAGAAATTCTTTCTCTCCAAAATATTCTTTTACTAAATCTACATATACTGTATAACCGATAATGGTATCGCAGCTTTCTAAGACTTTTGCTGCTTTTATCGTCATCTGTTCATATTCTCCAGGACCAATTCCAACTACATAAATTTTACTCAAATCTAACACTCCAATCTCGTTTTGCAAGTGCAATGGTAACACCATCCTTGCCGTTTTTTTCAATTACTAATTGCGAATGCTCTGTTTCTGCTTTCCGCATTGCTGCACGCTCACACACATTATCAACCCCAGTAACTTTACTGACAAACTCTGAAATCTGATAATTTCCACTCACCTTGCTCAGTTCTTCTGCTGAGTAAAATGTAATCGGAAGTGCATACTTCTTGCAGAAATCTAACAGGCCGCTTTCTGTTTTCTTTAAATCAATCGTTGCCACCTCTGCAATACTATGTATAGAAATATGACATTTTGCTAATTCTTCTTTTACGCGATTTTCAATTTCTTCCAATGTCTTTCCCTTTTTACAGCCAATTCCCAACACAAAAACTTTGGGAATCAAATGTAACACATCTGCATCCGATAATTCATACGGTGTTACTGCTATATGATATTTTGCTAATTCATACTCTGCCGATAACTCCTCTGGCAAACGTCCAATCATCGTTCCCTCACAAGAGAAATGAACCGGCAGCCCTTCCACAATTGCTGCCGCAACTTTTTTTGCTTTTTGCATATCTAAAATTATTAATTCATTTTTCTTTGCAAATACATCAATAGCAATTTTACCATTCACATCGGATGCCGTTGTAATAACAGGAGTGGCACCCAATGCATCTGCTAAAAGAACCGTCAGTTCATTGGCTCCTCCAATATGCCCTGACAACACGGAAATCACATACTTTGCATGTTCATCCATAACAAGAACCGCGGGATCTTTCGTTTTACTTTCTAAAAATGGTGCAATCGTACGAACGGCAATTCCCATAGCACCGATAAATAAAATGGCATCCTTTTCCTGAAACTGTTGTTTGCACCATTCCTTTAGATTTTGCGGTTTATGAAAATGGGAAACTTCCCACAAAATCCCACCAAGCGGCTTAAGGAAAATAGATTCTATCCTTTGTTCCGTTTTTATTCCATTTGATGTAAAGCTTACAATTGCAATTTTTTGCCCCATCTATTTCGATGCCTCCCGAAATTCGGTGGAAAATGCCGGATTGTACAACTCCGAACGCTGATAGCAACTGTGTGTTACCACATCCCCAATAATCATCAAAGCTGTCTTTGTAATCTGATGTTCCTTTGCCGTCTGTGCCAAAGTCCCTACTGTACAGATATACTTCTTTTCATCTTCCCAAGTCGCCTTATATACAATTGCCGCCGGCGTATCTTCTTTGTAACCACCTGCAATTAACTCACGGCTCAATTCTTCTAACATCCCGGTACTTAAAAATATGACCATAGTCGCCTGATGGGCTGCAAACGATGCAATTTCTTCTTTTGAAGGAACCGGAGTTCTTCCTGCCATTCGGGTAATGATTACACTCTGTGAAACATCCGGCAATGTATATTCCAAATTAAGCGCAGATGCTGCACCACAGAAAGCACTAACGCCGGGACATGTCTGATATTTTATATCAAGCCTGTCTAATTCATCCATCTGCTCCCGAATTGCTCCATAAATACATGGGTCTCCCGTATGAAGACGCACCGTCATAAGCTCTCTTTTTTCAGCTTCCTGCATGACATCAATCACTTCCTCCAATGTCATGGTTGCACTGTTATATACATCACAAGATTCTTTTTTATACTCTAACAACTGCGGATTCACCAACGATCCTGCATAAATAATCACATCTGCCTCTTGCAATAATTTTAATCCACGTACCGTAATTAAATCCGGTGCTCCTGATCCCGCTCCAACAAAATGTACCATTTTCAAATTTCCTCCTTGTCTTTACTTGCAAATTAAAAGTGAATAGTAACCCGCTTTTTCCGGAATATTACACACCCCATGATAAATATGCTCATTGTTCATTCCGCAATTTTCTACCATATCCACCTGTCCGCGATATTCTTCCAATGCTTTTTTTACCTTTGGCATTTGCCTTCCGGTCTTCATCAAAACCTTTACGCCCGGAAACTCTAATGCTTCTTCTATCGGATAAGATGATGGGATAATATGTAGCATCTGACTTTTTTGACTCAATTCCATATTAAGTCTTGCTGCCGATGCACAAAAAGAAGGTACTCCGTTTATAATTTCAGTTTCATATCCTTTTTCTGCAATTCGTTTATGTACATAAATGTAAGTAGAATAAATCGTAGGGTCGCCCAACACTAAAAATGCAACATCTTTTCCATGTTTCAGTTGTTCTAATACAGTTTCTTCTGCTTTTTTATGAAAATCTTCTAGTGTGCCTTCTTCTTTTGTCATAGGCATTTCAATCTCTAAAAAAACTTTTTTATCAATATCTAAAATTGCCTGCTTTACAATTTGATAAGCCGTTGTATCTTCTTTGCATTTTCCGGCAACTGCAATCATTTCACAAGACTCAATTACGCGAACCGCTTTTAATGTCAAAAGTTCCGGATCTCCCGGTCCAACTCCTACTCCATATAGTTTTCCTGTCATTTACTCTTCTCCATTCTGTATTTTTAATTTTTCGATGAGATGTGTTACGTTTCCGGCCTTTCCTAATTCGCCTTGTTCATTGGAAAAAACAATTGCTCCTATTTCTAAATTTTCATATGCTCTGTGATTCAAATAATAATCGATTTTTTCCATGACAAGCTGCATGGTTTTTTCTAAATAATTCTTCTCTTTTAAGATTGTGATTCCTTCATCCGTAGTAACTGCACCTAATAGCCTTTTTAACGTATCTTGGTCTGCACCGGCAAGTAGTGCGTTTGCTGATAAAATCTCCATTCGTGCATCGGCATTTCTTGAATGGGTGTTCATAATACCACCTGCAACTTTAATAAATTTTCCAATGTGACTAACAAATAGTATTCCTTTGTATCCAAGTTCAACTGCAATATCGATGGTTTCCCCAACGTAATTACTACATTTTACAGCTTGCTCCAGCGTAAAAGGAAGATGCGTAGTTAAATAGGCAGTTCCGTAATTTCCCGGCGCTACCAACAAGTAGTTAACGCCATTTTTTTTATGCATTTCCATCTCAAGTCGAATACTTGCAATAAGCGCTGCTTCACTCATTGGCTCTACAATTCCGCTTGTCCCAAGTACAGAAATGCCACCTTTAATTCCCAGTCTTGGATTAAATGTCTTCTTTGCAAGTTCAATTCCTTTTGGAATGGAAATTTCCACACAGATGGAACCTTGATAATCATTTTCCTCACAAATCTCTGTCACGGCATGTGCAATCATTTCTCGTGGAACCCGATTAATCGCAGCCTCTCCGACTGCTTGTTCCAAACCGGGTTTTGTAATTCTCCCAACACCGATTCCGCCAGAAATAATTACATCTACTCCCTTGCGTTTTAAATCATCTTTTTTCCAAACTTTTGCATAAACTAAAATGCCATTTGTCACATCCGGGTCGTCTCCTGCATCTTTTTGGATTGCACAAGATGCATAATTTTCTTTTTGCTCTGCTTCTAATACTTCAAGTTGCAACAAAATCCCTTTTGGAGTCATAAGATTTACATCTTTGGGAACTTGTCTTGTAAACAGCACAATAGCCGCGGCTTTTGCAGCCGCGGCAGCACAACTTCCCGTTGTATATCCGAACGCAAGTTTTTTATTATCTTTTATAATATATTTTCCTTCTAACCCCGTGTTCATGGTATTATTTTTCCTTCTGCTGCTATTATCAGTTCCTTTAGTCTTTGATTACAATCTCCAATAAACGGATCGCAAACAATCACTCGCTTACATTTTTCTACTCGTTCCAGTGCAAGCTCCATTGTCTGATCGCTAATATGACAAAACGGTTTTTCTTCCACTACTTCACAAGCCAACGCCTTTGCTACCTGGTAATCAATATCATTGGTGTACAAAATTCCTGCATAAAAAGGAATACCGTCTTTTTGCAGCTGACGAAATGTATCAATTCCACTTCCACAAGAAGATATAACAAACGTTTCAGCGCCTTCTTTTATTCCAGGTAATTCAATGCTTCCAAAATGCAGATTAAAAATATCATTTCCAATCTCGTAAAGTTGTTGAATATGCGTGTTTTTAAATATTTCTTTGGGTGAACCAAAACGCGATATCTTTTCACCTTTTACACAAACAATTTTGTCAGAAATTTTTTCTGCCAAATCAATCTCATGTAACGACATAATGACTGTTGTTCCTTTTTCTTTTGCCATTTTACGCAATATTGTTAACAACTCTACTTTATGACGAATATCTAAAAAAGAAGTCGGTTCATCTAAAACTATGATTTCCGGTTCTTGACATATGGCACGCGCAAGTAAAATTCTTTGTCGTTGTCCATCACTAATTGCACTATAGCTACGCTGTGACAGTTCTAATACATTGACATTTTCCATTGCCTTATTAACAATCTCTTCATCCTTTGCACTAAGGATTCCCATATGATTGGTGTAAGGATATCTTCCCGATGCAACCACTTCACGACAAGTCATAAGCTCCGGTTTGATACGTTCCGTCAGAACAACTGCAACCCGTTTCGACAAATCTTTATATGACAATGTACCAAGTTCATCTTTTCCGATATACACAGTACCTGTAAGCCTTGCTAAATGTCTTGTAATTGTTTTTAAAATGGTAGACTTTCCTGACCCATTTGGTCCAATTAGTGTAACAATTTCGCCTTTTTGTATTCCCATTGTAATATCACGAATCAAAGGAGTCCCATGATAACCAACCGTTAAATCCTCGGTCCTAAAAAAATAATCCATTAGTTTCCTCCTTTACTTCTGCGTAACATCATAGCAATAACAACCGGTGCACCAAATATGGAAGTCACTGTACTGATATTAAGTTCTGTTGGAGCAAATGCAGTTCTTGCAATCAAATCACAAAACATGCAAAATACAGCTCCACCTAAAAAAGTGGCAGGAATTACAACAATTGGTTTTGCAGTATTTAATCCTCTTTTTATCAAATGCGGGACTGCAATTCCTACAAACGAAATCGGCCCGGCAAAAGCAGTAACACATGCCGAAAGAACACTGGATAACAAAATTAAAGCCACACGGAAAAATTTAATATTTACGCCCATGCTTTGTGCATACGCCTCGCCCATTTGGAATGCACCAATTGGCTTTGACATCAAAAACACAAGTACAAAGGTTACTAACACAATCCAAAGCGCAATATAAAAGTTATCCCAGCTGGAACCCGAAAAACTCCCTAAAGACCAACCATGTAAATTGATAATATCCGAATCATCTGCGAATGTAACCATGAAATCAGTAATAGCAGAACAGATATAACTAATCATGATTCCTCCAACCAATAGGACGGACATATTTTTTATTTTTTTTGATAGCAATAACACAAATCCTATCGACATCATAGAACCAACAAATGCGGCAACAACCATCATAAGAGAAGAAATTCTTCCTAATTGTTCTAAAAGAATAATCATTGTTATCGCTACAATCATTTTTGCACCCGATGAAATTCCAAGAATATATGGACCTGCAATGGGATTGTTAAAAAAAGTCTGTAATAGGAACCCTGCCAAAGACAGAGCTCCGCCTAACAATGCAGCCATAAAAATTCGTGGCAAACGAATTTGCCATATAATGTTGTAGTTTACTTCCTCACCTTTCCGAAAGAAAATAATATCAACAATATCTCGTATCGAAATATCTACGGAACCGGAATTGATATTCCATATTACAATGGCAAGAAATAAAATTATCATCACTAAAAACACCATTGTATAGCGAATCCGACTCTTTTTTTTATCTGTTGCAATCTTTTGGATAAGATTCTCTTCTTGCATGTAACTTCCTCTCTTTTAATGCAGACGCTCCATATAAGTTAATTCATCTGCATCCTCATCTGTCAGCATCATATTCAAATCCTGGACCATCGCACCTAAGTCTCCGGTTGCCTGATGTAATGACTTTCCTGTAGTCCAAACATTTCCTTCTTTCACAGCTTTAAAATCTGCAAACAACTTACTTTCAGCCAATAAGTCATCAATGGATTCCAACGGATCATCAATTGCTGCATTATAAATAATATAATCTGCATCTTTTGCCTGCGCATAAAATTCTTCCATGGTCATATCGACGCCGGAAGTTGCGGATTCCGGGTCACCTAGTTCTTCAAATATGTACTGACCACCCGCAAGTTCCATCATTTTCGGAAGATAATCCGATGATTTTCTGGTGACAACAATACCGTTTTGGTTTATATAGAAAAATGCAATTGTTTTACCGGTATTTTCAAAATCTTCCAAATTTTCTACATACTGCGCTTGTTCTTCAAACGCTTCTAGCGCTTTTTCCTCTTCATTAAACAGTTCCCCAAGTAATTTTACCCACTCCGTTTTTGCAAGTGGATGCGATTCATAGCTGGAACGTTCGATAAATACCGGGATTCCGGTTTCCTCCAGTTTTTCCAACACCTCAGGATTGTGCAAAATCATAGTAGATTCAATGGCTAAATCACAGCTTTCTGCTACCATTGTTTCATAGTCCGGTTCTGAATACTTTCCCGCAAACAAAATGTCACCATTTTGCATGGCTTGCGCAATACTATCTACATACCATCCATCCTCCTTTGTTCCGGATAAACGAATATTCCCTACTGCGTCAATCGCATCGATAAGGGAGCCTGATGAAGTGGCCTGCAAATAAACACAATCAAGCGGTTGTTGCAATATCGTACAACTAGACGGTAGGTCCGATGGAACCGCTCCGCCTTCCGGTACAATGATATAATCTCTTCCATCATCTACACGAATTACGGAATATCCACCTTCATAACGATAAATCTGAAAGCACTCTGCATATTTAAGCTCTACGGTTGATTCATACGTTAAACCTTCAATTACCGGTGCAGTATCATCAAGTTCTACTCTTTTTGCTGTCTCTGTGTTATCCTCCGTTTTCGAATTTCCACATGCAGCAAACGAAGAAATTGTAAGCCCTAAAATGAGTGCAATAATACCAAATCGTTTCTTCATACTAACCTCTCTTTTTCTTTACAACAAAACCGAGTGCAACACCTGCTGCCACAACAACTGCTGCAATTCCAACACCAACTACAACTTTTACCGGTGATATCAAAGATGTTTTCTCATTATTAACATCGTTTGTTTCTTCTTTCTTGCTATTCTGAGCAGAACCAAAATCACCCCAGGAATTTTCTTCTTCCTTTGTATCCTCTACAATTTCTTCTGTTTTTTCTTGTTCTTCTGTTTCTTGTGACTCTTCCTTATCATAAGTTACTTCTGACTTTATTTCTGAAACGTTGGTTCCATCCACATATACATATAAAACATATTCCACTTCATATGGATTTCCCATTGCTGTTGTTTCTGCCGCAATTGTTGTTGTGCCGTTCAAATTTACCGGAATAGAGAATGTAGAATTCCCCCCTTTATTTTCATTATAATATTTGACACCATTCACTTTTGCATATGTATAATTGGAACTACTAAATACAATTGTTGCAGTTGATTTTCCATTTTTGACCACAACCTTATTGCACGAAATTGTAACGCGTCCGGTACCTCCGGTGTAGCCAAACGATGGGGTATATGTTCCGTCTTTAACCGTTCCTTTTTGCGTATTTTCAATCATGTTTTTGATTTCATCTTCTGAAGTTACACCATTATTTGGTTTAACCGGATTTACATTACCATTGTCCCCTTCTGTTGTAGCATTATCTCCATTTCCACCGGTTGTTTCATTATCTGCACTTTCATCTGTGGTCCAAGGTTTTAAGGTCTCTGAATGAAGTGTTAATGTTCTATCAAACCACTTGCTATTTTTAGCAGAATGAGACGCTACTGCAATGCCTTGGTCTAATGCCTCTATTGGAATAGTAAATGTATATTTTCCTGCTGCATCTACTTTATATTCAATCCAACTTGTATTTCCTGCAGCCTCAGCCTCTGCACCTGTTCCCATAAATAAATAATCATATCCCGTTCCGGATAATGTAATTAATGCTGTCATGGAACCATCTTTTACTGTTAATTGACATGCAACTACTTTAAACATGGACGCATTTGATGAAACGTCTATAGTATAAATTCCATCCGCCGGAATATTACTATCCGGAACTGGTTCTGGTTCTGGCTCCGGTTCTGGCTCAGACTCTTGTTCCAATGATATGGTTATTGTATTGTCTTTCCAATTTCCTTTACTGGATAATACAGCGGCATCAATTGCGGTATCCAACGCACTTATCGGAATGGTATATACATAATCATCCCCTACTGCCTGTGCCTCATAAATTCCTTCTGTTGCGTTGGCTGCATCCTGTGCTTTT
>JAZSDG010000017.1:0-54624 GCA_045531055.1 Lachnospiraceae bacterium | reverse complement strand
TGTATTGCAGAGAAGGAAGTTGTTGCAGTAGATGCCATTTGCGATGAACTGATGAAGTACATGGTAGAGGAGCAGGGCTGTTACTTAGCTTCAAAGGAAGTACAGGATAAATTAGTGAAGACGGTTCTCACAGAGAAGGGTGCCCTGAACCGTAAGTGCGTAGGTAGAAGCGCAAAGGCGTTACTTAGCATGGTGGGCATAGAGGTTCCGGATAATATCCGTTGTATTATCTTTGAAGGACCAAAGGAGCATCCATTAATCGCAGAAGAGTTAATGATGCCTATACTTGGAATTGTAAGGGCAAAGGACTTTGCAGATGCATTAGAGAAGGCAATATGGCTTGAGCATGGCAACCGCCACTCAGCACATATTCATTCCAAGAATGTAGATAGAATTACAGAATATGCAAGAGCATTAGATACAGCAATCGTTGTAAAGAACGGACCGTCTTATGCGGCATTAGGCTTTGGAGGAGAGGGATTCCCAACCTTCACCATTGCAAGCCGTACAGGAGAGGGACTGACAAGCGCAGCAACCTTTACAAAGAGAAGACGCTGTACGATGTCTGACAGCTTATGCATTAGGTAGGAGGTAAAGAAATGGAGATGACAAATTCTCAGGTAGAAGCCATTGTGAAGCAGGTTTTGAATCAGCTTTCAGGAACAACTGCTACAGCTTCTACAGGAAGCAGGGAAATCCCTAAGACAGCTCGTGTTGCGATGCTGACATCTCTTGAGAATATCGAAATTAAGGAATATCCAATGCCAGAGGTTGGTGACGATGATATCCTTGTTAAGGTAGAGGGATGTGGTATCTGCGGTACAGATGCACATGAATATAAGAGAGACCCATTTGGGTTGATTCCAGTTGCATTAGGACACGAGGGTACTGGTGAAATCGTGAAGATGGGTAAGAATGTGAAGTTAGACAGCGCTGGTAAAGCGGTTCAGGTTGGAGACAAGGTTGTTACTTGTATGATTTTCAAGGATAACCCAGATATCACAATGTTTGACTTGAATAAGCAGAACGTAGGCGGTGCTGATGTATATGGACTTCTTCCAGATGATGAGGTTCATTTAAATGGATGGTTTGCAGATTATATCTTAATTCGTAAAGGTTCTACCTTCTTTAACGTAAGTGATTTGGATTTGGATTCCCGAATCTTAATCGAGCCATGTGCAGTATTAATTCACGCAGTAGAGCGTGCAAAGACAACCGGAATCTTACGTTTCAACAGCAGAGTAGTTGTTCAGGGTTGTGGACCAATCGGTTTGATTTGTATTGCAATTTTGCATACTATGGGAATTGGCAACATCATCGCAGTAGATGGAAATGAAGGAAGATTAGAGTTTGCAAAACGTCTCGGAGCATCCGGAAGTGTGAACTTCAAAGATTATAACGGTGCAGAAGCAATGGCAGAGGGTGTAAAAGCACAGTTTGATGGAAACTTAGCTGATTTTGCATTCCAGTGTACCGGTTCACCGGCAGGACACTCCAACATTTATAAATTCATCCGTAATGGTGGTGGATTATGTGAGCTTGGATTCTTCATCAATGGTGGAGATGCAACCATCAACCCGCACTTTGATATTTGTTCTAAAGAAATCACAACTGTTGGTAGCTGGGTTTATACCTTAAGAGATTATGCAACCACATTTGAATTTTTAAAGAGCGCAAAAGCAATCGGTCTTCCGATGAGCGAATTGATTACCGACAAATATCCATTAAGCCAGATTAATGAGGCATACAAGAAGAATCTTGCCATGACCGGACTTAAGATTGCAGTAATGCCGGATTAATGGATAAATAGAAGGGAGTCACAACATGGACGAAAGAGCCGTAGGAATTCTTGAGGTTTATGGACTTTGCTGTGCGTTCATCGCGGCAGATGCCGGATGCAAAGCTGCAAACGTTACCTTGGAGCCGTTTGATAAGAATAAGCCTGCAAATGCAGATGCACTTCCGGTTCCGCTATTGGTTACCATCAAATTCCGCGGAAGCGTAGAAGATGTAACGGCAGCGGTAGAGGCAGGAAGACAGACGGCAGAAGCTTTGACCGGAGTGGTACAAAGCCATATAATTCCAAGACCGACTCAGGATACCCTAAAAATGTTAAGTATCAGTGGATTTGATCAAAATTAAATTATTTTAGAGCCGCTAAGCGGCAGAAAGAGAGGCTAAAAATGGCACAGGAAGCATTAGGAATGGTAGAAACAAGAGGACTTACTGCAGCAGTTGAAGCAGCAGATGCAATGACAAAAGCAGCAGAGGTAACATTAGTAGGAACAGAAAAAATCGGTTCTGGATTAGTAACTGTTATGGTTCGTGGAGACGTAGGAGCCGTAAAAGCTTCTGTAGAGACCGGTGCAGCAGCTGCAGAAAGACTTGGTGAGTTAGTAGCACAGCACGTAATTCCAAGACCACACGCTGATGTAGAGAAAATCCTTCCGGGATTCCCACAGAGTAAATAATTTATGGGAAAATCATATGGATTAATTGAGGTTTCCGGAGTGGTAGCAGCAGTAGACTCCCTTGACGCAATGTGCAAGGCAGCAAGCGTATCCCTAGTAACATGGGAACGTAAGCTTGGTGGTCGTCTGGTAACCATTATTGTCGAAGGTGATGTCGCAGATGTAAAAGCAGCAGTAGAAGCGGCAAAGAATCTTACACAGGAACATGGTTACATACTTGCTGCCAGCGGAGTAATTGCAGCACCATGTGAAGAAACCCGAAAATTGGTAGCACTAAGCGCGAAGCGCATTCAAAAAAATAAACAATAATTTTTCAAATTTAAGGAGGAAACAATTATGGCACAGGAAGCATTAGGAATGGTAGAAACAAGAGGACTTACCGCAGCAATCGAAGCTGCAGATACAATGTGTAAAGCAGCAAATGTTACTTTAGTAGGAACAGAGAAAATCGGTTCCGGATTAGTAACCATCATGGTTCGTGGAGACGTAGGAGCAGTTAAATCTGCAGTAGAAGCTGGAGCAGCAAACGCAGAAAGACTTGGAGAATTAGTAGCACAGCACGTAATCCCAAGACCACACACTGATGTAGAAGGAATTCTTCCAAAAATTAAATAGTGATTTAACATAACACTATAAGGTGCCGGTGCACACTTTGTGCACCGAACCTTACATATTTTCTTTTTAAGAAAGCATACAGGTGAACAAAGTGGAAAAACATGAATTAGAAGCATTAACAAGAATGGTTGTATCCTGTATTCAGGAGAACAAAGAAAAAGGCAATGGATTTTTAGTTCCGGTAGGAGTGAGCGCAAGACACATTCACTTATCTCAGGAACATGTAGAAATCTTATTTGGAAAAGGCTATCAGTTAACTAAGAAAAAAGAGTTAATGGGTGGTCAGTTTGCATCCAATGAATGCTGTACCATCGTTGGATTAAAACTTCGTGCAATTGAAAATGTACGTGTTTTGGGACCGGCAAGAAAAGCAACACAGGTTGAGATTAGCAGTACGGATGCAAGAAAATTAGGAATCAATGTTCCGGTTCGTGAATCCGGAGATGTAGCCGGATCTGCACCAATTGCTATTGTAGGACCAAAGGGTGCTGTATATTGCAACGAGGGCTGTATCGTAGCAGCAAGACACATTCATATGGCTCCGTCTGACGCAGCTGCATGTGGTGTTGCAGATGGTGATTATGTAAGTGTAAGAGTAGATAACGAACGTGGTACAACGTTTGATAAAGTAAAAATCCGTGTAGATGAAAGCTTCACTTTGGAAATGCACATTGATACAGATGAAGCAAATGCAAGTGAAATTAAATGCGGAGACAAGGTAGCCATTGTTAAGAAATAGAAATGAGGGACGGAAATGATTATAGGAAAAGTAACAGGTAGTATCGTTTCAACCCGTAAACAGGAAAATTTGGTTGGCAATAAATTTATGGTAATTGAGCCGATTAATACAGGAAACGGAGAGAAAACACAACTGGTAGCAATTGATAATATTGGAGCCGGAATTGGCGAATATGTGTTAGTTGCACAAGGAAGCGCAGCACGTATTGGCTGTGGATTGTCGGACTCTCCAATTGATGCCGCTATTGTCGGAATTATAGATGATATCGGAAAGCTGGTGTAATATGCAAATACAAGAATTAAGCCAAATTTTACAGAAGAATGGTATCGTAGGAGCCGGCGGAGCCGGTTTCCCAACCTATGGGAAACTTTCCGATAAGGCGGATACCATTCTGATGAACTGTGCAGAATGTGAGCCTCTTTTAAAACTGCATCGTCAGTTATTAAAAGAATATGCACAAGAGATTATGAAAGCCTTTGCCCTAATCGCAGAAACGATAGGAGCAAAACAGGCAATTATTGGAATTAAAGAAGAATATAAGAGCACAATAGATGCGTTAGAAGCATACATAGATGAATTTCCGCAGATGAGCATCCATAAACTGCCGGGTGCATATCCGATGGGAGACGAGGTTGTTATGATTTATGAAGCAACCGGTCGTGTGGTACGTCCGGGAGGGCTTCCGATTGAATGTGGTGTTGCCGTATTTAACGTAGAAACCTTGTATAATGTTTACCGTGCCGTATGGGAAGACCATCCGGTAACCGACAAATGTGTATCGGTAGTAGGTGAAGTAGAACATCCGATTACGGTTCGTGTACCGATTGGAATGCAAATCAAAGACGTTGTGGCAATGGCAGGGAAGATAACGACAAAAGAACCGGTGTACTTGTTAGGTGGACCAATGATGGGTGGCTTTGGAAGCGAATATCAGCCGATTACCAAGACCACAAATGCAATTATCGTATTGCCACAGGAACATACTTTGGTATATCGCAAAAAGAGTAATGTATCCAATGCGTTAAAGCGTGCAGCATCTGCATGCTGTCAATGTCAGTCATGTACCGATTTATGTCCAAGACACGCATTAGGACATCCGATACAGCCGCATTTATTTATGCGTGCAGCTGCAAATCGTGATTTTCAAAGCATGGAACCGTTTGTAGATACGCTATTCTGCTCATCCTGTGGGCTATGTGAACTGTATAGTTGTCCGCAAGGATTATCGCCAAGAAGTATTATGGCAGAATACAAAGCGGGTCTTCGTCAAAATGGCGTAAAACCACCAATGGTAGAAGCCAAGCCGGTGGACAAAGCGCGCGAATATCGAAGAGCACCGGAGGCAAGACTTGTAGCAAGGCTTGGTCTTACAACATATGAAAAAGAAGCGCCACTTGATGTGAACATCCGCGACGCCAAAGAAGTAAAAGTTCTTTTGTCGCAGCATATCGGAGCGCCGGCAAAGGCAGCCGTGCAAAAAGGAACAAACGTAACGTGTGGAGATGTTATAGCAAACGCCGCTGAAGGTTTGTCAGTATATATTCACGCTCCAATTACAGGAACCGTAACCGAAATAACAGATAAATATATTTTGATTCGTAAATAATCATATCAGGAATGAGGAAGAACCATGCAAAAAGCAATTGGAATGATTGAATTTAAAACAGTAGCTGCCGGAATAACCGCAGCAGACCAGATGGTAAAAACAGCTGACGTAGAATTAATAGAAGCACAGGCTGTTTGTCCGGGAAAATATATTGCGTTAATTTCGGGGGATTTAAGTGCAGTAAAAGCAGCGGTAGAAGCTGCAAAAAATACCAGACCGGAAGAATTAATCGGAAATTTCATATTGGGTAATCCGGACGAATCCATCTTCCCGGCTATTTATGGGACTGCACAGGTGGAAGAAATTAATGCACTCGGAATATTGGAAACATACGACGCCTCTTCCATTATTGTTGCGGCAGATATTGCAGCAAAAACGGCAATTGTCCGTTTGGTAGAGCTTCGTATTGCAAAAGGAATGTGCGGAAAATCTTACCTTCTTTTGACAGGAGAAGTTGCTGCATGCGAAGCGGCAATTGCAAAAGCAAAAGAAGCTGTTAAGGATACCGGAATGTTCTTGGATTCCTCTGTCATTGCACATCCGGACGCACAACTATGTAAGTCAATTATATAAGAGAGGGAATTATGCTAACTGTAGAACGAAGAAATTTAATTCTGGAAAAACTGCAGGAAGAAAAAAAGGTAATTGTCAGCGAACTAAGTGAACAATTTGGGGTATCCGAAGAAACCATACGGCGCGATTTGGACAAATTGGAAAAAGAAGGACTGGCTACCAAAAGCTATGGTGGGGCAGTACTGAATGAGAATAATAGTGCAGATATGCCGTTTAATATTCGTAAAAAGAAAAACATGGCCGGAAAAAAGGTGATTGCGGACATTATCGATGGTTTGATAGAAGAAGGGGATCATATCATTGTAGACCCGAGTTCAACGGCTGTATCAATTGTGAATGCACTTCGCAATAAAAAACGCCTTACCATTATTACGAATTCCATTGAGGTTTTGGTGGAACTGACAGATGTTACAGGGTGGGATGTGATATCAACCGGAGGAACCTTAAATCCAAACTATCTTGCCTTAGTTGGACCAAGAGCCATGGAAGGAATTAATTCTGTTAATGCGGACAAGGTGATACTTTCCTGTAAAGGAATTGATATGGCGCGCGGTGTTACAGATGCCAACGAAATGTTTTCTCAAGTAAAGCAGACGATGTTGAAATCGGCAAGAAAAAAAATCCTAGCTGTGGACCACACGAAATTCGATATTATTGCATTTTCTCATATTTGTAATATTATAGAAGTGGATATGGTGGTGACCGATATCAAACCATCAGATGTATGGATGGCATATTTTGAAGAAAAAGGAATTGAGTGTTTGTATGGAGAAGAAGACACAAGTAATCGCATTTGCGAATAATAAAGGTGGAAGTGGCAAGACAACAACATGCGCAAATATTGCATATTCTTTGTCTACATTAGGGAAAAAAGTATTAATGATTGATGGAGATATGCAGTTGAATTTATCGCTTTCCTATTTTCCGGAGGAAGAGGTCTTAGACTTTGCTACCGGTAAGAAAAATCTCTATTGGGCAATCAAAGAACAACAGGATTTGACCGATTATGTGGTGCATACAGCATATGAAAATCTGGACTTAATTCCATCCTCAACATTGATGAGCGGTATTGAGTATGAGCTTTTTACTATGTGGCAGAGAGAATTTATTCTAAAAAATTGTCTAAAACAAATGAAAGAATCACAGACATACGATTATATTTTTATAGACGCCCCGCCGACATTAGGCGGATGGGTCATGAACGTTCTTTGCGCAGCAGACCATGTCATAATGCCGGTAGAGGCAAGCCCGTGGGGATTGTTCGGTGTGGCAAATATGTTTGAATTTTTGGAAGCGGTAAAGAAAGTAAATCAAGATTTAAATTTTCTTGGAATTGCCATTACGAAAGTTGATATTCGTAAGAACTATTACAAACAATCGCTCGAGACATTAAAGGAAGCCGGAAATATTCATGTTTTTGAAACTCCGATTCGTATCGACAGCGAAGTGGAGTGGGCACAGGACAACAGTAAACCAATCATGGTACATAAAAAAAGCGCACGAAGCGCAGGAGAATATTTAACACTCGCGAAGGAGGTAGATGCACGATGCCAGTAGGATCAGGAAGTATCAAACGAGTTTCTGCAAAAGTAACCGAGACAGAACCGGTAAAAATAGCAGAACAGAAAGCGGAGCCTGTAAAAAAGGCAACAACAACCAAGAAACCGACTGCAAAAAAGCCCTCAACTAAGAAGGCTGTAGCCAAAACAACAACCACAAAAAAATCGCAGACCACCCAAAAGGCGGTTGTGGCAAAAACGGATATAAATGCAGTATGTCATATTACGGAAAATCTTCCGATACATCTGTTATAAATCAAGGAGGCAAGTTTGTAAAATCGTTTTATAAACTTGCCTTTTTTGTATCTAGCATATATAATTATAATATTGATTTGTGCGTTAAAATACGCCGGATGAAATTTTTTTGGAGGTTCTAAAATGGTAGATTTGAAAGGAGCGCCATTTCATTTAAGTGACGAAGACTTGAAATGGGTAAATGAGACAAAGGAAAGTATGACATTGGATGAGAAAATTGGTCAGTTATTCTGTCCAATCGGATATTCGGGAGATCCGGGATATTTGGATCATGTGATGTTAGATAGACATATCGGCGGTATTTTATATCGTGACGGAGAACCGGAAGAAATGCAGCAGACCTTTCGTTATTTGCAGGAACACAGTAGAATTCCGCTTTTAATTGCAGCGAACTTAGAAGCCGGTGGAAACGGAATCGGTACGAATGGTACATACTATGGAAAACAGATGCAAGTAGCAGCAACCGGTAATCCGGAAAACGCATATCATCTTGGGAAAATTGCTTGTAAAGAAGGCTCTGCAATTGGATGTAACTGGGCGTTCGCTCCGGTGGTAGATATTGATTATAATTGGCGCAATCCGATTACGAATGTCCGTACATATGGCAATAACCCGGATACGGTTATTGAGATGGCAAAAGGATACATGCGTGGAGCAAAAGAAGAGAACGTAGCGGTCTCCATTAAACACTTCCCGGGAGACGGAATGGATGAAGTGGATCAGCATATTCTTACAAGTGTTAATAGCATGAGTTGTGAAGAGTGGGATGAAACCTACGGAAAAGTATACAAAGAATTAATTGACGAAGGTGCGTTAAGTGTGATGATCGGTCATATTGCAATGCCGGCATATCAGAAACACTTTAATCCTGATTTCCCGGACAAATTGGTTCCGGCAACTTTATCCAAAGAGCTTTTGGTAGATTTGCTTCGTGGCAAGCTTGGATTTAATGGTTTAATTACAACAGATGCAACGCCAATGGTTGGTTTCTGTTGCGCAATGAAACGTGAGCTTGCAGTTCCAACAGCCATTGCATCTGGTTGTGATATTTTCCTGTTCAACAAAGACTTCCCGGAAGATTATGAATTCATGAAAAAGGGATATGAGAATGGAATCATTACCGATGAACGTTTGGATGAAGCTGTTACCAGAATTCTTGGTATGAAGGCTGCACTCAAACTTCATGAGAAACAGAAAGCCGGCACATTAGTATTAGGGGAAGATGCATTGTCTGTGGTAAAATGCAAAGAACATGTGGCATTAGCAGAGAAATGCGCAGATGAATCCGTTACATTGGTTAAAGACACACAGAATCTTCTTCCAATCAATCCAAAGGATCACAAGCGCGTATTATTAGAAATTATGGGAGATTTCCCTTCTAACGACCGTGTATTTGGATATTTTAAAGAATTGCTTGAGAAAGAAGGATTTGATGTGATTCCTTATGTGCAGGAAGATTTCGAGCATGCAGATTTCCGGACACAGTTATTTAATGAGTCATTTGACCTTGTTATCTATATTGGTAATGTGGAGAATGCATCCAATAAAACGACAAACCGTTTGAATTGGTTTACATTCTGGGGCAATGGTAATAATGTGCCATGGTTCGTAGAAGAGAAACCGGTACTATTTGTAAGTTTGGCAAATCCATATCACTTGGTAGATATACCGATGGTGAAAACATATATCAATGGATATTCCAATAGTGAATTCGCAATTAAAGCGGTAGTTGATAAGATTACCGGTAAGTCCGAGTTCAAAGGCGTAAGTCCGATTGATCCATTCTGTGGTAAAGAATATTTGAAGTATTAGGCGCGTGATAGTTAAGGGGGACAATGTGAGAAAACAAATAGCAGTTTTTATCTGTGCAGTTAGTTTTGACAATCAAAGACGAATTTTAGACGGAATCTTAAAGCGTGCAAAAGAAAGAGATGTTGATGTATTTGTTTTTACGGGACATATACACTATGATGCTGATTCAGCAACTAAGCAAGGTGTGTATAATATCATGTTGCTTCCGGATCTTAGTAAGTTTGATGGTGCAATTATCGTAAAAAATACGATTCAGTATAAGCCGGTGGCAGATGTGTTGGAGATGCGCATTCGTACCGCCAAAATACCGACAGTAAGTATTGATGAGAAAATTATGAATACGCATTATGTTGGTATTTCCAGCTATGATGCACAGCGTAAAGTGGTTGAACATATGATTAAAGAACATCATATGACCAAGATTAACTATGTTACCGGTCAAGTTACCAATGAAGAAGGAATGGGACGTTATCAGGCATATCGTGATGTCCTCAAAGAAAATAACATTCCATTTGTGAAAGACCGCGTATTTTATGGGAATTATGCAGTAGAGTGTGGAAACGAAGCGGTACATGAGTTTTTGAAACGAGACCCGGAATTGCCGGAAGCAATTATATGCGCAAATGATGCAATGGCAATCGGTGTAATGGAAACACTTATGGAATTAGGCTATCAGGTGCCGGATGACGTGGCAATTGCAGGATTTGATAACGATGCTATGACTAAGTTTTATAAGCCATCGATTACGACAATAGATAGAAACCAACAGGAAATTGCATTTCGTGCGGTGGATATTATTCTGGATGAACAATCGGAAGAGTTACAAAAGCATCTTATAGAAACAAAATTACTGCTTCATGAGAGCTGTGGATGCAATAATGAGCAGGAATATCCGGTTGACGAATTAAGAGAAACTTATACAAAGACAAGCAATATACTCCAACGTGCAACGGATTGCATGAAGAGTATGGGTTCAGAACTTGCGTGTCTGGAGAGTATGTCGGATTTGTATCTAAAGATTCGTAATTATATGAAGTTTTCAGATGCCGATTCGATGTATTTGTGTATGTGTGATGAGAAACAGATTTTTCAGGAAGGTGCAATGGGATTTGAAAGTGCGGCAAATATACCGGGTGCCAGCACAAAATATTCCGAAAAAGTATCCATACCGGTGGCGTATCATAATGGGGATTTTACTTCTTATGGCGAGTTTGAATCTGGAATGGTACTGCCGGCAGAAAGTAGACTTACAGAGGAAAGCTCCTTCTACATTGTAGCACCAATCTATTATAAAAATTATTGTTTTGGATATACCGTTTCTCGCAATAGTATATTTGTTATGCAAAGCGAATTGTTCCATTTTTGGGCAATGAATGTGGGCATTGCAGTGGAGAATATCCGTAAACTGAGGTTATTAAGCCAAATGGTGAAACGATTAAATGGAATGTGGATGTATGACATGTTAACGCATGTGTATAACCGAAGCGGATTTTTCTATTTCTCCGAAAAATATCTAAATAGGATGAAAGCAGAAAATAAGCAGGCATTTATTATCTTTTTAGATTTGGATGGATTGAAAAAGATTAATGATAATATGGGGCATGAATTCGGAGACCGTTGCATTATTGAAATGGCAGAAATTCTGAAAGAAAGTACACAACATAACGAATTAGTCATGCGCTATGGCGGAGATGAATTTGTTGTTTTTGGAGAATGTCGGTCAGAAGAAGATGTAAAACAGACAGTCGAGCTGATTAAACAAAATATGCAAATACATAATAGCATTCCTACGAGAACTTTTGAGGTTGCATCAAGTATCGGATATTCCATTTATGATGCAAACGAGATTATAGATTTGAGTAGCTTGATTGAAGAAGCGGACCAGAGAATGTATGAAGAAAAAAGAGAAAAGCGTAAAAAGGAGAGTCAATGAAGATAACACAGTTACGTATTAACGGGATTGAGAATCCAATGGGATTTTCTTTTGAAAAAATTGTTTGTTCATGGAAAGTGGAAGATGCAAAGAGCAAATATCAGGCTGGAGCAAAGATTACCGTAGCGACAGATGCGGCAATGAAAAAGGTCGTATACAAAAAAAGTGGTAAGAAATTGTTAAGCAGAGGGGAAGTGTTAGAAATCGCACTTTCCCCAATGACGAGATATTATTATACCATTCAGGTAACCGGAGATGATGGCGAGTGCGCAATGAGTGATGTTGCATGGTTTGAGACCGGCAAGATGAGTGAAAAGTGGAAGGCAAAATGGATTACGGCGCAGAAACGGGACGAATTCCACCCGGAATTTGTGAAAGAATTTTCGATTGATAAAAAGGTTGAAAAAGCCCGTTTATATGTTTCCGGCCTTGCCATTTATGAGGCTTATCTAAATGATAAAAAGGTGGGAGAAGACTATCTGGCACCATTTACTAGTGATTATTCACAGAAGATTCAGTATCAGACCTATGATGTTACTTCTGATTTAGAAAAAGACAATAAAATCAACATTATTTGCGGAAATGGTTGGTACAAAGGAAGACTTGGATATGAGGGACACGTGAATGTGTATGGGGACCGTTTTGCAGCGATTGCCGAGCTCCATATCTGGTATGAAGACGGCAAAAAAGAAGTCATTATTACCGATGATGCGTGGAATTACCGCGCTTCTGATATCGAAGCAAGTGATCTTTATGATGGAGAAGTGTTAAATCGTCTTCTTTGGGATGGAAAAAAGAATGATTTTAAGCCGGTAGAGATTCTGAAGAAGGATATGAAACTTTTGGTGGAACGTGACAGTGTAGGTGTTCGTCCACATGAGACCATGAAAGTACAGGAAATCATTCGTACGCCAAAAGGTGATACGGTTTTAGATTTTGGTCAGAACTTTGCCGGATATGTGACTTTTTGTGCTGACTTTAAGGCCGGAACGAAAATTGTCTTGGATTTTGGGGAAATTCTGCAAGACGGAGAATTCTATAACGATAATTACCGTACAGCAAAAGCACAGTATGTATATATTTCGGACGGAAGAAAAGAAACGGTTCGACCACACTTTACATTTTATGGATTCCGTTATGTTCGAGTAACCGGATGGGAAGGAGAGATTTCTTGCGACGCTATTGAAGCAAGGGCATTGTATTCGCAGTTGGATGTTACCGGTAATATTACAACTTCCAATGAGAAGATGAATCGTTTGTTCTTAAATTGCATGTGGGGGCAGAAATCCAACTTTATCGACATTCCAACGGACTGTCCGCAGCGTGATGAACGTTTGGGGTGGACCGGTGATGCACAATTGTTTGCGCCTACAGCGAGCTTTAATATGGATACGCGAGCTTTCTATGCGAAATTTTTAGAGGACTTGCATCTTGAACAGAAGAAATGGGGAGGACCGGTTCCGAACTATATCCCGAACTACTTGAATATTCCGACTTATTCAAGCGTATGGGGAGATTCAGCGGTATTTATTCCGACCACATTGTATAAATATTATGGAGATAAGGAACAACTTCGTCGTAATTATACCATGATGAAGATGTGGGTGGATTTTATTACGAGCAAATGTGAAGAAAACGGCAATCCGTATTTATATAATTTTGGAATGCAGTTTGGTGATTGGCTCGCGATGGATGGTGCTACGGAACAGAGCTTTAAAGGTGGAACGGATGATGGGTTTGTTGCTTCCATTTATTTTTATTCCTCTATGAAAAAGACCGCAGAAGCAGCTAAGATTCTCGGATATAAAGAAGATGCTCGGGAATATCGCATTCTCACCAAACGCATCTATAAAGCAATTTTGGAAGAATACTTTACTCCATCCGGAAGACTTTGCGTGGATACACAAGCAGCGTATTTGATTAGTCTTCGTTTTGGGGTATATCGTAAGAGAGAAGTAGTGGTAGAAGCGTTAAAGACCCGCTTGTTTAAGGATTGTTACCGTATCAAATGTGGTTTTGTTGGTGCGCCGGTAATGTGCCAGGTACTTGCGGATAACGGAATGGTTGATTTAGCATACAGAATTTTATTCTTTGAAGGATTCCCTGGATGGTTACATTGTATTAACCTTGGAGCAACCACAATTTGGGAACGTTGGAATTCCGTTTTGGACGATGGCCATATCAGCGGAACCAATATGAACTCATTAAACCATTATTCTTATGGATCTGTTGTAGAATTTTTATATTGTTTTGCAGCAGGAATCAAACCGGCGGCACCGGGCTTTTCTTCGGTAACCATTGCGCCAAAGCCGAATTATCATTTCGAAGAAATGGATTGTACCTATGATTCGGTCAGTGGAAAATATCGCGTGAAATGGAAACTGCAAAAAAATGGAAAGATTGACCTTATGGTAGAGGTTCCGTTTAACTGCACTGCAACATTAGAGTTGCCGGGAACTTCTAAAGCGCCAATTACTTTAGAAGCAGGTGTGCATAAGTATAACTATGAGCCGGAAGTAAATTACCGTCAGCCGTATAATGAATTTAGCACCTTGGAAGAGATGAAAGGTTGTGAAAAGATAGCTGAGATTTTACAGAAAAATCTTCCGATTGCGTATGGCATGATGATGGGAGAGGACAAAGAAAATCTGGCGCTTAGCCTGTCCAATATGTTATGGATGGATTATATGGGATTTGAGCGGGAAATGGTGCAAAAAACTATTGAAAAAGTAAAGGCCGTAAGGGTATAATAGGAGGTAGAAAGATGTCGATAAAAGGTATCATTTTTGATTTGGATGGTGTAATTGTTTTCACAGACAAATTTCATTATCAGGCATGGAAAGAGATGGCTGATGGAATGGGGATTTACTTTGATGAGCAGATTAACAATCGCTTAAGAGGTGTCAGCCGTATGGAAAGCCTAGAGATTATTTTAGAGCGTTACGAAGGTGAACCATTGTCTGATGAGAAGAAGGCGCAACTTGCAGAAGAGAAGAATGAGATTTATCGCAAGTTGTTGGAGACAATGACACCGGCGGATGTTACGGACGAAGTTCGTGATACGCTTAAAGAACTTCGCAACAGAGGATATAAGCTTTCTATTGGATCTTCCAGCAAGAATGCAAAGTTTATTCTCAGCAAAGTTGAACTTACGGATTATTTCGATGCAATTTCAGACGGAACGAATATTACACGTTCTAAGCCGGATCCGGAAGTGTTTATCAAGGCAGCTGAGTTCTTGGGGGAGAAAGCAGAAGATTGTCTTGTAGTAGAAGATGCATTTGCAGGTGTTGATGCTGCGAAAGCTGGAAATATGCAGGCGGCAGGTATTGGTGATGCATTCACTTATGAGAAAACGGATTATCCAATTCATACATTTTCGGATTTGTTAGAAATTGCAAGGTAGGTAAAAACTATGGGGAGAAAAATTGGTACGAAAATTTTTGCGATGGTTGCAGTACTGGTTTTGATTATTTTTGTGTATGCGGGAGTTACATTTGTATCATTACAGACCATTCGTGAAGAAGGAGAAATCATTAGCGAGTGTTATCTTCCACTTGAGCTTTCTACTGCAGAGGTGGAAAAGAGTGTGGAACGCAGTCAGAAGTATATCAACATTTTGACTATGACAACTCCGGAAGAAATGTTTGATTATGAGAACACAAAGGCCGGAATTGAAGCGGGGATGGCAAATGACCGCGCAATCACTGATGAAGAACTTGCCAATATGGAAAAATATATAAACAAGATTGGCGATAAGAAGTTAAGTGAAACATTTGAAGCATATAAAGAATACCTTCTGGCTGTATGGGATGGAATTGATAATTTGCATGTAATGGTTAACGATGGCGATTATGTAGGTGCAACGATTGAACTCGGCACTAATTTTATGGCGTTAGCATCCGGCGGCGAGGATTTGCAGAATGCGTATATTGAGGCAATGCAAGAAGGCGCAAATGAGTCAAGTGATATCTATAATAGTACAATTCAAAGAACGATATTCATTACGGTTATTAGCTTGCTTGTTTTTCTTATAGTAGTTGTTATTATTATGATTTTGGTATATCGTTTAATTAGTCATCCTGCAAAAGTTGCAGGTAACCAATTGACAAACATAATCAAGTCATTAGAAAATAATCAAGGCGATTTGACGGAACGAATTTCGGTGAAAAGTAAAGATGAAATCGGTGTACTTGCAGGTGGAATCAACAATTTCTTAGAGACATTACAGCGTTTGATTCGTAAGATTAAAGAAGAATCTGATAAAATGCAGAATTCTGTTGCATCTATGAATAACGGAGTAATCAATTCCAATGAAAATGTGGAGAATGTATCTGCAGTAATGGAAGAATTGTCCGCGAGTATGCAGGAGATATCTGCAACCGTAGAACAACTCAATGGAAGCACCAAAGAAATTATGCAAGTGGTTGATAATGTCAGCCGGGAGATGCAGGAAGGTAATTCGCTTGTAGAAGAGATTAAACAACGGGCAACTAATATTAAGGGTTCCACAGAAGGTAAGAAAAATACTATACAGAATATGATGGACCAAAAACAAGCGGATGTATTGGCTGCTATTGATGAAAGCAAGCGAGTGGAAGATATTGACCATTTAACGCAGGATATTTTAGAAATTGCAAGTCAGACAAACTTGTTGGCGCTGAATGCCTCTATTGAAGCGGCAAGAGCCGGAGAAGCAGGAAAAGGATTTGCTGTTGTGGCAGATGAGATTCGTGTGTTGGCAGATAATAGTCGTCAGACAGCAAATGATATTCAGGAAATCAGCAAGAATGTTGTAGCGGCAGTGGAGCGTCTGGTACAAAATGCGAACGATTTAATTCATTTTATGCAAGATGATGTTATGGAAGATTACAAGGGCTTTGGAGATGCGGCAGATACTTATTATGATGACGCAGAACGTATGGAAGTGATTGTTGGTTCATTTCAAAAAAATACAGACCAGCTACAGCATACCATGAGAGAAATGACTGAGGCCATTAATGGAATTTCAAATGCAATGTCAGAGAGCGCTGATGGAGTATCGGATGCGGCATCTAATGTTGGTGAATTGGTTGCTACTATTTCCGGAATAAAGTTTGAGGCAGAAAATAATATGGACATTTCTCAACAGTTACAAAGCGAAGTTGATAAGTTCCGTAGAATTTAAGGGGGCATACAATATGGACATTTTAGAAGCATTAAAACTTACAATACCATTAATACAGAAAGCGTTGAACATCGATGCACAAATCTGTTTGGTTGACAGAGAAAAGACGATTGGTGTTTGGCCGGCGAAGACATTTCGCATGGATATTCCGATTGGTACGCCACTTGATATTAATCACCCGGGCGATGACATGGTAATAAAAGCAATCGAGACCGGAGAAGGAAGTTCCGGTAACCTTCCGGAGTTTATCTATGGGGTTCCAACCAACGGAATCTTAACGCCGGTGAAGCAAAATGGACAGGTTGTAGGTGTTATCAGTGCCGCTGTTTCTATTAAACGAAACGCGCAGATTAACGAACATATGGAGTCTATTAGTCAGGAATTAGGCCTCGCAAATGCAGCGGTTCAAGAAATTGAGACAAATGCAGAAGGTATTGTCGAGCAGTTGGAAAAGGTACAGGAACTGACCAGGGATATGGAAGATTTGTTGCAGAAGACACAAGAAGTTGTTACCGGAATCCAGTCTGCATCCAGAAAATCGAACATGCTTGCATTGAATGCTGCAATCGAAGCGGCAAGAGCAGGTGAAGCTGGTCGAGGATTTACGATTGTCGCGAAAGAAATGGGATCCTTGGCAAAGGGTAATGGAGAGTCTGCGACACGTATTACAGAGCAGATTGGACATATTGTAGATGCAATCAAAGTGATGACCGAGCAGTACGAAGGTATTATGGCGGCGGCCACCGGACAAGTAGCCGAGACAGAGGAGATTTTGTCATCTGTTGCGCAGGTAGCGGAGAAAGCAAGCGTATTGGAAGAGTTATCAAAAGCAGGTATGGAATAGAGTATATGATTACATAAAAAGAGTTCCGTTCACGGAACTCTTTTTCGTTTATAATGTAATATTAATTTGATGACCATTACCGGTTAATTCTGCATAGATTGCTTCGTAAGAATTTTGATGCAATCGTTTGGAAATAAATGTTGTCTTATGTAAAAATTCGGATTCTTTTGAGAAGACTTTTTTTATTTTATCCATAGATGCGCTTTTGAGCAAATTCTCATTTACCGATAATTTGCCATCCTTTTCTACGGTAATACCAACATCTTCTAATTCTTCACGATATTTGTTCGAAAGAGCTTTCAACTGTTTGGCATATCGTTTTAAATCATCATTATCTGTTTCCTTTAAAGAATCAGAAGTATTGTTATAGGTATCAGCAAATGCCTGAATGGTGTTTTTAATACTTTCCTCATTCTCGTTTTCGGAATATTCATATGAGGAAAGGCGCTTTACAGCGCGCGAAAGTGCTCGTGAATCCTCGTAGGAAAGCTCGGTTTGCGTAAAATTCTCACGTTTCGCTGCTTTGCTGATATCTCGATTGTTCTTATAAAAATTTCGCAAATAAAATTCTGCACTTAGCGTGATTCCGCTTGTAACTGTTGCCATAGAAAACCTCCTTGTTTGTCTACTGTCGTTTTATATATCGGTGATGTTCTTTACTTTCCTTAGGGGAGAAAGTAAAATAAAAATAATCAAGGATAGTGGAAAGGAGCAATTATGAAGATTGTATTTTTAGATGCAAAAACAATTGGTGATGATATCGATTTATCCGGATACGAAGCACTGGGAGAGATAGTAAAATATGATTTTTCATCGCAGGAAGAGGCAAGGGAGCGAACGCGCGATGCGGACGTAGTAGTTTTAAATAAAGTAGAGGTGAATGAACATTCGATTGGCCTGGCAGAACGCTTAAAGCTGATATGTGTCACGGCAACGGGAACCAATAATCTGGATAAAGACTATTTGGCAAAGAGAGGAATCGCTTGGCGCAATGTGGCTGGATATTCTACGGAATCGGTTGCACAGCATACATTTGCAATGTTGTTCTATTTGTTAGAAAAGTTGCATTACTATGATGAATATGTCAAATCCGAGAAATATGTTGGAGACATCATGTTTACGCATTTTGCAAAAGTATTCCATGAATTAAATGGCATGACATGGGGGATTATAGGACTAGGCAATATTGGACGAAGAGTAGCAGATATTGCAAAAATGTTTGGGTGTAAGGTGATATATTATTCTACATCAGGGAAAAATGTACAGGAAGGATATACGCGCGTGGAATTTGAGGAATTACTTACAACATCGGACATCGTATCTGTTCATGCGCCTTTGAATGAAGATACGAAAGGGCTGATGAACCGGGAAGCATTTTCGAAGATGAAGAAAACCGCAATCTTTCTTAATCTCGGAAGAGGACCAATTGTTGTGGAAAAAGATTTGGCAAATGCATTAGAACAAGGAATCATAATGGCTGCGGGGGTGGATGTTTTATGCAAAGAACCGATGGATACCAATAATCCGCTTAAAAATATAAAGGATAGCAATCGGCTTTTCATTACGCCACACATTGCATGGGCGAGTATAGAAGCAAGAACACGTCTTATGGAGATTATTCTCGAACAAATAAAGGATTTTTTTGAATGAATAACCTTACGTACCTCGGTTTTCCAAAGAGTGGTGTCACAACCACAAATCGCTTAAAAATGAGCAGTTGCCACAAAAGCGATTTTATTGTATTGTAAAATGGTGTGAGGTTGTAAAATGAAAATCCGTTTAGAATATGATAAAAAGAACAATTTACGATTTGCAATCGCATTTTTACTGGCACTAGTGATGTATTTTACAATTGGATATCAATTGTGGGTGCTTGTTGCCTATGGAGCATGCTATTATTTGGTGAAAAGTCTTAAAATAGACCTTAGTGAAAAGTTACCATGGCTATGGTGTGTGATTTTGTTTGCAGGTGGTGCGACGTTATCTATGTTTTCCATTCAGTATTTGTTGCTGGAATGGGAATTGTTTATAAGAACAAGCGGTGATATTTTATTTCTCAATGTATTGTGTTGTGTTGTAGTCTATCTGCTGATTTTGTTGTTTACAAATAATGTGGGACTAACATGTATTATCGCGCATATTACCTTGATTTGTTTTGGGTTTATCAATTATTTTGTATATTTGTTTCGGCAAAATGAGTTTACTTTTTCTGATTTGCGTTCCATAGGAACCGGACTTAGTGTGGCAGGGACATATCAACTGCGTTTGCCGGATAGAGGCGCGTATGTGCTTATGGCAACTGCGCTCTTTGTTGCATTGGTAAGGAAATGTCATGTGACATTTGAGGAAAAAGTGCATATGCGTATTATTAGCGTCTTACTCGGTGGCATCATATGTACAACTATCGGAATCAATGTGCGTAATATGAATACTGAGACATGGGAGCAAAAAGGCACTTATCGCAATGGGTATATTTTGAATTTTATTTTAAGTGCGCGAGATAGTTTTGTTACAGAACCAAAGGATTATTCGAATCAAGTCGTTGCCCAATTGGAGCAACAATATTCGAAAGAAGACATTTTAGCGAATGCCGAAGTGAATGTAACGAATCCAACTATTATTGTTATTATGAGTGAGTCTTTTGCAGATTTAAGCGTAATAGGCGATGTACACACAAATATAGAGCTAACACCTTTTATGGATTCTTTGGTAGATAATACGACGAAGGGGTACGCGCTATCTTCTGTGTTTGGTGCTAAGACACCGAATTCGGAATGGGAATATCTGACGGGCAATTCCATGGCATTTCTGCCAAGTGGATCTGTGGTATATCAGCAGTATATCAGCAAGACACCGACCTCTTTGGTATCTACATTGAAGAATGAAGGATATACTTGCGTAGCAATGCATCCATATTATGAGACTGGATGGAGCCGAAATCAGGTTTATCCGAATCTGGGATATGATGAGATGTATTTTTTGGATGATTTCCCACAAGAAGATATAATAAGAGAATATGTTTCTGACCAAGAACTCTATAATCAGATTATAGAACGTTATGAAGGACGTGCCAA
Organism: Lachnospiraceae bacterium; assembly: GCA_045531055.1. GTDB lineage: Bacteria > Bacillota > Clostridia > Lachnospirales > Lachnospiraceae > Roseburia. Next base: position 33,976 of record JAZSDG010000017.1, on the reverse strand, counting down.
TAATGAGAAGTTGTATATAATGGGAATTACCATGCAAAACCATGGAGGATATGGCGAGGATTTTGACAATTTTGAAGAAGAGGTATATAAGACGGGAATGTCGTATACCGATGCGAACCAATATTTTTCTTTGATACATGAGAGTGATAGTGCATTGGCAAATCTTATCACTTATTTTGAAAATGTAGACGAACCGGTGGAAATTGTTTTTTTCGGAGACCACCAGCCGAGTTTGAATTCACAGTTCTATCCGCTTTTGAATAGGAAAGGCTTGTCCGGACTTACAAAGACGGAATTACAGGCATTATATACGGTTCCATTTTTTATTTGGACCAATTATGAATCACCGTCGGAAACGATTCCGATTACGAGCTTGAACTATCTTTCAACGATGACGATGGAGAAAGCCGGAATCAAGCTCCCGGCATACCATCAGTTTTTGTCGGATATGATGGAAGTAGTGCCGGCAATCAACTCACAAGGATATTTTTCATTGGATGAAAAAACCTATTTGCATATCGACGAGGCGACCGGAGAGGAAGCTAAGTGGATCAAACAATACGAAATTTTGCAATACAATTCTATGTTTGATGAGGAAAATCGAAGTGATTTATTTTTCCCATACATAGAGTAGGAGGAAATGAATTTGAAATTACGAGAACTTTTGGCATATGACGATATTGTGGTACAGTGTCACGATAATCCGGACGCAGATGCAATCGCAAGCGGTTATGCTGTTTATCAGTATTTGAAGGACCATGGAAAAACGGTTTCTTTTGTGTATTCCGGTAGGAATGCGATTCGAAAAAGTAATCTGGTGCTTATGATAGATGCACTGGATATTCCGATTTCTTATGTTCGTAAACTGATACCACCAAAACTTTTGGTAATGGTGGATTGTCAATATGGGGAAGGAAATGTAACGCACTTTGATGCAGACAATATTGCAGTACTTGACCATCATCGAATATGCACAGATTTGCCATGTTTGTCAGAGATAAGAACTTCCTTGGGTGCTTGTTCTACTTTAATTTGGCAGATGTTAAAAGATGAACACTATGATGTGAATGAGAATATCCATCTTGCAACAGCGTTGTATTATGGTTTATATAAGGATACTGGCGGGTTCGCAGAGATTACGCATCCGCTTGATAAGGATTTACGGGATATGGCAAAGATTGACCAGAATTTGATTGACCGATTGCGCAATGCAAATATGTCGATTGAAGACCTGGAAGTTGCCGGAACTGCAATTTTGCGAAGTGAATATTTGGAAGATTATCGTAGCGCAATTGTCAAAGCAGGAGAATGTGATCCGAATATTCTTGGTATTATCAGTGATTTTGTTTTAGAAGTAGATGCAGTGGATTTGTGCATGGTATTTACGGTATCGGAAACCGGGGCAAAATTATCGGTGCGAAGTTGTGTAAAAACAGTACAAGCCAATGAATTTGCACAAGAAATCTGCAAAGAAATAGGATCCGGTGGCGGACATCTGGCAAAGGCCGGTGGTTTTATTCCAATGAATCAATTGATTATAGAATATGAACGATATTGTAAAACTCGTGGAGTTACGCCAAGAATGGTTGTTTCAACAGATGGGAAACGTGTGCTGTCTAATTCTGCAGTAAAAGCGGTGCTGGAGAAACGTTTGGTAGACTATTTTGAAAATTCTGAGATTATTGATACAAGGTCCTACTCACCAGCGATTCAAGAGATGGATGAATATATAAAACGCCCGGTTACCATGGGATATATTAAGGCGATTGAACTATTTCCGGTGGGAACACAGATAACGGTTCGTACCATGAAGGGTGATTTGGATATTAATGTAGAAGAAGATACCATCATTGTTGTGGGAATCAAAGGCGAAATATCTTTGAACAAGGAAGAAACTTTTCTGCGAGGATATCGTGCGTATGAAAGGGCGTATCATTTACGAGATGAGGAATATAATCCAACCATCAAAGATAACACAAGTGGAAAAGTAATATCCCTGTTAGAGCATGTTAAGGTATGCATTCCAACGGGAAACATTATTGTAAGGGCAAAACAACTGGATCACAATGTGAAAATTTTCGGAGAATGGGATGATAGCAAATATGTCAAAGGAAATGTAGGCGATTATCTGCTGGTTCGCGAGGATGATTTGCATGATGTGTATATTGTAGACCGAGATATTTTTGAATCCTGCTATGAGAAAGTTGGGGAACAGGAAAAGAGAGGAATTGAAGCTGTTATATTCGATTTGGATGGTACGCTTTTGGATACATTGCAGGATTTGACGGAAGCGGTTAATGCGGCTCTTGTTGCCAACAACATGACACCACGTTCGTTGGAAGAAATCCGACAATTTATTGGTAATGGCGTGGAACACCTAATGGAATGCGCCGTACCGAGTGGAAAACGCAATCCACATTTTGATGAAACATTCCGGGCGTTTAAGGAATATTATAAAATTCATTGTAAAGATAATACCGGACCATACCAAGATATTTGTGTGGTGATGAATGAGTTAAAACAACGTGGCATCAAGATGGCGATTGTATCTAACAAAATGGATGTAGCAGTGAAAGAACTAAACCGGGAATTTTTTGAAGGATTTACGGAGATTGCAATCGGTGAGACACCGACAATTGCCAGAAAGCCGGCACCGGATACCCTAAACCAAGCGTTACGCGATATGGATGTGCTGAAAGAACATGCCATTTATGTGGGCGATGCGGATACCGATATCTTAACTGCGAAAAACGCAGGTATTCCATGCGTTTCTGTAACATGGGGATTTCGTGACAGAACGTTTTTGGAAGAAAACGGTGCAAAGCAAATTATTGATAAACCACTGGATTTGTTGTTGCTCATTTAAACGATAGGAATGGAACATGGAGGAAATAGAAATGGAAAGTAGAATTTCAGGACATACAGGACTGTTGGCGCTCATTGGCTCGCCGGTAGGTCATTCCGGTTCGCCGGCAATGTACAATTACAGTTTCGACCGGCTTGGGCTTGATTATGCGTATGTAGCATTTGACATCAAAGAGAATGAAGTAAAAGATGCTCTTGAAGCAATGAAATTGTTCCGGATGCGTGGTTGTAATGTAACAATGCCGGACAAAACAGAGGCTGCAAAACATGTAGATGAATTATCTCCGGCAGCACAGATTATTGGTGCGGTGAATACGATTGTCAATGATGATGGGAAATTAACCGGATACATTACCGATGGAGAGGGTTTTGTTAATAATTTAAAAGATCATGGAATTGATGTAAAAGGCAAAAAGATTACAGTTGCCGGCGGCGGCGGGGCTGCTACTGCAATTCAGGTGCAGTGTGCGTTAGATGGCGCAAGAGAGATAACGATTTTTAATATTAAGGATGATTTTTTTGAGCGCACATTACAAACAGCAGAAAAAATCAAAAAAGCGGTACCATCAATAGTTGTAAATGTATACGATATTGCAGATACTAAGAAAATGACCGAAGAAATCCAATCCAGCGACATTTTTGCAAATGCAACAATCGTAGGAATGAAACCGATGGATAATGAAAGCGTAGTGAAAGATTTAAGCGCATTTCATCCGGGACTTGTCGTAGCAGATGCTGTTTATAATCCGGAAGAAACAAGGCTGCTTCGTGAGGCAAAAGAGGCAGGCTGCACCTGTGTTGGTGGAAAAGGAATGTTATTGTGGCAGGGAGTTGCAGCATTTAAGCTTTACACCGGAATGGATATGCCGGTAGAAGAAGTCAAAGAGAAGTTCTTCAGTTAGGAGCATAATGATGAGTGAAAAATCAAACAACATTTATCTGATTGGGTTTATGGGTGCCGGGAAAAGCACCATTGCAAAATTATTGCAAAAAGAACTGCATCGAGAGCTTGTGGAAATGGATGAGCGTATCGTGAAAGAACAGGGAATGCCGATTACAGAGATTTTTGAGAAGTATGGAGAAGATTATTTCCGTGATATTGAAAGCCGTTTGGTACAAACCATCGGAGAAGAAGGAAATACCATTGTTTCTTGTGGCGGAGGTGTTGTCGTTCGTCCGGAGAATATAATCGAAATGAAAAAAAGCGGAAAAATCATCTTTCTTACCGCTACACCGGAAACGATATTTGAGCGCGTAAGATACAGCAAAGATAGACCGATATTAAATGGCAATATGAATGTGGAATACATAGCAGGATTGATGGAAAAACGCAGAGCCCTTTATGAGGCTGCAGCAGACATTACAATTACAACGGATAACAAATCAAAAGAAGAACTTTGTGACGAGATCATTAGGAGTTGTTATGGGAAGCTTTTTTAATTATGACAATAAATTTTTTAGTGCGGTCAATAAAGCAGTAGACTGCTTTTTTATCAGCGTTCTGTGGGTGATTTTTTCCATTCCGATTTTTACCATCGGTGCATCTACAACGGCATTATATGATACAATACATCGTGTGATTCGAAAAGAAGTAGGTTATGTATTTCGCACTTTTTGGGGGTCGTTTCGCTCGAATTTTAAGCAGACAACCAAAATATGGCTGATTATGCTGGTGTTTATTGCATTTTTATCAGCAGATATTTGGCTGTTATGGAAACCGGAAGAGAAAATGGAAGCTATTTTATTTTACTTTTTTGTAATAGCATTGGTGCTTATCATTCTTTGGGCATTGTATACATTCTCTTATTCGGCGCGTTTTGAGCTTGATATGAAAGGAACGATGAAAAACAGTGCACTTTTGGCGATTGTTAATCTTCCATGGTCTGTCTTGATGTTGGTCGTTTTGGCAGTGGCAGCGTTGGTGATATACTTTTTGCCGATAGCAATTGTACTATTGCCGGCAATCGTATTTTTAATTTATGAGCGGATTTTGGAGAAACTGTTTCGTAAGATTATGTCGCCGGAAGATTTAGAAAAAGAAATGGAGGATATTTAAGATGCAATATGATTATTTAGTTGTTGGTGCGGGGCTGTATGGTGCAGTATTTGCACAGCAAGCAAAATGCGCAGGGAAAAAGGTACTTGTTATTGACAAGAGACCTAATATAGCCGGAAATGTTTATACCGAAGAGATAGAAGATATTAATGTGCATGTATACGGCGCGCATATTTTCCATACGAATAATAAAAAAGTCTGGGATTACATTACACAGTTTGCGGAATTTAATCGTTTTACGAATTCGCCGGTAGCAAATTACCATGGAGAATTATATTCCCTTCCATTCAACATGTATACGTTTAATAAAATGTGGGGTGTTGTCACTCCGGAAGAGGCGGCAGCCAAAATTGAAGAGCAGAAAAAAGCTGCTGGAATTACTGAGCCAAAGAATCTTGAAGAACAGGCAATTAGCTTAGTAGGAACTGATATTTATGAGAAATTAATCAAAGGTTATACGGAGAAACAGTGGGGAAGACCATGTGACCAGTTGCCGGCATTTATCATTAAACGTTTACCGGTGCGTCTTACATTTGATAATAATTATTTCAATGCATTGTATCAAGGAATCCCAATGGGTGGATACACAAAGATGGTTGAAAATCTCTTGGACGGAATTGAAGTAAGATTGAATGTGGACTATCTGGAGCAAAAAAAAGAGCTGGATGCATTGGCGGATAAGGTGATTTATACAGGTCCGATTGATGCGTATTTCGACTATAAGTTAGGAGCATTGGAATATCGTTCGGTTCGCTTTGAGACAGAAGTTTTAGACAAGCCGAATTTCCAAGGAAATGCAGCAGTTAACTATACGGATAGCAAGACACCATGGACACGTATTATTGAGCATAAGTGGTTTGAATTTGGTGAGCAGCCAAAGACGGTTATCAGCCGTGAGTATAGTTCTGAGTGGAAAGTAGGGGACGAGCCTTACTATCCGGTCAACGATGAAAAGAACAGCAATCTGTATACTGAGTATAAAAAACTTGCAGACCAAGAAACAAATATTGTATTTGGCGGTCGTCTTGGTGAATACAAGTATTATGATATGGATGCAGTTATTGCATCGGCATTAGCAAAAAGCGAAGAAGAACTTGGCGCATAAAAGGGAAAATACGGAGGGGAAAAAGTTGGAAGATAATTATATTACGCTTACCATTGAAAAACAGAAAAATATTGCATTAATTGCACATGATAATAAAAAGGCAGAATTAATTGAGTGGTGTGAGGAACACAAAGAGATTTTAAAGCAGCATTTCCTTTGTGGAACCGGTACAACAGCCCGCATGATTACGGAGAAGACAGGACTTCCGGTACGCGGATATAATAGTGGCCCGCTTGGCGGAGATCAGCAGATTGGAGCAAAAATCGTTGAGGGAAAAGTTGACTTTGTATTTTTCTTCTCCGATCCGCTTACAGCGCAGCCGCATGACCCGGATGTAAAGGCGCTTTTGCGTATTGCGCAGGTGTATGATATTCCGATTGCTAACAACAAGTCATCTGCTGACTTTATGATTACATCAACCCTCATGAATGAGGAATATGAACATAAAGTAATCAATTTTAAAAAGAATATTCGTGAACGTTCACAAACATTGTAAAATCATTGACATTGCTTATTGCAAAGTGGTAAAATATCACACGAAAAATTTATAAATAGGAGGCGAATTCCGTGCCGAAGAGAACAGATATCAACAAAATTTTAATTATCGGATCCGGTCCGATTATCATTGGACAGGCTTGTGAATTTGATTATTCAGGAACCCAGGCTTGTAAAGCACTTCGTAAGTTGGGATATGAGATTGTACTTGTTAACTCAAATCCGGCAACAATTATGACGGATCCGGAGACTGCAGATGTAACATATATTGAGCCGTTGAATGTAGAGCGTCTTGAGCAGATTATTGCAAAAGAAAGACCGGATGCGTTACTTCCGAACTTGGGCGGTCAGTCTGGTTTGAATTTGTGTTCTGAGTTAAATCAAGCAGGCGTTTTGGACAAGTACAACGTAGAAGTTATCGGTGTACAGGTAGATGCCATCGAGCGTGGTGAAGACCGTATTGAGTTTAAGAAGACCATGGATTCATTAGGAATTGAGATGGCTCGTAGTGAAGTTGCATATTCGGTTGAAGATGCACTTGCCATTGCGGACAAATTAGGATATCCGGTTGTTCTTCGTCCGGCATACACCATGGGTGGAGCCGGTGGAGGCCTTGTATATAATAAAGAAGAATTAAAGACTGTTTGTGCAAGAGGTTTACAAGCAAGTCTTGTTGGTCAGGTTCTTGTAGAAGAGTCTATTTTGGGCTGGGAAGAATTAGAGCTTGAGGTTGTTCGTGACGCAGAAGGTAATATCATTACCGTATGTTTCATTGAGAATATCGATCCGCTTGGTGTGCATACAGGAGACTCTTTCTGTGCTGCTCCAATGCTTACAATTCCTAAGGAAGTGCAGAAGCGTTTGGAAGAAAAATCGCACAAGATTGTAGAATCGGTACAGGTTATCGGTGGAACCAATGTGCAATGGGCGCATGATCCAAAGACGGACAGAGATGTTGTAATTGAGATTAATCCACGTACTTCCCGCTCCTCTGCATTAGCATCCAAAGCAACCGGTTTCCCGATTGCGCTTGTATCAGCAATGCTTGCAGCAGGACTTACCTTAAAAGACATTCCATGTGGTAAGTACGGAACTTTAGATAAATATGTTCCGGATGGAGACTATGTAGTAATTAAGTTTGCTCGTTGGGCATTTGAAAAGTTCAAAGGCGTTGAGGATAAACTTGGAACACAGATGCGTGCTGTTGGTGAGGTTATGAGTATCGGTAAGACCTACAAAGAAGCCTTCCAGAAAGCAATCCGTTCCTTAGAGACCGGTCGTTATGGTTTGGGTCATGCAAAGGACTTTGATACTTTAAGCAAGGAAGAATTACTTCGTCGTCTTGCAACACCATCCAGTGAGCGTCATTTCATGATGTATGAAGCGCTTCGCAAAGGTGCAACCGTTGAAGAACTTTTCGAGATTACCAAGGTGAAAGCATACTTTATCGAACAGATGAAGGAATTGGTAGAAGAAGAGGAACAACTTCTTGCATCCAAAGGTAGTATGCCGGCAGATGAGCTTTTAATCAGTGCAAAGAAAAATGGTTTTGCAGATAAATATTTAAGCCAGCTTTTAGAGATTTCAGAGGATGATATCCGCAATCGCAGAATCGAGCTTGGCGTTGAAGAAGCATGGGAAGGTGTTCACGTTAGCGGAACAGAGAATAACGCATATTATTACTCTACCTATAATGCAACGGATAAGAACCCGATTTCTGATAAGCAGAAGATTATGATTTTGGGTGGTGGACCAAACCGTATCGGACAAGGTATCGAGTTTGATTATTGTTGTGTACATGCAGCAATGGCACTTAAAAAGCTTGGATTTGAGACCATTATTGTTAACTGTAATCCGGAAACGGTTTCCACAGACTATGACACTTCCGATAAATTGTATTTTGAGCCATTAACCTTAGAGGATGTTCTTAGCATTTATAACAAAGAGAAGCCGCTTGGTGTAATTGCTCAGTTTGGTGGTCAGACACCATTAAATCTGGCAGCAGATTTAGAGAAGAACGGAGTTAAGATTTTAGGTACTGCTCCATCTGTTATTGATTTGGCAGAAGACCGTGACTTGTTCCGTGCTATGATGGAGAAACTCGAAATTCCAATGCCGGAATCCGGAATGGCTGTCAACGTAGATGAAGCAATTGCAATTGCCAATCAGATTGGTTATCCGGTTATGGTTCGTCCTTCCTACGTACTTGGTGGTCGTGGAATGGAAGTTGTATACGACGATGCAAGCATGACAGAATATATGAAAGCTGCAGTTGGTGTGACACCGGATCGCCCGATTTTGATTGACCGTTTCTTAAATCATGCATTAGAGTGTGAGGCAGACGCAATCAGTGACGGAACACATGCATTTGTTCCGGCTGTTATGGAACACATTGAGCTTGCAGGTATTCACTCCGGCGACTCTGCATGTATTATTCCTTCTGTTCATATTACGGAGGATAATGTTAAGACAATTAAAGAATATACCAGAAAGATTGCGGAAGAAATGCATGTAAAAGGTCTTATGAACATGCAGTATGCAATTGAGAATGGAAAAGTATATGTGCTTGAGGCAAATCCAAGAGCATCCCGTACCGTACCTTTGGTATCCAAAGTATGTAATATTCGTATGGTGCCACTTGCTACAGATATTATTACTTCAGAACTGACCGGTCGTCCTTCACCGATTGCGGATTTGAAGGAACAGGTAATTCCGAATTACGGTGTAAAAGAAGCTGTATTCCCATTCAATATGTTCCAAGAAGTTGACCCGGTATTAGGACCGGAGATGCGTTCTACCGGAGAGGTACTTGGACTTTCTGAGTCATACGGAGAAGCATTCTTCAAAGCGCAGGAAGCAACCCAATCCAAACTTCCGTTAGAAGGAACTGTTCTTATCTCTGTAAATAACAAAGATAAAGATGAGGTAGTGGATGTTGCAAGAATTCTTCATGAAGATGGATTTAGCATTGTTGCAACGGAAGGAACTCATAGCTGGCTTACTGCAGAAGGAATTCCGGCAACAATGGTGAAGAAACTTTCAGAAGGTCGCCCAAATGTTGCAGACCTGATTACCAATGGAGATATTCAGTTAATCCTCAACTCTCCAAATGATAAGAAGGGAGCAGAAGATGACGGATATTTACGTAAATCTGCAATCAAAGCAAAAGTACCATATATGACAACTGTTGCAGCGGCAAAAGCAACAGCAGAAGGAATTCATTATGTGAAGACACATAAAGATAACGAATTGAAATCATTACAAGAACTTCATAGTGAAATCCATGATAAATAAGATGATTAAGATAGCGCAGACGGAAAACCGTTTGCGCTATTTTTAAAGAATTATGAAAAAGATGAAGATTTCTTAATATTTATTGTAAATAAAAAAATAGAGTGCTATAGTTACTGATGTAAAAGAAAATATTTTGGGGAGAATAAAATTATGAAGAAGAAATTAGTAAGTATGTTTTTATTATGTGGTGTTTTGATGGGGTCTTTTGTTGGATGTACGGGGGATAAGAATGCTCAGTCAACAGAGCAAAGCTCCCAGGTGGAAACAGAGTCAGAGACACAAACAGAGTTTGAGGTGGAACGAGAAACGGAATTCGTGGAGGAGAATGAGGAGAATAGCCAGAAGGTAGAGGCGGATATCGAAGGAAATGCCGATTCACCAGAAATAGAATTCATGTGGAATTCGGAAATGGAGAACCTTACAAAAGAAGAGATTGTTGATAGGATGATGTATGCAATATCACACCAGACAGTGTCTTTGCAAAGTAGAGGAGCAGGAGATGTAGAAGAAATCGACAATTATTTTGCAGTTACTACGGCAGTTTTTCATTCGGAGTACTATGAAGCATTTTATTCAGAATACCCTGATCCGGAGATGAATTATGCAATGAGAGTGGATGATAAGATATTAAAACAGTCGATGAAAGATTTGTTTGGGAAAGAATACTCTGTTGAAGAATATATTAACAGAGGAATCTTTGATAATGCTATCCGTGAGAAAGACGGAACGTTATATTATGGAATCGGTGATTGGGGATTGAGTTATCCGGATTTTAAACTGGAAACTTTGAAAGGTACCAGCGTAACAGGAAAGATTGTGTGGGTAGAGGAGGAACTTGGAACAGAGGAACTGGTCGCATATGTGAATGCTACGATTGTAGAAAACTCAGATTCGCAATATGGTTATGTGATAGAATCGCTTACGATTGATTTTGTCGAGTAGAAAAGTGTTTATTTATACCTCTTGGAGGCTTGGTCGCTGGACCGGCACCGGGAGGTTTTTCTTTTTACGAAAAAACGTTGTGGAAGCAAAAAAGAATATGTTTGGAACATACGAAGATGTATCGGAAGGCGGAATGTATGTGTTTGACAGATACCAGGATAGTGTGAATACGTGGGATGCTCTTACAGTTTCTTTAAAAGATGGGAAAATTCAGCACATTATTTTGAAATGGGCAGATAAGAATGAAGAATAAAATTAGCATCTTGGACTAACGTACAAATGAATAGTACAAGAAAATTTATAAATCTTTGTACTAAGCACAGAAAGATACAAAGTATTGGAATATAAAGGAAAGGCGCGAAAATGGTTGAAAGACATCATTTTTGTGCCTTTATTGTTTCATACAATATCTAACAAAAAACAGATGGAATCTTTGTGCGCTAGTACGATAGTTTTTTTTGTGCTTTTGTACTATAATATAACGGATTGGATTTGAAATGGTAAAATTCCATTAACGATATTTAAGAGAAGGAGGATTTATTAATGGAACAGGTAATGAATCAGACAAAGTTAGGCAAGTATAATAGAAGTGTTTCTATTATCGGTGTTGGCTGTACACCATTCATGTATACAGTTGACAATCCTGAGACAGACGGCTTGACAGAGGGTGAAATGTTTGGATATGCCGCATTAAAAGCTATGGAGGATGCAGGTGTTAATCCACAGGATGTACAGTATTATTTCCATGGTTGTGCCAACCCATTAAATGGTACTGGTTATTTAACTCCGAATGTACATGTTACAAACTGGTTCGGAATGAAAGGAAAAGGTTCTATCCATCATTCTGAAGCATGTTGTACCGGTTATCTTGCAATTGAGCAGGCAGTCAATGCCATTGCTTCCGGTAAGTATGACTGTGTATTAACAGGCGCAGTAGAATTTGGTGATAGTGCACCATCTCCGGCAGACGATGTTGAAACTCCAAAGCATCCATATAAACGTGATAAGATACCAATGGAGAGATTCCTAAAAACAACCCAGTGGTTATACGATCGTACATATACCCGACAGTTAATGGCTGGACAGGAATTAATCTACGATGATGCAGCGGAATGGTACGTACGTACACGTGGAATTTCCGCAGAAGATATGAACAATACCATCAATGCAATGTGTGTAAACAATAGACGGAATGCATCTATGAATCCACTTGCGATTGAAAGAAGAACTTATGAATCTATCGCAGAAGAAGCTGGAATGACTTTGGATGAATACATGAATTCTCCATACAATCCTAAGATGGGTGATTTCCTTCGTGCAGGAGGTTTGGAACTTAAATGTGATGGAGCAGCAGCATGTATCGTGTGCGCAACAGAGATGATTCCTAAGATTGCTCCAAACTTAAAACACAAACCAATCGAGGTTCTTACAGTTGGTAGTGCAGCTTGTGAAGCAACAACACCTCATTTTGAAGTGCGTGCAACAGAAGAAGCAGTACGTCAGGCTTATGAAGCAACTGGATTAACCGGAGAAGATATCGATATCTTCTATGCAAATGACTTTATTATTACTTCTCATCTTGTAGCAGCAGAAATTGCAGGATACCTTCCATACGGCGAAGGCTGGAAATACATTTGTGATGGACGTACTGCATACGATGGAGATAAGCCAATCAACACCAACGGTGGAAGAACTTCCTTTGGACATGCGCATGCAGCTTCCGGTCTTGCAGATGTTTATGAAGCATGTAAACAGATGCGTGGCGAATGTGAAGAACGTCAGGTTAAGAAACTTCCAAAGACAGCAATGCTTCGTGGTTACGGCGGTGCACAGAATGTAGCAGCAGTAATCTTACGCACAATGGAATAGGAGGAGAAATCATGGCTATTAAATTAGAAAAAGTAGTACAGACATATTATGAAGCCCTTGAAGAAGGTAAAATCTTAGGACGTAAATGTCCGAAATGTAGCAATGTGGAATTTCCACCGGTATACGCATGTAATGCATGTGGTTGCTATGAAACAGAATGGTATGAAATCAGCGGAAAAGCGAAAGTACATTCTATCGTACTTCCGGCTGCACTTTCTTCCAAACCGGAATATAAGAACTTAGGAAAATTTGCATATGGTGAAGTAGAACTGGAAGAAGGATCAAGATTAAATGCAGTTATTCGCGGAATCAGCAAGAAAAACCGAGAAGAATTAACTGCAAAGCTTCCACTTAACTGCCATGCAGCTATTTTTGATAGAGAAATTGGTGTAAAAACCGTAGTATTTGATTTGGATGAAGAATAATTTGTCCGGAATAGCTGGGAAAGAAATATCAGCTATCTAATATATATTTTAGTAATTGTAAAAGGAGATAAGAAAATGGAAAGACAAGAATTAGAAGCACAGGTAATTGAAATGGTAGCAATGGCATACAAAAAGGATGCAAGTGAAGTTACTACAGAAAGCACTTTCAAAGAAGACCTTGCAGGCGCATCGGTACAGATGGTAGCTTTGGTGTCTGAAATCGAGAATGAGTTAGATGTAGCTTTAATGCTTGCTGATGCAAGTGCATGTGCAACAGTTGGAGATTTAATTGACCTTATTGAAGAAGAATTATAAGAGAGGTATTTAGAATGAGTGTACTTGATCAAATTTTTGAAAAAGCAAAGCTCAATCCTCAGAAAGTTGCATTCCCGGAAGCATTGAATGAAAAAATGATGCAGGCTGCCTATGAGACAGGAAAAGATGGATACATTGTTCCTGTATTGGTTGGTAATGCAGAAGAAATTAAAGCGACAGCAGCTGAAAGAGGATATGACGTAGATGTATTTACGATTGTAGATATCAATGAAGAAACATACAAAAATGAGTTGATTGCAAAATATGTAGCAAAGCCGGAAACTTTATTAAAAGAGAAAGCACTTGCTCGTCGTATGCAGGATCCGCTTTACTATGCAATGGTTATGCAGGCAGTTGATGAAGCTGATGTTACCTTTGCAGGTATTGATTACACAACCGGAGACGTTTTATTAGCAGGTCAGATGATTATTGGCTTGAAACCGGGAATCAGCACCATCTCAAGTATTGGTCTTTGCGATATTCCTGGATATGAAGGAAGCGAAGGTTCCTTACTTGCAATCGGCGATAGCGCTGTTTGTACCAATCCAAATCCGGAGCAGTTGGCAAGTATTGCAATTTCTGCATGTGACACCGTTTCTGCTTTACTTGATTGGGAGCCAAGATGTGCAATGGTTTGCTACTCTACACTTGGAAGTGGACAAGGCGAATTAGTTGATAAAGTGACAGAGGCATTAAAGATTGCCAATGAACAACGTCCTGATCTTGCAATTGATGGTGAATTCCAGTTGGATGCAGCTATCGTTCCAGCTGTAGCAGAGAAGAAGGTTAAGCGTGAGAGTAAAGTTGCCGGAAAAGCAAACGTAGTAATCTGGCCAGATTTGAACGTTGGTAACGTTGCCGTAAAATTAATTCAGCAGTTTGGTAAAGCAGATGCTTATGGACCGATGCTTCAGGGATTCAACAAAGTCGTTTGTGACTGCTCAAGAGGGGCACCAGTTTCTGAGATTAAAGGAAACGTAGTTATTTCCGCTGTACGTGCTGCCGGAAGCAAGAAACAATAATTGATTTTGGAGGGACACGACAGTTATGAAAAATTATAAGATTTTTACAATTAATCCAGGTTCAACTTCAACTAAAATTGCATTAATCGAAGGAGATAACGTTCTTTTTTCAAAGAACGTATCTCACGATGCTAACAAGTTGGATGAATTTGATGGGATTTCTGCACAGATGCCATACAGAAAAGAGACAATTTTAAATCTTCTCGCAGAGAACAATGTTTCTTTGGATGGTATTGATGCATGTGTTGGCCGCGGTGGCGGATTGATGGCAATGGACGGTGGTACATACACAATTGATGAGACCGTTCTTGACCATGCAAGACGCGGAGCAAACGGTGTTCAGCATCCGGCACAGTTAGGACCACAGCTTGCAAATGAATTTGCAAAAGAGTACAACTGTCCGGCATTCGTTGTTAACCCACCGGATGTTTGCGAGATTCAGGATTTGGCTCGTATGACCGGTATCAAAGGAGTACATAGAACCGTTCATTTACATGCATTGAACTTAAAAGAGACTGCAATTCGTCATGCCGAGTCACAAGGCAAGAAATACGAAGAGCAGAACTATGTAGTTTGTCACATCGGTGGCGGAATTTCCGTATCAGCACACAGAAACGGAAAAATGGTTGACGGTTTTGATATCGTTGGCGGTGAAGGACCGATGGCTCCAACCAGAAGTGGTTCTGTAGCAGTAGCTGATTTGCTTCGTTATGCGAATGGCAAAGACTTAAAAGAAGTAAAGAGCGTATGTACAAGAACCGGTGGTCTTGTAAGTCACCTTGGAACTTCCGATGCATTAGAAGTAAGCAACCGTGCAGAAGCCGGTGATGCATATGCAAAAATGGTTTGGGATACCATGATTTACCAGATTAACAAATGCATCGGCTCTATGGCAGCAGTACTTCATGGAAAAGTAGACGGCATCCTGCTTGGCGGTGGAATGGTTTACAATGAAGGCCTTGTAGCTCAGATTAAAGAAGCTTGTGGCTGGATTGCACCAATCAGCGCATATCCGGGAGAATTCGAGATGGAAGCTATGGCATCCGGCGCAATTCGTGTACTTTCCGGTGTAGAAGAAGTAAAAACTTACTCAGGAAAACCAAACTGGGATGGTTTTGATTTCGAGAAATAAATAGTAAATATAAAAAAGGGAAGCACTCTGATTAGAGTACTTCCTTTTTCCATGTTAATGGTTACGCTTTGGATTCGTCCCTCATCTAGAAATTTGATTTTGAATAATTCTATCCGTCAATTTTTGCATAATTCTGTACTTGCTAGCAGATAGAAGTTGAATATTTACCGAATCTAGCTGCTAAAAAAGATGGCAATTCCTATTTTTTTCTTTAAAACAGCTTAATTTAACACTTTTTGACAGCTAGAAGTGTCTATTTTGCAAAATCTATATGCCATAACACTTATAGCAGGTCATTTTTTGGCAGCTAGATGTATCACTTTTTAAAAATCTATCTGTCGAACCACTTATAAAATCATATTCTCACCAACTGAAAATTATGTGTTATTACTTTAGATATTTTTCAATAGAAGTCTGCTCAAAAACTGTTTTTCCAAGTAGTGTGATGGCTTGTGTTGAGCATGAATTTACACATCTGTAACACACAGTACATTTATCATTCCCCTGAGCCTTATTATGTTATAATTTTATTTACAAAAATATTTTATCTAAATACTGACAATGTTTCAATTTTTCCATATAATAATCTCATACAGTTAGAAAAATGAAAAGGAATACAAACATGTTTTTAGAAAAAGAAGACGTTACATTATATTATGAAGTTCGGGGAAAAGGTGAACCACTCTTACTCATTCATGGAGCAGTTGTGGATGCATGGCTGTATGAGCATGCTGCTGGTATGTTAGAAAAGCATTACACCGTGATTACATTTGACCGTCGCGGCTCTTCACGAAGTATTGCACAAGAGGATGCGTGCTATGACCTAGACGCACAGGCTTCGGACGTAAAGGATATCTTGGATGCGTTAGAGATTGAGGAAGCAACCATTGTTGGGGTAAGTGCAGGGGCTGTGTTGGGGCATTATTTTTTAATGAAATATCCAAAGCGTGTAAAAAAACTGCTGATGTATGAACCTCCGCTTGTGACATTAACAAAGGACGATGAAGATTCCAAACAAGCGTGGATGGATATGATGAAGGATTTGATTGCGCGAGGGAAATACAACAAAGCAGTGTATGAATTTGCCTTAAGCATTGGTTCGACGGATGAGCGCGCACCAAAGAAACCGGAGGAAGTAGCGCAACGAGAAATGAAGAACTTTTATCATTTTTTGGAAAAAGAGTATGTGACATTTATTGATTACTGTCCGGACATTGAGAAAAGTCTTGCATATGCAGATAAAATCATTGTTGCTGTTGGAGAAAAAAGCAGTGAATCTCCATATGCCAAAGCGGCAAAGAAATTTGCGGCATTATTAGGAAAAAAGGAACTATATTATCCGGGCTATCATAATTTGCCGGCGGAATTGCCGGCGGAATTTGCTGTTTGTGTGATGGGGACGCTACTATTGTAATGCGGATTTATAGCAGTACGACGCGGATATTTTTTACCGAAGATTCCGTACAAAGCGACAATACATAACGCTCTTCTACAATCTGCTGAAAAAAGGACAGGCCGTCATCGGAACAAGAAATCGCGTAAGGTTCTAATTTCAAATCATAGGTAAACGAAAAAGAAGTAAGATCCATAGCAAGTCCCATTCCAGAGTGCTTGATTCGGCTTTCCTTTAAGGTCCATAAGCGGTAAAACCATTCGTTGCGAGAAATGGAATCGGTGCCAACCTGATTTAGAAAAGCTTTCTCATCATCCGTCAACACTCTCCGTAAAATATGTTCCGGGAAGTCGCGGATTTCTTCAATATCTACACCGACAGGGGCGTGGCTGATTGCACACGCAACCATATCGGAACAATGACTGATATTATAATGAAGGTTTTCATGGGATGCCAAAAATGGTTTCCCGTGAGAGCCTTTTTCAATTTGAGAAGGCAAATCGGAAGCATCCATGGAAATATTGGCATAATCAAACAAAGCGTGGGACAAAAGTTGTAGTCCCACGTTGTGTTCTGTCTGATACTTTTTGTTTGCTGTGTGTGTAAAATGAGTAAGATAAATCGTGCACATAAGTTTTAACTTTCTTTTTTAAGACAAATTCCGGTACGAGCCGGTAAATAAATGAAAAATCCGCAGTCCGAAATCTCCATCTGACAAGCCGTGTAGGTCATGTTCATTGCCATGCGGTTCCAACCACCAAATTGGCTTTCGTCCGTAGAAAGGACCGGGGTGTAATCGCCGGTAGTGCGGGTACGTACGAAGTAAGATTCGTAGGAATTACACGGATGGAAATTAAGTGCAAAAAGGATATCGCCGCGTTCGTATATCAAGACATGCGCCGAATCATCAATATATAAACTGATTGGGGCATGCGCAAAAATAGTATTGTCTTTTGCAAGTGAAACCAAAGCCTTATCAAATTCCAAAAGCCATTCATATTTTAAAAAGCAGTTGTCGGCAAGGCTCCATTGTCTGCGGCAGTAGTGGTAACTCCAATTGTTGCCCTCGCGTGGAAAATCAATCCATTCCGGATGACCGAATTCATTCCCCATAAAGTTTAGATATCCTTCACCGGCAAGCGATAACGTAACAAGACGAATCATCTTGTGGAGCGCAATTCCGCGGTCGATAATCATGCTGTTGCAGTTTTTTGCCATATCCGTGTACATGGCACTGTCACAGAGCCAGAACATCAAGGTTTTATCACCAACAAGTGCCTGGTCATGCGATTCTGCATAACCAATATATTTTTCCATAGGACGTCTACCGGTCAGCTCATGCCAGATATGGCGCATATTCCAGTCTTCATCGCGTGTATGCTTTAAAAGCTTAATCCACATATCCGGAACACCCATGGAAAGGCGATAATCAAAGCCGATTCCACCATCTGCAATCGGCAGACACATGCCCGGCATTGCAGACATATCTTCTGCAATGGTGATGGCATTTGGGTTAACCTCGCGAATGAGCTCATTTGCAAGCTGTAAATACGTAATAGCTTCCGTATCCGTATTGAGTGAAAAATATTTTCCATAATCGGTAAATGCGTCACCAAGTCCATGATTATGATAAATCATAGAAGTCACACCATCAAAACGGAATCCGTCAAAATGGTATTCCGTCATCCAGAATTTTAAGTTGGATAACAAAAAGTGAATGACTTCGTTCTTGTTATAATTAAAAAGTTTTGTATCCCAGGCCGGATGCTCGCCACGTGGTCCGGTATGGAAAAATTGATAATCGGTTCCGTCGAATTGATTGATTCCCTCAGCGGTATTTTTGACAGCATGAGAATGAATGACATCAAGCAGTACGGCAATTCCCATGCTATGAGCAGTATTAATCAATTCCTTTAAGTCGTTTGGCATTCCGTAACGGGAAGATGCTGCAAAAAAGGAAGAAACCTGATAACCAAAGGAACCATAGTAAGGGTGCTCCATGATAGCCATAATTTGAATCGTGTTATACCCCAGATTCTTGATACGAGGAAGAATATTTTTTGTAAATTCCCGATAAGAGCCGACTTTTGCCTCTTCCTGTGCCATGCCAATATGACATTCGTAAATAAATAACTCTTTGGAAGGGATAAAATTGTGGTCACTCCAAGGAAAAGCTGTCTCGTCCAAGATTTGTGCAGTCCATGTATAGTTTGCCGAGTCTTGTATAACCCGTTTCGCATAGAGCGGAATTCGTTCGAGAAGTTCTCCGTCTTTTTCAATAACTGTTTTTACATTGCAACCGGCAAACAAAGAGTGTTCTTTGGATAAAAAAATCTCAAAGACACCGTTCCCAATTGGTGTTAATGCAAGTTCAGTTGGATTCCAACCATTCATATCGCCCATAAGGTACACAGCATCCGCTCCCGGCGCCCATTCGCGATAATACCAGCCATTATCGGCCTTATGAAATCCAAAATATTCGTGTGCATTGGCAAAATCAAGAAGCGAATCCGTATCGCCAAGCAACTCTTCTTTTTTTCGCTGATAGTTATTCATACGAAGTTCGATATCCGATGCATGAGGCACCAGATACGGATCGTAATCCAAAATTCGATAGCTCATGTGAAACCCTCCCCAAACAGCACTGTTTTTTGCGCATAATTGTTAATTCTATTATATAATATACATGAAAATAAAAGCAAATTCCATTTAAGGATTTTTTAATAATTATACAATTATAATGACACCATAAATGAACAAAGGATGTGTAAAAAATGTGGTTTCAAATTTTAAAAAATGACTTAAAAAAGAGAAAAAGTGTTAATTTGATTTTGTTGGTGTTTGTCATATTATCTACGATGTTTCTGGCAAGCAGTGCCAATAATATTAACATGATGGTAAACGGATTAGACTATTACGTAGAGGCAGCAAATGTCAGTGACCTATTTTTAATTCTCTATGAAAGTGATAAGCAAAAGGTAGAGGATTGGCTGAATAGTAGAGAGGAAGTGACGGATTATACATACGAAGAGCTTTGTGAGATTCCTTCTAAAGACCTTGGATTTGGTGATGAAGGACTATTACTCTTTTTATCAAAATCCGGCGGGAAATATAGCAAAGCGCTAGATGTAAACGGCAACGATTTAGAACTTCAAAACGGTCAGGTCGCAGTTTCTGTAGGAGTCATGAAGCAACAGGGCTTACAGGAAGGGGAACAATTAGAAGTACGGATGCAAGGTCAAACGTATTCTTATACGATTGTACCATGTAAAGATATTCTGCTAGGAAATACAAACTTTGGGCTTAACCGCCTTTTGTTTACGGAACGGGATTACAATGCAATGGTGACAGGCTCGGATAATATTCGGGAAGTTGCATTTTTCTTAAATAGCGATGACTTGAAAGAGACAGCAAAATCCATGGATGACCAGATTTTTCCGGGAATCATAAATGCATTTTCAAAAAATAGTATATCCATATTGTATGTATTTGACATGATTCTTGCAGGATTGTGTGCGGTAGTCAGTTTGTGTCTGATTATTATATCGTTACTGATTCTTCGCTTTTCCATCGTATTTACATTGGAAGAAAATTATCAGGAAATCGGCATTATGAAAGCCATCGGAATGCGAAATAAAGCAATACAAAAAATATATTTGTTTAAGTATTTGGTTATTGTAACGATTGGCGCGACAATCGGTTTTGTGGGCAGTATTCCGGTTGGAAATTTCATGACAAAGAGCATTAGCCAGACGATGGTATTAGGAGATGCCGCTAGTGCGTGGGGAATCAATTTGCTCTGTTGTTTGTTTGTCGTAATCTTTGTTACAGGAATGAGCCTGTTATTTACCGGAAAAATGAAGCATGTCTCTGCAGTTACGGCAATGCGTTGTGGAGAAAAAGGAGAGCGGTATGAAAAACGTCGAGGCTTGTATTTATATAAAAGAAAACGAATGGGAACCATTCCGTTTCTTGCATTGAATGATGTATTATGCAACAAAACAAGATATTTTATTTTAGTAATCACATTTTGTGTGAGCTTTATCTTAATTTCCATTCCGGTAAATACGACCACAACGATGGAAAGTGCCGAAATGGTAAAGAAATTTTGTGTAGATACGAAGAGTGCTATTTACATTGATAGTACGATGATTGGGGGAAGAGACCAAAGCGCATTGCAACAGGAAATGGATGCGGTAAAAGCCGATTTAAAGAAAATTGGATATGACGCAAAGATTAGTAGTTCTGGTTATTATTATCTGAAATGGAAACATAATGAGGATTCAGTAAAACTGGTAAGCGCTTATCCAATGGGAGATGACTCATCGTATTTGGTGTGCGATGAAGGAGAAACACCGGTTCTTTCCAACGAAGTCGCTTTTTCCAAGAAAATCATGGAAGAATATGATTTATCAATTGGGGATGTGGTAACGACAACCATTTGTGGGGAGGAAAAGGAATTTATCATAACCGGATATTATACGGATTATTTTCAGCAGGGAAAGGGAGCACGTTTTTCTCCAAATGCAGAGCTTTCTAAGGAAGTGATGATTTATCACTGGGTGTTTATGATAAATATGGAGACTGATATGGAGCAGGATTTATTAAAAGAAACCCTGATGGAACAATTGCCGCAATATGCGTGGATGACAACGGATGAACTGATTTCCGGTCAAGTGGGTTCCATCAAAGACACCATGGCCGGTATGCAGCTTCCAATGACTTTGTTCTTATGTGCATTGATTATGCTGGTAAGTATTTTTATGATGAAATTATTTATTGTCAGAGAAAAAGGACAGATGGCAATGTTAAAAAGTATAGGATTTACCAATCGGAGTGTGAGGCTTTGGCTTATCATGCGAATGATTTGGGTAGTAGTGATATCAATGGTCATTGCAGTTCCACTATCAATACTTAGCAATCGTTACATTTTAGCTCCTATTTTTGGAATTATGGGAGCAGAAGTACAGATACAGGTAGAACCATTAAAGGCGTATATCATATATCCGGGAGTGTTATTGATAGGAATTATGATTGCAACCATATGGGCAACCGGAAGTGTTTTAAAAATTACAACAAAAGATATGGTAAATGTAGAATAGGAGAAATGAAAATGAATGTATTAACAGCAACCAATTTATGTAAAACATATATTGTAAATAAACGGCAAAATAATGTGCTCCGCAATGTGAATTTAACGATAGCAGAAGGGGAAATGATTGGGATTATGGGGCCATCCGGTTCCGGAAAAAGTACTCTTTTATATACCATTAGCGGAATGGATAAAGCGACTGCCGGAAAAGTGGAATTTTTCGGAAAAGATTTAACAGCGCTTAGTGCAAATGAAATGAGTGATATTCGCTTGCAGGAAATGGGATTTGTATTTCAACAAATGCAGATGCTTAAAAATTTGTCAGTTTATGATAATATTATATTACCGGCATATCAGATAGCCGGAAAACATGCGAACCGAAAAGATATTAATGAACGGGCGAAAATGCTTATGGCAAAGCTGGGAATCAATGAAGTGGCAGAAAATGATATTCATGAAGTTTCTGGCGGACAGCTTCAGCGTGCATGTATTGCAAGAAGCATGATTAATCAACCAAAAATAATTTTTGCAGATGAGCCGACCGGTTCGCTCAATAAACAGAATTCTAATGAAGTAATGGAAGAGCTTAATAAGCTTAACAAGGAAGGCACAACGATGTTGATTGTGACGCATGATATCAAGGTGGCGTCGCGTTGCGAACGCATTTTGTATATTGAAGACGGCGATATTCGTGACGAATATGTATTGGGAAAATATGAAGTACAAAATGCGCGTGCACGAGAGAAAGAATTGAATGACTGGCTGATGAAACTAGGCTGGTAAAAGGGGAAATCATGACAGATATTCTAATAGTAGAAGACCAAAAAGATTTGGCAAAGTTACTTGCGTTATTTATACAAAAAGCGGGATATAGTATCCACCTTGCATACTCTGCAGAAGATGCACTTTTGTATTTGCAACAGGAAGAAATTAAACTAATGATTTTAGACATTGCGCTACCGAAAATGGACGGTTTTACAGTATGCCGGAAAGTGAGGCAAAATGGGAATCTTCCGATTCTCATTTTGAGTGCGCGCGTAGGGAAAGAGGACAAACTACATGGATTTGAACTGGGAGCCGACGATTATCTGGAAAAACCGGTAGACCCGGATATTTTACTGGCAAAAATTCATGTCCTTTTACAGCGGGCGTATGGAGCGTCAGACGAAGAACTCATATTAAAAGCCGGAGATATTACAATTGATGCGAAAGCAAGACAGGTATTATGTAGAGGTGAGGTTTTAGAGCTGAATGTAAAAGAATATGAGTTGTTATTGCTTTTGATTCGCAATCGTGGAAAAACATTGAACAAGGACTATATTTTCAACGAGATATGGGGTGTGGATAGTTTTAGTGAGCCGCAGACGTTGACCGTACATATCAAGCGCTTACGAGATAAAATCGAAGAAAATCCAAAAGAACCGCGTTATTTAAAGACCATATGGGGAGTAGGGTATCGTTATGAAGAACTATAATCGATTAATTGTGGTATCTATTGTTTTGTATCTTTTGATTGCGTTGATTGGTGGAGTTGCAATCCGGCAGTCCATTGAAGAAAGTAATAAGTATTATCGGGTGGAAATTAATCGCATTTTAGAGGAATGGGATACGCCGCAATTTTCTTTGGATAACTACACATACATAAAAAATGTTTCTTTTTTAGATTGCGATATAGCTGATTCGCAAGAGATAAAGGATTTTTATAATCATACATCCGAAACAGAATATGAGATTCATGCATTATATGAAAAAGATACATTGGTTGGCTATTTGCGCTTGGATTATATGGATGAGGCAGAGAATACGCAATCATTTTGGATATTGGAAATAGCACTTCTGTTATTGGAAGTTGCTGTTCTTTTTGTGCTTTTTCATTTGCGTTCCCAATTAGTAAAACCATTTGAACGTATGCAAACATTTTCCAATGAATTGTCAAAAGGAAATTTAAAGGGCACAATGAAAGCGGATAAAAGCGGATACATTGGTTCGTTCCAGTGGAGCCTTGCACAGCTGAAAGATCATTTGGATATTAGCAAAAAACGAGAACTTGAATTATTGCGCGAACGAAAATTGTTGTTATTATCTTTGTCACATGATATTAAAACGCCGCTTTCTGCCATTGAATTATACAATCGTGCACTCATGGAGCATATATATGAATCAGAAGAAGAGCAGCAAGAAGCGCATTTACAGGTAGAAGAAAAAATAAAAATAATAGAAGGATATATTCGCGAGATTATCAAAACTTCACATGAAGATTTGATGGATATTCCGGTGGAGCAGGGAGAATTTTATTTAAAAGACTTAATCGAAAAGGTGTTGTCTGTCTATCAGGAACCGTGTGAGCTTCGCAAAATTGACATTGCCGTGGAAGAATATGAAAATCGGCTTTTACGTGGAGATATTCATCGTTTGTTGGAAGTGTTTGAGAATATTTTTGAAAATGCTTTTAAATATGGAGATGGACGTCGCATTGAAATTTCCTTTTCCGAGGAGGATGGTTGTCAGCTGATTTGTATTTATAATAGTGGAGAACCGGTAACGGAAAATGATTTTTCCAATTTATTTGAAAGTTTTTATCGGGGAAACAATACACATGGGCGAAATGGAAATGGTCTTGGACTTTATATCTGTCGTGAAATAATGCATAAAATGGGCGGTGAAATCTATGCCAGGATAGAGAAGGATGGAATGAGCTTTGTGTTGGTATTGGCGTAGGTACCATAATTGTTGAAGTCGTAAAAATTGGATTTTTGTATCAAACAGCAATTCATTTTCGCAATCTTAATGCAGAGCGGGAGAATTAAGAAAATTTTAAAAAGCATTTCTTGACGCATAGTATCGTATGGGATATACTAGACTTAGTCTAGTATATCCCGTTATTTATGTGCTTCATGGAGTACTCTAGCGGGGAGAAAAGGAGAAGCATATGATTTCAGAAAAACTTCAAAGCGTGATAGATAAAGCGAGAAACAGAGAACGTATAACAAAAGAAGAATGTAAGTATTTATTAAGCCAGCCGGCGACTTCTTTGGGATCAAGTATCATTCGCGGTGTGGCAAATGATTTGATTCGTGAGAAAAATGATAATGGTGCTATTATTATTGGGCAGGTGGGAGTAGACATTCATCCGTGTAACGCAAATTGCGGATTTTGTTCATTTGGAGAAGGACATACAGCAATTCCAACCATGAAAATCGAAAAGTCTGCACTCGAAAAAGCAGTCTTAGATTTTTCGAAAGAAGGGGATTTGTATGGACTGTATCTTATGACAATGGCAGATACCGATAAGGACTATTTGCTGGATATGGTTGCATATACGAAAGCGATTGCTCCGAAAGAATTGCAGATTTGGGTAAATACCGGTGATAATGATGCATCATTTTATGAGGAATTGGTGGCAGCAGGAGCGTGTGGCGCTTACCACGTTTGCAGACTAAGAGAAGGTGTGGATACCAGGCTTGATCCAAAGATTAGAATAAAAAGTATGGAAAATATCAGGAAAGCCGGATTGCAGTTATTTAGCTGCTGTGAGCCGATTGGACCGGAGCATACGATTGATGAATTGGTAGATAATATTTTTCTTTGCGTGGATTTAGGCGTAACACAATTTGGCGCAATGCGAAGAATTGCTGTACCTGGATCTATGTTATATCCATATGGGCAGATTAGTGATTTGGAAATGGCACACGTCATGGGATGTGTAGGTTTAGTGTACGCAAGTGTGGAATCTGCAAGATATTTCGGAGTGCATGAGCCATGTCAATTAGGTTATCTGGCAGGAGCAAACTTTGTAACGGCCGAAACAGGAGCGAATCCAAGAGACACTGTTACGGATACCAGCAAAGGTCGTGGCTGGGATATGAATCGTTGTAGAAAGCTTTTATATGAATGTGGATTCTCGCATTTAAGACGTGGGGATGAAAGTCGCATTCCATTAGACTATGCTTATTTAGAAAAAACAGATTCACTTTTCTAATCTCTACGATTCGTAGATATACAAACGATGAATGTTTTCCTATAATAATAGCAGATAAAAACTGCAAAGGAGCATGCAAAATGGATCAGACAAAAATAGGAAAATTTATTGCGCAACTTCGAAAAGAAAAAGGCCTTACGCAACAAGCATTGGGGGATATGCTATCGGTAAGCCCAAAGGCTGTTTCAAAATGGGAAAATGGACGGGGGATGCCGGAATTATCTACCATAAAACCTTTATGTGAATTTTTTGGAATTACAATCAATGAATTTTTGAGTGGGGAACGTTTAAAAGAAGAGGAATACATTCAAAAATTAGAAGAAAATATGATAGAAACAATGAAATACACCGTCAATGAGAAGGAATATCAAGCAAAAAAATCTGGTGTGATATTAATGCTGGTTGGATTTCTAATAATAATTATGGCAGGATTTGCTTTTTCAGAAGGTGGTTTAAATGGGGCTTATTCCGTAATTGGAATTATTGTGGCATTGATTGGATTTGGTAAATTGATAAAAAAGAAAAAATATGCATTACGTCTATGTTTTACCATTGGATTTTGTGTAATGTGTATTATTCTTTTATTTGCTATAGATTATGTGAATGTAGTCTTGAATCACCAGCCGCCAAAATTTGCATTCAAAACATATGGGGAAGCTTGTATTGGATATGAGACACCATTTTATAATTTTTTTCGCATGAATCGAGATACGGTAAATGAATATACTGTTTTGGATTCTAAGAAAAAATATACCATTTCAACGGTTCCGGTCACATTTATGGATCGTGATAGAAGTTCAATGGAGCAACTGATAAAATATCAAAGTTTGTACGTGGGAGACCACAATAATGACAGAGACCTAATTAACAACCTTCCGCTTTCGGAGTATGGCTTTGTGATAGAAATTGATTCGAACAATCTTGGATTGACGGTTGATTATCACATTACAGATTGGTATATCAATGAAAATATGTATTTAGAGAGAAGTCTTTTATATAATGCAACATCCATCTTTCTTTTGATTGATAATGTTCAAACACTTACTTTTAATTTTTCTGGAAACTCTTACACGATAACGAGGGAGATGCTGGAAAGTAATTATCCGGATTATGCAAATATAAAAATAGAAGGAGAAATAGATGAAGATATTTTTATAGAAAAAGTAGAACAACGGTTAAACGATGATAAGTTTGTTGAAAAATGGTTTTTGTTCATGTTTGCAGAATAAAAAACTTCCCTATTTCTCTAAAAAGTGGTATAATTAACAAAAAATTCAAAGGAGAATTTATATGAGTGATCAACGTAAGAAAGTAGTTGCGTTTTCGGCAGGCCGTAAAGGGGGAAACACAGAAATCTACATCAAGGCTGCGTTAGAAGTAATTGCAGCAAAAGGGATTGATGTGGAACTCATTCGTTTAAATGAATGTAATATTCATCCTTGTGTAGCTTGCAAAAACGGAAAATGTAATGATGATGGACCACAGGGTTGTATCTTTAAGGATGACGTTCCGTGGTTGGCAGAGAAGTTTTTGGATAGTGACGGATATATTTTAGGAGCGCCTGTATGGTCACTTTCCCCTTGTGGAGTGGTATCCGATTTTAGAGATCGTGTTTTCGGACCGAAGATGGATGCAGCTTTATGGG
Source organism: Lachnospiraceae bacterium (assembly GCA_045531055.1). Lineage (GTDB taxonomy): Bacteria > Bacillota > Clostridia > Lachnospirales > Lachnospiraceae > Roseburia. The sequence continues at coordinate 6,347 of JAZSDG010000017.1, read as the reverse complement.
AGATGGCAGGAGTTCCGGAATGGGTAAAAGGCCGCAAAAAGCATCGTCCGGGCGGATTGATTTCTGTTGGTGGAGCTTTGACAGAGAACTGGACATCTCTTGGAATGGCAACCTTATATACCACAACTTTCTCAACGCAGACCAATATTGTAGATCACATGAATGTATCACAAGTAGCTGATATGGGAGAAGCATTACTTCGCAAAGATTACATGCAGCAGGCAAAGGATTTAGGAGAGCATGTAGCTCAGGCAGTACTTGATGATGCAACAGATTGGGAAGGCAAATGGCTTGGTGGCGACAAAGGCGGAGCTTGTCCTGGATGTAATATGAGTCTTATTATCGCAAAACCGGGAGAGGACCATGTAGAATGTGCAATCTGTGGTAGAAGCGGTAAATTACACTTGGATGAGAATGGTAAGTTCTCTTATACATGGCCGGAAAATGATCCAAAAGATCGTTTGCGAATGGCTGGTAAATTTGACCATATTGAAGAGATTATTCATCATTCCAGAGATTTGTTTGCACCACATGCAGGCGAAATTGACGAAGAGTATGAATACTACAAAAAACTAGAAACATTTACCGTAAAAGCACCATCCAGACAACCAAAGAAATAATTAGGTATAAAATGCCTCCATTTACATTTGTAAATGGAGGTTGTTTTAGAGTTAAGCAAGTACAATTTGATTGAGGAGGAATAGTCATGAACGATATAGAAAGAAGTTGTGTTGATTGTAGAACAAAGGCATGCCACGAAAAAGGTCAGCCGTTTCCGGATTTTTGTTTAACAAAAAGCTTACCAAAGGAAGTGTTAGAAGATGCAATGCAGCAATATGAAATAGAAGAAAACAGAGCCCTTGCCATTGCAGCAGCTGAGGTGGAAGCAGATAATTATTGTAAGATGACGCGTCTGGAAGAAACCATTGAGTTTGCGAAGAAACTGGGAGCAAAGAAAATAGGAATTGCGACCTGTCTTGGGTTGATTCCTGAGTCCGGAATTGTAGCAAAAGTATTGCGTCACCACGGATTTGAAGTATTTGGAGCAGCTTGTAAATCCGGAATCCAGAAAAAGGTGGATATTGGAATTCCAGAGCGTTGCGATGCGGTAGGAGAAAATATGTGCAATCCTATTTTGCAGGCGAAACGCTTAAATGCAGAAAAAACAGATTTAAATATTTTAGTTGGATTATGTGTAGGACATGATAGCTTGTTTTACAAGTATTCAAAAGCTCCGGTCACGACATTGGTCGCAAAGGACAGAGTGCTTGGTCATAATACGGTTGCGGCAATTTATCAGGCGGATAAGTATTATGAGAAGAAGTTATTTTAGAAAGAGTGTCATCGAGCAAATTTTAATGACAGATTTATAAGATTATAGGCAAAAGAAGGACAAAAGATTTTCTTTATGGATGATTCTGAGGATAGAGGTATATTATTTCTCCTTTTACAAATAATACTTACAAAGCAAAATTTGTTAAAAGGAGAAATTTATATATGACAGCAACAGGTATCGTTCGTCGTATTGATGATTTGGGCAGAATTGTAATACCAAAAGAAATTCGAAGAACTCTCCGAATTCGAGAGGGTGATCCGTTGGAAATTTTTACAAATCGTGAAGGAGAAATTCTTCTGAAAAAATATTCTCCGATTGGTGAGCTGAAAGAATTTGCAACAAGTTATGCAGAGAGTTTGGCACAGATTACGGGAGAATTGGTATGCATTACGGATAGAGATTATGTAATTGCATCGGCAGGAGCGAAAAAGAAAGATTACGACGGAAAACCTCTCACAAAAGAAGTTGAAACTTTGATTGAACATCGAGGCATGCAAGTTACAACAACAAATGATAGTACATTTATGAAAATTACATTGGATGATCCGGGAGAATGTGTAACGCAAGCAATTGCAACGATTATCAGCAATGGAGATAGTATCGGGTCGGTTATCATATATGGGCGTAATGAAGAAAAGTGGCAGGAAGAAACCCTGCGTCAGTTGGTTGCAACGGCTGCAACATTTTTAGGAAAGCAAATGGAACAGTAGAAGATGTAAAAAGGAGGTTACCGGATAACCTCTTTTTTATATGCGAGGAAATACCTCATTCTTGCATCTGTCATAGAAAAGAGATAAAATACTAAATAGAGCAATTGAGGAGAATTTTATGGCAGAAACAAGAAAGAAAAAGTCAAAAAAGCAAAAGAAACATCGCTTTTTCTGGTTTATGATAAAATTGCAAATTTTCCTGATACTTATCGTGTTAGCCGGATTAGGATATTATTACTATGGAGGCTATGCCAAAGAAGTGCAACAGTTACGTGAAGAAGCTATAGCATTAGTAGATGAATCGGATGAGAGTCTGTTTGTACCGTCAAGAACAAGTTCCATTTATGATGCAAATGGGAATTTGATTTCACAACGCAGAGGGGAAAAAGAAGCAGAGTACGTTGCATTTGAAGATATCCCGCCGCAGTATGTTACGGCAATGATTTGTATTGAAGATAAGAAGTTTTACAGCCACAATGGAGTGGATTTTCAAGCAGTTCTTCGTGCCGGAAAGGCAATGTTTGAGGATGGTAAAATTACGCAAGGTGGAAGTACCATTACGATGCAGCTTGCGAAGTTAATCTATATGGAACCCGGCAAGACCTGGCAATATAAAATAAAACAGATGTTTATTGCAATGGAGTTGGAGAAGCATTATAGCAAAGACAAAATCATGGAATTTTATTTAAATAATATCTATTTTGCAAACGGTTACTATGGAATTGAAGCAGCGTGCCATGGATATTTTGATTGTGAATTGAGCGAATTGTCACTTTCACAAATTGCCTTTTTATGTGCAATACCAAACAGTCCGACATATTATGATCCGGTAATTAACATTGAGAATACGGTTACACGACGAGATCTCATACTAAAAAATATGCTGGATGATGGGAAAATCAGTCAGGAGACGTATGAGGAAGCAGCAGAGGAAATTATCATTTTAAATCAACCCCAGGAAGCGTCGAGGGCGTGGAATAATTATGTGGATACATATGCATATCATTGTGCAACAAAAGCATTGATGGAGAATGCCGGTTTTGATTTTCAATACTATTTTGCATCCGAAGAAGAAGAAGTAGCCTATCAGGAAGAATATGATGAATTATATGCAGCTTGCCAGAAACAATTATATGGTGGAGGGTATAAAATATATACTTCCATAGATATGGAGAAACAAGCGACATTGCAACAATCGGTAGACATGGCATTAGCCGGGTTTACAGAGGTACGCGAAGATGGCGTATATGCAATGCAAGGCTCTGCCGTATGCATTGATAACGATACTGGTTATGTAGTTGCGATAGTGGGAGGGAGAAGTCAGGATTTTTCCACCTATACATTGAATCGTGCATATCAAAGTCACAGGCAGCCGGGAAGTGCTATCAAACCGCTTATCGTATACACGCCGATTTTTGAACAGGGATATACACCGGATAGCATCGTTGATGATCATAAGTTTGAAGGTGGGCCGAGTAATTCCGGGGATGTTTATTATGGTCAGGTTCCGATTCGATTTGCAGTACAAAAGTCATTAAATACAGTTGCTTGGCAATTATATGAACAACTGACACCACAAGTTGGGTTGCAATATTTAAAAAATATGAACTTTGCCAGTATCGTCGAAAAGGACTATGTACCGGCAACCGCGCTTGGAGGGTTTACTAACGGTGTTTCTGCATTAGAGATGGCGGCCGGATACGCGACCTTGGAAAATGACGGAATGTATCGAGAGCCAACTTGTGTGAAATCGATTGTCGATGCAGAAGAAAATATCATCTATGCATCAGACCGACTAGAGACGGTCATTTATAAAGAAACTGCAGCCCGTATGATGACGGATGTTTTGACAACGGTTATGAAAGAAGGGACAGGAGTATCGTGTCAGCTATACAATATGCCGTGTGCAGGGAAAACAGGAACCACAAATGACAAAAAAGACGGATGGTTTGTGGGGTATACACCTTACTATACGACAAGTGTTTGGGTTGGTTATGATTACCCGAGAAAAGTGGATGATTTACAGGGAGCATCATATCCGGGATGGATTTGGCAGACATACATGAATTACATTCATACAGGATTAAATCCGATTGAATTTTTGCCGTATGCGCAATTGTCAGATGAGTTCCTGCAACAATTACAAGAACAGCAAGAAGAGAATTTGCCACAGGTACCACCGGAAGAGATGCCACAATTTTAGGAGGAAGTTATGGGAAAATATGGATTTGGAGTAGATGTCGGAGGAACAACTATCAAAATGGGATTTTTTCAAACCGACGGACAGCTATTGGATAAATGGGAGATAAAAACCAACACCGCGGATCAAGGAAAATTTATCCTTTCGGACATTGCACATGCAATTGATCATAAATTAGCACAGGAGAACATCTTAAAAAGCGAGGTGGCAGGAATTGGAATTGGCGTTCCGGGACCGGTGCAAAAAGATGGAACGGTAAATGGTTGCGTCAATCTTGGATGGGGAAATATCAATGTAGAAGAGGAACTTTCCAAACTTACCGGATTTTTGGTACAAGCCGGCAACGATGCAAATGTCGCAGCACTGGGTGAAATGTGGCAAGGGGGAGCAAAAGGCAGTAAAGATGTTGTCATGGTAACGCTGGGAACTGGTGTTGGCGGCGGAATTATTATTGACGGAAAAATTGTAGAAGGATTCCATGGAGCCGGCGGAGAAATCGGACACATTACGGTTAATAGCGATGAAATCGAAGCATGTAATTGTGGACAATATGGCTGTCTGGAACAATATGCCTCTGCAACCGGTATTGTGCGAATGGCAAAACGTAAACTGTCCAAATCAAGTGAGCAGACAACACTTCGCAATTTTTCGGATATAAGCGCAAAGAATATTTTTGATGAAGCAAAACTCGGAGATGAAGTTGCCTGCACTTTGGTAGACGAACTTGGAGAGATTCTGGGTGCGACGCTTTCGAATTTGGCATGTATTGTCAATCCGGAGGTAATCGTAATCGGAGGCGGCGTTTCCAAAGCAGGAGACATCCTCGTGGACACCATTCAAAAGCATTTTTTTGAAACAGCATTTCACGCATGTCGAAATACACGATTTGCATTAGCAACATTGGGAAATGATGCAGGCATTTATGGTTGTATGAAACTGATATTAGAATAGATTTTAAATAAGCCTATCGCTTAACGGTTTACAAGAAGTAAAATCGAATGGTTAAGTGATAGGCTTTTATCGTTTATTTTTTGGCAACATCCCTTACATGCACAAGCGCCTGATTTACCGGTGGAAGAGCAATGATAATCAAAGTAATGAGTGCCTCAAGTCCAAGGTAAGCCCCATTGTAAGCCAATGAGTATATCACTGCGCTATTGAAAAATTCCGGCGTATAGGTAGCAAAGAAAATCCATCCGGACAGAAAGGCAAAGAAATATCTGCCAAGCACACCAAGAATATAGCCTTTCATAAGGCCATATTTGGAGTTGGAGAAAATACCGGATAGACCGAGCGCACCAAATGCAAACACGTAATCAATCAGCATCTGTGGGAAACTAATAATATACGGATCAATTATCAACTGCAAAATTCCGTATGCAATTGCGGTCGTAAGACCGGCGCCGAAACCATACCAATAGCCAATAAGTACAATAAAAAGCATACTCAGTAAGGTTACGGAACCGCCCATCGGCATATCGATGAGCTTTAACATAGAAGTAACCAATGCAAGGGCGATTGCCATTGCAGAGAACACCAATTGTTTTGCACTGAATTTTTTCTTGGAGCCAAAAATTGCGCATCCAATTAGCAAAACAAGAAGCATTGCGATAACGAGTGCAGTGTAACCTGCGGTAGTCAGTTGATAACTGGTTCCCCATTCATCAACGATTTCTTTTGCAAAAAAAGACATAAAAAAATCCTCCTTTTCTAATTGCAAGGGGGAACTCACTTTTCTATCATATCTATTATTTATATGATATACGCTTCCTTACGCCGGTATTATCCGGTTCAAGTAGTGAGGGTCTATTCCGAAAGGGAATATCTCAGCTCTAAGCACCCCTAGCATTTTATTATGTTTTTTTACGTGTCTAAGCATAGTACTTTTTTTACATTTCGTCAAGTATAAAATAGAGTAGACGAATAATGGAAACAATTGACAAAAGGTGCGAAGAATGTAATAATTTCATTCAGAATAAGAACAAGGAGAAGGCAGAATGAAGAAAAGACTTGGAATGTTTTTTGCAACTTTGGGCTTGTCGATGATGATGACAACACCCATCTTTGCAGCAGAGCGAGCGGAAGATCCGCAAGCACAAAC
>JAZSDG010000031.1:0-87952 GCA_045531055.1 Lachnospiraceae bacterium | reverse complement strand
CAGAGTATCAAAAAAACGAAAAACTCCACAAACCCAGTATTTACGGGCATTTGAAAGGATTTGAGAACTTATGAAAGAACATATAAAAGTGCTATTCATTTGCCACGGCAACATCTGCCGTTCCCCCATGGCAGAATTCATACTAAAACACCTCGTCGCCACCCGTGGCATATCCGACCGATTCTACATCGAATCCGCTGCCACCAGCAGCGAAGAAATCGGCAATCCGGTATACCCGCCGGCGAAGGCAGAACTGGCACGCCACGGAATCGGATGCGCGGGCAAGACCGCACGCAGAATCTGTGCGGATGACTACGACAAATTCGACTACATAATCGCCATGGAAAGTTACAACATACGCAATATGCAAAGAGTTTTTCCAAAGGATTCGAAAGGGAAGATTTCGCGCCTTTTGGACTTTACGGACAAGCCCAAAGACATTGCGGACCCATGGTACACAGGAGATTTTGCACTTACCTATCGGGAAATTGAAACAGGGTGCAATGCGTTATTAGAACAGCTGATACAATAGAGGAGCCATGCAAAAGAGAATCATTTTTCACATAGATGTTAATAGTGCCTTTTTATCGTGGGAAGCGGTGGCACGTCTGCAGCAGGGCGAGGACACGGATTTACGGACCATACCATCTGCGGTAGGCGGAGATATCCAGACGCGCCACGGTGTTATTTTAGCAAAGTCGATACCGGCAAAAAAATATCAAGTCACGACCGGTGAGCCGGTGGTGGATGCACTGCGCAAATGCCCGGACTTGGTATTGGTAAAACCAAACCAGGCACTTTACCATAAAATGTCACAAGCATTTATGAAGATTTTGCGTGACTATTCCGATATTGTGGAACAATATAGCATAGACGAAGCATTTGTGGACATGACAGGCACGCAGCGCCTGTTTGGAGAACCAATCGAAGCGGCGCACCGAATCAAAGACCGGATTTACAACGAACTTGGTTTTACGGTGAATGTCGGAATCTCATCCAATAAATTGCTGGCAAAAATGGCAAGTGATTTTGAAAAACCGGACAAAGTACACACGCTTTTTCCGGAGGAAATGGCACAGAAAATGTGGCCGCTTCCGGTACGCGATTTATTTTTTGTTGGAAAAGCAGCAGAGCGTAAGCTGTACGCACTTGGAATTCGAACCATCGGAGAACTTGCAAAAACAGACAAAACAATCATTTCCCAAACATTAAAGAAACACGGGGAAGTTCTGTGGGACTATGCAAATGGAATAGACGATTCTGCAGTGGAGACGCAAGTGGCGGACAACAAAGGATATGGCAATTCCACCACGATTTCATTTGATGTCACCGATGAAAAGACCGCAAAAAGCATTTTGCTATCGCTTACGGAAAAAGTCTGTATGCGTTTGCGCAGCGATGATGTCAAAGTAGAAGCTGTAACAGTGCAAATCAGGTTCAATGACCTAAGGCGTGTGTCCCATCAATGTACACTGGAGGATGCAACGAACATCACACAAGAGATTTATGCAAAGGTCTGCTTACTTTTCGATGAATTATGGGATGGTACACCCATCCGCTTGCTGGGGGTGTCAACCACAAAAGTGAAGAAAAGCAGTACAAGCAATCGACAGATGAGTCTGTTTGATGATACGGATTACGATAAATTGGAAAAATTGGATCATGCAATGGATTCGATTCGTAAGCGTTTTGGAACAGATGCCATTAAACGGGCATCGTTTTTAGAAAAGGAGGAACGGTAATGGTATATGATGTAGCGGTGATAGGAACAGGGCCGGCAGGAATGTCGGCTGTTTTGAATTTAAAAATACATGAGAAAAGTTTTGTTTGGTTAGGAAGTCAAACGTTAAGCGATAAAGTAAAAAAGGCAGAACGCATCTCCAATTATCCGGGATTTAGTCATGTGACCGGAGAAGAATTAAACAGCTCATTTCAAAAGCAAATCGAAGAGATGGGAATTACCATTGAGGAGCATATGGTTAACTCCATTCAAAAATTTGGAGATCATTACGCATTGTTAGCAGGAAGCGAATTTTACGAAGCAAAAACCTTGTTATTAACAACCGGAATTGCAGCAGCAGGAACGCTTCCGGGAGAAACGGAATTATTAGGAAAAGGCGTAAGCTATTGCGCGACCTGTGACGGAATGTTATACCGAGATCGCACCATTGCGGTAACAAGCAACAATGCGCGTTTCGAGCACGAAGTGCAATATCTTGCAAACCTAGCAAAAAAAGTTTATTTTTTCCCAGTCTATCCGAACGCATCACAGATTGCAGACAATGTAGAAGTGAGTTATCAGCGCATTACAAAGATTAACGGAAAAGAACGTGTGACCGACATCGTATGCAAAGACGGCCAAACCATTTCGGTAGACGGAGTTTTTTGTTTGCGGGATTCCATTGCGCTTACAACGCTTTTGCCGGGATTGGAATTAGAACAAGGGCACATTGCCGTAGACCGCAACATGGCAACCAATCTTGCCGGTGTTTATGCGGCAGGCGACTGCACCGGAAGACCATACCAATATGCAAAGGCAATCGGAGAAGGGAATGTGGCAGCGCACAGCATCATTGATTATTTTGGTAAGTCACATCATGTATCAGATGAGACTATTGAAAATGTGGCAGTTTTATCAAAGTTAGAACTTGATGAAAAAGAGAAACAACAGGCGAAGCAAGACATGGAAAAGATGCTGACACATATTGATAAAATCGAAGAACTCGATACCGCAGGAATCGAGCCGGCATCACACATATTTCCGTTAGAAAATGTGTTTCGGGAAGATGAAGTGATAAATGAAGATGGCAGTAAAGAACTGCTGTCAAATGCGCCGCAAAAGAACGAAAAAGGCATCGTTGTGCCAAAGACAATATCAGGAGACGAATAGAATGAGCATTCTGCAGTTAACAGCAGTAGAACTTGGTAAGGCAATTCAAAAAAAGCAGATATCGGTAGAAGAAGCAACACGTGCATCCTTAACGGCAATGCAGGAAAACGCATACAACAGTGTGATTACCATAGATGAGGAAGGCGCGTTATGCCGCGCAAAAGAGGTACAGCGTCGCATTGACGAGGGAACGCTTACCGGAGCACTTGCCGGTGTTCCGATTGCGATAAAAGATAATTTGTGTACAAAAGGAATAAAAACAACATGTGCATCGAAGATGCTGTCGAATTTTGTACCTACTTATACAGCCGAAGCGGTCAAACGTTTAGAGGATGCCGGTGCCATTATAATCGCAAAAACGAATATGGATGAATTTGCAATGGGAAGTACCGGTGAGACATCAGCCTACGGCGCGACGATAAACCCGAATAATCCGTTGCACGTTGCAGGTGGCTCGTCTTCCGGTTCGGCAGCGACAGTGGCATCCAATGCGTGTTATTGTGCGCTTGGAACGGACACAGGCGGTTCTATTCGGTTACCAAGTGCGTATTGCGGTGTGACCGGCATGAAACCAACGTATGGTACTGTTTCAAGGTATGGCATGGTAGCTTATGCGTCCTCGCTGGATCAGATTGGACCAATCGCCAAAGATGTAACGGACTGTGCAACCATCTTAGAAACGATTGCCGGTCACGATGCCAAAGATGCGACTTCTATCTATCGAAAAGATACGGCATTTACGGATGCACTTGTAGATGACATACAAAATATGACGATTGGAATTCCAAAAGATTATCGAAATAAGGGATTAGAACCAAACGTAGGGGAAGCTATACAAAATGCGGCAAGACTGCTGGAGAAAAAGGGTGTCAAAATAGAAGAATTTGACCTCGGATTGGCGGAATATGCCGTTCCGATTTATTATGTGATTGCAAGTGCCGAGGCGAGCTCAAACTTATCCCGTTTCGACGGTGTAAAATACGGCTATCGTGCCGAAAACTATGACGGTTTGCATGAGATGTATAAAAAATCCCGGTCACAGGGATTTGGCGCAGAAGTCAAAAGACGTATTATGCTTGGCTCTTTTGTATTAAGCTCCGGCTCATACGAGGCATATTATTTAAAGGCATTACAAGGAAAAAGTCGAATGAAAAAAGCATTTGAAGAAGCATTTTCCAGATACGATATCATTTTAGGACCAACCGCACCGACCACAGCACCAAAACTTGGAGAAAGTATGGCAGATCCGGTTGCAATGTTTTCTTCCGATGTATATACGGTTGCCGCAAATATATGCGGACTTCCGGCGATTTCCCTGCCATGTGGAACAGACACAAATGGTCTTCCGATTGGTTTGCAGTTGATGGGAAATTGTTTTGAAGAGAAAAAAATTCTTCGCGTTGCATATAGTTATGAGAGGATACGAAATGAGTAAACAATACGAAACGGTCATAGGCTTAGAAGTGCATGTAGAACTCGCAACCAAAACCAAGATTTTTTGCGGATGTTCAGCAGCGTTTGGAGCAGCGCCAAACAGCCATACATGCCCGGTCTGTACGGGAATGCCGGGAACGTTACCCGTACTTAATAAAAAAGTGGTGGAGTATGCAATTGCAGTAGGACTTGCAACCAACTGTACCATCACACAATACACCAAATTTGACCGAAAGAATTATTTTTATCCGGATAATCCGCAAAATTACCAGATTTCACAACTTTATCTGCCGCTTTGTAGAAATGGCGAAGTTCCGATTGAAACAAAAGACGGAAAGAAAACCATACGCATTCACGAAATCCACATGGAAGAGGATGCCGGAAAGTTGATTCATGATGAAGAACATGACATATCATTTGTGGATTACAATCGTGCAGGCGTTCCGCTTATCGAGATTGTATCAAAGCCCGATATGCGAACCGCAGAGGAAGTCATTGCCTATCTGGAGGCACTTCGTCAGACAATTCAGTATTTAGGCGCATCGGATTGCAAACTCAACGAAGGCTCCATGCGTGTAGATGTCAATTTGTCAGTGCGCGAGTGTGGGACGACGGAATTTGGAACGCGTACCGAGATGAAGAATCTAAACTCGTTCAAAGCCATCACGCGTGCAATCACACATGAAGCGAAGCGACAGATTGCACTTTTAGAACAAGGAAAGCAAGTGGAACAGGAAACCCGAAGATGGGACGATATCAAAGAGACCTCCTATTCCATGCGTTCCAAAGAGGATGCGAAAGATTATCGGTATTTTCCGGAACCGGATATTTTGCCGATTACAATTTCAAAGGAATGGATGAACCAAATACAAAGACAACAGCCGGAACTTCCGCACGAAAAACGTTTGCGCTATAAAAAACAGTATGACCTTCCGGATTACGATGCTGCCATTTTAACGGAAACAAGAGAAATGGCGGAATTTTTTGAGGCAACCACAAAACTTTGTCAAAAACCGAAAAAAGTATCGAACTGGTTAATGGGAGAGACGATGCGCCTCTTAAAAGAGAAAGAAATAGATGAAAAAAATATTCCTTTTTTGCCAAAATATCTTGCAAAATTGATTGATTTGTTAGAAGATGGAAAAGTCAACATGACCATTGCAAAAGAAGTGTTTGAAATCATGTTTGATAAGAATATAGACCCATCGGAATATATAAAAGAGCATGGATTAGAAATCGTAAGCGACACAGAAGAACTTCGTGCAACGATTAGACAGGTACTTATTGATAATCCGCAGTCGGTTAACGACTATCAAAACGGCAAAGAAAAAGCCATGGGATTTTTAGTGGGTCAGACGATGAAAGCCACCAAGGGAACTGCAAATCCTTCCGTGGTAAATCAATTATTAAAAGAATTGCTTGCAAATTAAAAAAAGGCGGGAAAGACATATGTCAGAAAATAACGAGACAATACAAGACCAGGATAATGAATACGAAGATATTTGTTATATCTGCCGAAGACCGGAAAGCATTGCCGGTAAGATGATTCACATACAAAGTGATTTGAGTATTTGTGCAGATTGTATGCAAAAGACATTCGATTCCATGAATAACAGCAACTTTGACTTTGGCGACATGATGAATATGAATTTTGGGAAAATGCCAAACATCAGCATGATTAACTTGTCTGATTTGCAAGGACAGATTCCGCAAAGTCAGCGTTTGAAGAAGAAAAAACCAAAAGAGAAAAAAGAAGCTCCGGTGTTGGATATTCATTCCATTCCGGCGCCGCACAAGATTAAGGCAAGCTTAGATGAATACGTCATTGGTCAGGAACATGCCAAAAAAGTAATGTCTGTTGCAGTTTACAATCATTATAAGCGTGTCATGTCGGATGTTGATGATGGTGTCGAAATCGAAAAGTCCAACATGCTTATGGTAGGACCGACTGGTTCCGGTAAGACCTATTTGGTAAAAACCTTAGCGAAATTGCTTGATGTTCCGCTTGCGATTACCGATGCAACCTCTCTTACCGAGGCCGGATATATCGGTGATGATATCGAAAGCGTCGTAAGCAAGCTTCTGGCAGCGGCAGATAATGATGTCGAACGGGCAGAACATGGAATTATTTTTATAGATGAGATTGACAAAATCGCAAAAAAGCGTAATACTAATCAACGGGACGTTAGTGGCGAATCGGTACAACAGGGAATGCTCAAGCTCTTAGAAGGCGCAGAGGTAGAAGTTCCTGTTGGCGCCAGCAGTAAAAATGCGATGGTCCCAATGACTATGGTCAACACAAAGAATATTTTATTTATTTGCGGAGGCGCATTTCCGGAATTAGAGGAAATCATCAAAGAACGCTTGAACAAATCTGCGTCCATTGGTTTCCATGCAGATCTGAAGGACAAATACGACAAAGAAGAGAACATCTTACAACAGGTTACCGTAGAGGATGTTCGTAAATTTGGCATGATTCCGGAGTTTATTGGTCGACTTCCGGTCATATTTGCGTTAGAGGCATTGACCGAAGATATGCTTGTGAAGATTCTTGTAGAACCGAAGAATGCGATTATCAAGCAATATCAGAAGTTGCTTGGAATGGATGAGGTACAACTTATTTTTGATGATGATGCGTTGCATTGCATCGCCGAAAGAGCCAAAGAGAAGAAGGTAGGAGCAAGAGCGCTTCGCGCAATTATCGAAGAATTCATGCTCGATATTATGTACGAGATACCAAAAGACGATAATATCGGTGTGGTTACCATTACAAGAGATTATATAGAGAAAAAGGGCGGTCCGTTGATACAAATGAGAGGGCTTACAGAACCGCCTTTGCAAATAGAAGCAAAAAATTGATATTGGAGGGGATATATGAAAATTATACACTGTGCAGATTTACATCTGGATTCCAAAATGAGTACCAATCTCTCAAGAGAACAAGCCAAAGAGCGGAAAAACGAATTACTTCGTACATTTGCCCACATGGTTGATTTCGCAGAGCAGAATGATGTGCGGGTAATTATGATTGCCGGAGACTTATTTGATACCAGAAATGTATCGGTCATGGCAAGAAACATGGTAAGGGATGTAATTACTACTCATCCGCAGATTGACTTTTTGTATTTAAGAGGCAATCACGATAACGATAACTTTTTATCGAAACTGGAGGAAATTCCAAGCAATCTTAAATTGTTTAGGGATGCATTTAGTAGCTATACTTATGGCAATGTAACAATATCCGGATTAGCATTACAGGCTTATAATTCCCTTGTTCTTTCGCATGATAATTACAATATTGTAATGATGCACGGGCAGATCGGGGACGAGATCAACTTGGCTGAATTGAAGAATAAAAACATCGACTATCTTGCATTGGGCCATGTACATACTTATCAGAGTGCTGCATTAGATGCACGCGGAACATATTGTTACTCCGGCTGTCTGGAAGGCCGCGGTTTTGACGAATGCGGTGAGAAAGGATTTGTACTTCTGGATATCGATGAAGAAGCTCGTAGTGCAAAGATGGAATTTCAAGCGATTGCTTCCCGTACGTTATATACACTTCCGGTAGATGTTACCGGTATTATGTCAACCAACGAAGCAGCCCAGAAAATCGAACTAGCGATTAATCAAACCCATTATCCTTCCCGCAGTCTTGTGAAAGTTCTTCTAAACGGGGAAATTGATGTAGAGTGTGAATTGAATTGCGATTATTTGCAGGAAATGTTTTCGGAATATTTTTATTTCGTAAAAATAGAAAATGCAACGAAAATCTTGGTGAACATTTCTGATTACGAAAAAGATGAATCGTTAAGAGGAGAATTTATTCGTATGGTTATGGCATCAGATTTGGATGAAACACAGAAAACAGAAATCATTCGTTGTGGATTTTTAGCATTATCGGGGGAGGAGATATAAGACGTGAAAATACGTAGTTGTCATATTGAGAACTTTGGAAAAATTTCAGATTTAAATTTAAATTTTGCGGATGGCATCAATGTAATAAAAGAGCCAAATGCATGGGGAAAAAGTACGCTCGCTACATTTATCAAAGTCATGTTTTATGGATTTGACAGTAAGAAGGAGCAAGGAGCATTTGAAAAGGAACGCAATCGTTATCGCCCATGGCAGGGAGGCGTGTACGGTGGAGAATTAGATTTTTCTATTGGAAATCGTACATATCGCATTAGCCGTACGTTTGGAGAGACAGAAAGAAGTGACGAGTTCCATGTATACGATTTATCCACGAACTTAGAGTGCACAGAATTTTCTACCAAAGTTGGAGAAGAACTCTTTGATTTGGATAGTACTTCATTCAGAAGAAGTATTTTCATTGCGCAAAGCGATTGCGAAAGCCGTACATCCGATGGCATTAATGCCAAATTAGGCAATCTTGCGGATAATACAAACGATATCAACAATTATGAGAGTGCAAAAGATTACTTGAAGAATATGCTTAATCAGTTGAATCCGAATCGTATTACCGGAAGTATCAGTAAAAGAAAAAATCATCTGACGGAATTAACTCAGGAATTAAAAAGCCTTGAAGCAGCAGAACATGCAGTGCAGGAATTAAGGGAAAAGAAGAATGCTTCGGAAGCAAAGAAGGAAGAACTTGGAAAACAAAGAGATGCGCTGGCAAAAGATTTGCGTCTGGCAAGTGAACAGAGTCGCAGAATAGAACAAAGAAAAGTTTATCAGCAACTTTGTGATGATTATCAGGAAAAATGTAAGATTGTACAAGGATTTCAGCAACTGTTTCCGAATGGAATTCCACAGGAAGATGTGTTAGTGGAACAGATTAAAGTTGCCAGAAAAATCGAAGAAGAACAGGCATTGTTACATCACTTGGAGTTAACTCAGGAAGAAAAAGGACGCAATCAATATTTGACGGATATTTTTGGAAAAGATGGTGTTCCTACGGATGCAGAGATTGAAGAAAAAGTAAAAGAAGCTTTGCGTCTTTCCATGTTAAATGAGGAAAATACTCGCTTATTAACACAGCTTAGTGAGCGTGAACGAAAAACTTTACAAGACAAGTCACCTACATTAGAGAAAGTTCCGAATGTCAATGCAACGATGCTCGTTGGAATTGTGCTTGGAATTGTGGGTGTGATAGGAATTGTTTTGGGAGTGGCTCTCTCTGAGACGATTAATACCGGACTAATCATGATATTGGTATGTGCAATACTTGCGATTGCTGCCGTTTCTTTGTTTGTAGGAATTAAACAAAGAAACAGAATAACGGATGAGAATCGTAGTAAGTCTTTGGAATGGGAAGCAATGCGCAAGGACAAAGAAGAAGATGTTTTACGAATTCAAAAACAGCTCGCAATTAAAGAGAAAGAAATCCAAAAGGTAACAGATAATGTGAAGAACTTTTTGGTAAAATATCAGTTGACTGCAGATAATGGGGATTATTCGGCTCGTTTGTATGAACTGAAAAATCTGACACATGAATATGCGCGTTTCGATGAACAGAAACAAAGCTACGCGGAAGCACAGAGTAAGCTGGAGAAACATAAAGAAAGCTTGCAAGAATTTGGACGCCGAGTAGGAGTTGAGTTCAACGGCACAGACGTTACTGCGGACGTGGTTCTTTTGCAAACAGAAGCAGCAAAATATCAGTTGGCTAAAGTGGCAGCAGAAGATGCAAAGCGTAAAAAAGAAGCATTTGAAGCAACCGCTGATATAGAAGCGTTACATGCAGAAACCAAAGATGTGGAAAGCTTGGAATCTATCAATGCACAAATCCATCAAATGGATACCGAAATCGAGTCGATGCGTCATGCGGTGGAACAATATACACGCCAATTGGATAACGTACAGGAACAGTTGGATTTAAAAGATGATAAGCAACAAGAACTAGCAAATTGTCAAAGAATGCAAGAAGAGGAAATGAAAAAGTATACCACTTTGACATTAACACATCAATTTTTGCAAAGTGCAAAAGAGAAGTTTACTGCTCGTTATATGGATCCGATTTCAAATGCATTCCGCAAATACTATTCCATCATAATGGGAGAAGAGGAGCAGGATTGGTCAATCGATGCCAATATCTCTGTAAAGAAACGTGAGCAGGGAGAACTTCGTGAAACGCAATGGCTTTCTGCCGGATATCAGGATTTGATGGGCGTTTGTATGAGATTGGCATTGGTAGATGCAATGTTCCGAGAAGAAAAACCATTTTTGATTTTAGATGATCCATTTGTTAATTTGGATGAAGAAAAGAGTCAAAAAGGAATGGTGCTCTTAAAAGAAGTTGCAAAAGAGTATCAGACTATTTATTTCACTTGTCATGAAAGCAGAGAGCCGGTCATAGAATAGTGTAATGATAAAAATGCAGGTCATAAGATGGATTGTAGTGATATTATTTTATCAAACGATACTTATGAAATCATTGTTACAGCAGATGAAGCGGATGAGCCAGCGGCAGAACCGATTTGTATTCAGCCGGTAAATAGCAAATATGCAATTTGGTATTTTGACCGAAATGAAGTGCCGCCACTTTCACTGGAAAATTATACATATTCAGCAATTCCCAAATGCTTTGGTCTACTAGACAGCACAAGTTTGGAGACAAGCGGAATTATTAGATTGCAAAATCAACCCACCCTGTCCTTAAGAGGACAGGGTGTTTTTGTTGCGATTATTGATACCGGTGTGGTAATTACAGATGATGCATTTCGTAATAGCGATGGAACTACTCGTATTTTTTCCTACTGGGATCAAACCGGTGAGGGATTTGCCGGCAACCGGGGGGACGGGGGACCGCCGGAAGGGTTTTTATATGGAGTGGAATACCGCAGGGAACAAATCAATGAGGTATTGCAAAATCCAAATACACAGACGGCCATCCCGTATCCGGAAGAATTTAGGCATGGAACCTTCCTTGCAAGTGTTGCATGCGGGAGTGAAGATGTAGATGCGGATTTTGTTGGAGCGGCACCATATGCAGAGATAATCGTTGTTCGTCTAAAGCCGGCAAAGCAGCATTTGAAGGATTTTTTCTATGTTCCGCAAGATGCAATTACATATGCGGAAAGCGATATTATGACTGCAATTTCTTATGTGGAATCGGTAGCAAAGAAGCAAGATCGTCCTCTGGTGATTTTTCTTGGGTTGGGAACAAACAATGGAAGTCATGCGGGAACAAGTTATATTTGCGATTATATCAACACATTGGCGACGTATCGTCATCGCGCATTTGTTGTGGCATCGGGGAATGAAGCCAATAAAAGACATCACTATTTTGATCAAACGGAATCATTGTTAAATCCGGTAAAAGTAGAAATCAATGTTGAGAATGATATGCTTGGGTTTTATGCAGAGCTTTGGTCACCTTCGCCGGAATTATTTGCGGTATCCGTTCAATCGCCCACCGGAGAAATTGTGCCTCGAAGTATCCCTACGATAACCGGCACGCAAACATATAATTTCATTTTTGAAGGAACCGAATTAACTATCAATTATCGAAATGCTGGGCGCACAAGACAGGATCAGTTGATCTATTTGGATTTTAAAAATGTGGTTTCGGGAATTTGGACAATTAATGTTTATCCGCAAATATTAATAAATGGAAGTTTTCATATCTGGTTGCCGATGAGTGGCATGTTAAATGGTGATGTAGTATTTCTAAGTCCCGATCCAAACACAACATTAACGATGCCATCTGACGCTACAGTGCCAATGACAGTAGGTGGATATGAGGCAGAGAATGGTTCCATTTTTCTGGAATCCGGAAGAGGATTTGATGCTTTAGGAAGAGTAAAACCTGATTTTTTGGCACCGGCGGTTCTTGTACAAGGAAAAGGCGTGGTGAATAATTATATTACTTATACAGGAACCAGTGCAGCGGCAGCAATTACTGCCGGAGCCTGCGCACAGATTTTAGAGTGGGCTGTGATACGAGAAAATGCGATTGGTATTAATTCGGTTGATATCAAAAATTTCTTAATACGTGGATGTCGACGAGAATCCGAGCAACTCTATCCATCCCCACAATTGGGATATGGTCAATTAGATGTTTACCAATCATTTTTAGAATTAAGATAAACATTGTGTTCTTGACGAACTTGTTATATAATGGAAACCTAGGCAAAGATTCATAAAGAAAAGTATGGAGTGATTACATGGCAAATAAAGATTTGAAAAATTACGCAAAGCAAAAAGAAGAAATGTGTATCGCAAACGATACGATATCCGATTCTTTATTCAAAGAGTTCGGTGTAAATCGTGGACTTCGTGATGAGAACGGGAAGGGTGTGTTGACAGGCCTTACCCGTATTTCCAAGGTTTTATCATTCAAAGAGAAGGATGGACAGCAGGTTCCTTGCGATGGAGAATTATGGTATCGTGGCTACAATGTCATGACTTTGATTCGCGGATTGAAGGAGGATGAATTTGGATTCGAGAAGACCGCATATCTGCTTTTGTTTGGAGAACTTCCGAATAATGAAGAACTTGCAGAGTTTTCAACTGTACTGGGAAAGAGCAGAACACTTCCGACGAACTTTACAAGAGACGTTATCATGAAAGCTCCTTCCAAAGATATTATGAATTCCATGACGAGAAGTATTTTGACACTTGCATCGTATGATCCGTATACAGCGGTCGGAGATATTGATAACTGTATCAGACAGTGTATGCAGTTGGTGGCAATTTTCCCAATGTTAGCAGTATATGGTTATCATGCATACAATCATTATGAGAATAATTCCAGTATGTATATTCACAGACCGGACCCGAAGCTTTCTACGGCGGAGAATTTCCTTCGTATGTTACGTCCGGATAATAAATATACCGATCTCGAAGCAAAAGTTTTAGACGTTGCGTTGCTCCTTCATATGGAACATGGTGGTGGTAATAATTCTACATTCACAACAAGAGTTGTAACTTCAGCCGGAACAGATACGTATTCTGCAATTGCTGCAGCGATGTCCTCATTGAAAGGACCAAAGCATGGTGGTGCAAACATTAAAGTTATGGAAATGATGTCGGATATTCGTAGCAACGTCAAGGATTGGGAAGACCGCGACGAGGTGAAAGCATATCTTGCACGTATGCTGGATGGAGAAGTATTCGATAAAAAAGGCTTGATTTACGGAATGGGCCATGCGGTCTATTCTTTATCAGATCCAAGAGAACGCATTTTCCGTTCTTATGTAGAAGAATTAGCGGTTGCCAAGCATCAGGAAAAGGCAATGCATCTTTACAATTTGATTGAAGAGCTTGCTCCGGAATTAATTGCAGAGAAACGCCATATTTTCAAAGGCGTCAGTCCAAACGTTGATTTCTATAGTGGTTTTGTATATGAGATGCTCGGAATTCCAATGGAATTGTATACACCATTATTTGCGATTGCGCGTATCGTTGGATGGAGTGCGCATCGCCTGGAAGAGATGGTGGGAATGAACAAGATTATCCGCCCGGCTTATAAGAGCGTTATGGAGGAGCTTGAGTAGGAGGCGAAAGAGAATGGCAGAAGTATTTCAAAGAATAGATGGAGGAGTTTGTGCAGCGAAGGGATTTTCGGCAAACGGACTCAATTGTGGGCTGAACCCTGACCCGAATAAGAATGATTTGGGATTGATTTTTTCAGAAGTCAATTGTCAGGCGGCAGCTGTTTATACAACCAACAAAGTAAAAGGTGCACCGATTCTTGTGACCAAGAAGAATCTTGAGGCGAACAACCATCAGGCAAAAGCGGTAATTGTCAATAGCAAAAATGCCAATACATGCAATGCAGATGGGGAAGAGAAAGCTAGCAGAATGTGTGAACTTGCTGCGACAGAACTTGGTATTATGCCACAAGAAGTGATTGTTGCATCTACCGGTGTAATTGGTCAGATTTTGCCGATAGAGCCTATTGAAAGCCACATCAAAGAGTTGGTGGCAGGTCTTTCACCGTTGAATCATGACAAAGCCGCGAATGCGATTATGACAACAGATACCTTCCCGAAGGAAGTTGCAGTGACATTTCACTTAGGTGACAAAGTATGCACCATCGGCGGAATGGCAAAAGGAAGCGGAATGATTCATCCGAATATGGCAACCACATTGAATTTTATCACAACAGACGTTGCAATTTCCGCAGAGTTAATTCAAAAAGCTCTTACTGAAATTGTCAAAGTTACATATAATTGTCTTAGTGTGGATGGAGATACTTCCACGAATGACATGGTCAGCATTATGGCAAATGGTCTTGCAGGGAATGATGAGATTACAACAGAGAATGCAGAGTATCAGCTGTTTCGGGATGCTTTGTATGAAGTGCTTATGAATATGACCAAAATGCTTGCGAAAGACGGTGAAGGCGCAAGCAAACTGTTAGAATGTACCTGTGCAGGAGCACCGGATTTAGATACCGCAATCATTGTGGCCAAAAGCGTGATTCGTTCTCCGTTATTTAAGTGTGCCATGTTTGGAGAAGATGCTAATTGGGGAAGAATATTATGTGCCATTGGATATGCAGAGGCAGAATTTGATATTACCAAAGTATCTGTAGAACTTGTTTCTGCCAAAGGATGTATTTTGGTATGTCAAAATGGTTCCGGCGTGGAATTTTCAGAAGAGAAAGCAAAGGTAATATTGGGTGAGGATGAGATTTATATTAATATCAATCTTCATCAAGGAGAGGTAAGTGCAAAAGCATGGGGCTGTGATCTTACCTATGATTATGTAAAAATTAACGGGGATTACCGTTCATAGGAGAACATCAAAGATGGGAAAGAAAATAGGATTTATCGGCTGTGGCAACATGGGCGGAGCAATGATGCAAGGGATTATTGATTCCGGGAAATGCACAAAGTCTGATATGATAACCTCAGACAAGTCGCAAACAGCATTAGATGCAAAGAAAGAATCGCTGGGAATTCTTACAACGGCCGATAACAAAGAGGTCGCAGCATTTGCAGACATTCTGTTTCTTGCAGTAAAACCACAGTTTTACGAAACAGTAATCGAAGAAATAAAAGATATAGTAACAACAGAACAAATCATTGTTTCCATTGCACCGGGGAAGTCGTTGGACTGGTTGAAGTCATGTTTTGGCAAAGAACTAAAAATAATTCGTACTATGCCAAACACTCCGGCAATGGTCAAAGAAGGCATGATGGGAATGTGTCCGAATGCAAATGTAACAAGCGAAGAAGTAACACTTGTGCGTGAGATTTGCGAAGGATTTTCCCAAACGGAAGTAATTACTGAGAATTTAATGGATGTGGTAACTGCTGTTAGCGGAAGCTCTCCGGCATATGTATTTATGTTTATTGAAGCAATGGCAGATGCGGCAGTTGCAGGCGGTATGGCAAGAGCGCAGGCGTACAAATTTGCAGCACAAGCGGTTTTGGGAAGCGCAAAAATGGTACTTGAAACAGGACGACATCCGGGTGAATTAAAGGATATGGTATGCTCGCCGGCAGGTACGACCATTCAGGCGGTTCGCGTTTTGGAAGAAAAGGGGATGCGTAGTGCCGTATTTGAAGCAATGATGAAATGTTTGGATATTTCCAGAAATATGTAAGAGGGAGAAAGAAATGAGTCAGGCAAAAGTAGAAAGATATAAGAAAGAAAAAGCAATGCGTAAGCAGACGATGGCGCGCGAGAAAGTAAAACGCATCTGTGGAAGAATTATTGGTAGTATTGTGCTTGTTGCTCTTGTTGCATGGGCAGGTGTTTCGGCTTACCAGTGGTATGAGAACAGTAGACCGGAACAGAAGATTTATTGTGATATTTCCGATATTACAGACTACTTATATTCTTTGAATAATGAATGAGAGTTATGAAGCATCACCGATTTTATTCCGGTGATGCTTTTTCAATGGCTTTTTCAATTGCGTTTAGGAGTACGATGGATGTATACTGGTTATTTTCGGAATATGTGATATCTTCAAGAGACTGTTTATCAATAATTTGCTTGGACAAATCTTCCATTGCCGGTTTTACAAGAGGATACATTGTTTCAACTGCATCATCCAGATTGACCAGTGATATGGAGTTGATATTATCTTCATCAACAATAACCTGCACATCGACAGCAGTATCATTAAGCATTACAGAAGATGTGTAGACGCCGGGAGTGTAGCTTGCGGTTGGTGTTGCATCCTCTTTTTGTTTTTCTTTTTTCGGTAAAAATAGTACGAGTAGTATAACAACAAGAAGAATTCCAAGCAATGCGAGGATTCCTTTGAAAATTAATTCTTTCATCCGAAGAACTACAATTTTTGTTTTTGCACTCATCATATACCTCCATTCACTGTTTATTTCATAATATGAATGAATTGTTGAAAAAATTCTTACATTTTTTTAAAAAAGATGTTGACAGAAAGGTGTTCGTCTGATATTATACTACTTGTGTTTGAGAGACAACACGGAACACAATAGAATATGCGACAGTGGCGTAGTTGGTAACGCGCGACCTTGCCAAGGTCGAGACCGCGGGTTCGAGCCCCGTCTGTCGCTCTTGCTAAAGAACTTCTGATGATTCAGAAGTTCTTTTTTGCCATATAAAAAACGCGTGCAATCATAGCGCAGATGCGGTATAATACTTTTATGTCTAAAAAAGATAATGTACTTGATAGGAGGAGAATTTATAATGGTTAAGATTATTTCAGATAGTACATGTGATTTGTCGAAGGAATTGCTTGAGAAATACGAAGTAGCCGTATTGCCACTTCACGTTTTATTAGGAGAGGATGAGTTTCTAGATGGTGTAAATATTACACCGGATGATATTTATAAATGGTCAGATGAGAATAAGACAACGCCAAAGACATCCGCAGTTTCCATGGAAGATGCGATGGAAGTGATGAAACCGTTTTTGGATGAGGGACATGAACTGATATGTTTTAGTGTTTCGGGACATTTATCTACGAGTGGCAATGTTATGAGACTTGCAGCAGAAGAATTAGGCGCAGAAGATAAAATCTCGGTAGTGGATTCACAAAGCCTTTCCACCGGTGTAGGTCATCTCGTGATTGAGGCTTCCATTATGGCACAAGAAGGGAAATCCCGCGAAGAAATTGTAAGCCGTATGGAAGAACTAAAGCCACTCCTTCGCGTAAGCTTTGTAGTGGATACGTTGACCTATCTTCACAGAGGCGGAAGATGTAGTGGACTTGCTGCTATGGCAGGTGGAATGTTAAAGCTTCACCCGAAGATTATGGTAAAAGATGGCATATTAGGAGCGGACAAGAAATACCGTGGAAAGCTTTCCGCAACCATTATGAGCTATTCCAAAGAACAGGAAGAAGATTTATTAAAAGCAAAGAAGGATAGAATTTTCATTACACATTCCGGATGTGAGGAAGAGGTTGTAAATTCGGTGCGTGAATATTTAGAATCGCTAAATCATTTTGATGAAATTTTAGTGACAAGAGCAGGAAGTGTTATTTCCAGCCATTGCGGATGGGGAACACTTGGTTTGTTGTATATCGTAGAATAAGGATGTAAGGGGCCGTCATGTTATGAAAACATGTCCGGCAACCTCTAAATCAGTAATGTGTTGTATATTTTCGTAAAGTGTTTGTTGCAAAAAATAAAATTCAGTATTGATTATTTTTAAATTTCTGCATATAATAAATATGTAAACAAAGTTAACATTTGGGCTGGTCGAAAGACCCGGGTCCACCATTTCGGCGGGTAAGACACCCGCCACTTTTTATAGGATGAAAGAATTAAGTATATTTATTGATGAATCAGGTGATTTTGGAGAATATGATTTCCGTTCTCCATATTACATAATTGCAATGGTAATGCATGATCAAGTGTATGATTTATCTGCAGAATTGAATAAATTAGAAAACGAATTGCAATATATTGGCTATCCTAATCATTGTGTTCATGCGGGACCTATTATTAGACAAGAACAGGATTATCGTTTTGAAAAAATGGAAATTCGTCAAAAGATAATGAAGAAAATGATGTCTTTTTTACGGCAAACGAATACTATGTGCAAAACAATCTATATTGAGAAGAAACACATTGCCGATGAGATAGAAGTTGCAGGGAAATTAGCAAAACAATTGTCGCGGTTCTTGCGCGATAATATGTTCTATTTCGCTTCTTATGATATGATTAAAGTATACTATGATAATGGACAGATTGAACTTAACAAAATATTGTCCTCGGTTTTCAATGTATTATTTGACAATGTTGAATTTAGAAAAGTGATTCCTTCTGATTATAGGTTATTCCAGGTTGCAGATTTAGTTTGTACTTTGCAGTTGCTGGAACTCAAGTGTGAAAATCACGTATTGTCTAATTCTGAAAAAAGATTTTTTGGAAATGATAGGACATTAAAAAAGAATTTTTTAAAACCTTTAAAACAGAAAATGATGGATTAATAAAACCAATTATTTTTTCTGAACATTTCTTGTACATTTTCCCCTTACCTAATTTACAAAATAGAATTCACATGTACCAGATATTCTGTCAAAGTTTGTGCTTTGCGAATACCTTTTATTGCTTTGTCGCAATCATGAAAGTGTGTGCCAAGATAAGACCAAATTTCTTTCATATGGAATAGCACATCCTTTTCTCCGGAAAATAAGCTGCAGTACCCTTCAACAATTTCATCGTGAAAGGCGCGAAGTGTGTTCATGCCGGCCGGTTTTTGCCCGAGCAATTCTCCAATCAATCCGGGATTTCGAAAGAGGCCGCGTCCAATCATGAAGCGCGTAACCGTTGGAAATTGCTTGCGTATAGACTGAAAAGAATCGCAATCAGTAATATCCCCATTAAAACAAATTGGGAATTTACTATCTGTGGCTAAAGCAAACGCATCATAGTGAAGTGCTCCTTGATAAAAATCTGATTGCGTGCGGGGATGAATAATGAGCTCCTCAAGAGGATATTTCTGATAGATAGAAAGTATCTGTTCCCAATGAGAATCATTTTCCATGCCGATTCTTGTTTTAATAGAGATTTTATATGGTGTTTGCGAAAAAAGTTCATATAAAAAAGCATCCAGTTCATCCGGATAAGCGAGAAAGCCGGCACCGCGTTTCTTAGTGACCACGGTTTTGGAAGGACAGCCAAGATTAAGGTTAAATGTGTCATAGCCGAATGTTGCTAATTGTTCGCATTTTTCTAATACGTCCTTTGCCTGATTTGCCATAAGTTGTGGGATGACGGTGATTTCTTTATTGTTTTCCGGAGAAATATCACAAAGAAATTTGTGGTTCATTTTTTTATTGGCCGGAATAAATGGTGTGAAATAGCGGTCGATGGTATGGAAATGATGGTGAAAGGCATTGCGTACAACATAACCTGTCATTCCTTCCATGGGTGCAAGATAAAATAACATAAAAGGCTCCTTTGTAAAAAGATTGCTATTAGTATGACATAAAGCTGGATTCATTTGCAACAGATATCTTGCGTTTTCCAAGTAAATTAGGTAAAATAAAGGTTCGATGAATAAATACACGGAGGAAGGCTATGAGTTACGCAGATCAAATCTTTGTAAGCATGTGTAAAGATATACTAGAAAATGGCACCAGTACAGAAGGCGAATTGGTTCGTCCGCACTGGGAAGATGGCACAAGCGCCTATACGATTAAAAAGTTTGGTGTCGTCAATCGTTATGATTTGTCCAAGGAATTTCCGGCTATCACCTTGCGCAAGACCGCAATTAAGACGGCCACGGAAGAGATGCTTTGGATTTGGCAGCGTAAATCTAACAATATCAACGATTTAAAGAGCACGGTATGGGACGAATGGGCGGATGAGACCGGCTCCATTGGAAAAGCATACGGATATCAGCTTGGGGTTAAGCATCAGTACAAAGAAGGAATGATGGACCAGGTGGATCGTGTAATTTATGATTTAAAGAACAATCCGTTCAGCCGCCGCATTATGACCAATATATATGTGCATCAGGATTTGCATGAGATGCATCTCTACCCATGCGCATATAGTATGACGTTTAATGTGACACAGAAAAAGGGTGAAGATAAACTTACGTTGAATGCTGTTTTGAATCAGCGTTCGCAGGATGTACTTGCAGCAAATAACTGGAATGTATGTCAGTATGCAGTGCTTGTGCATATGCTTGCACAGGTTTGTGATATGCAGGTAGGAGAGCTGGTACATGTGATTGCAGATGCGCACATTTATGATCGTCATGTGCCGTTGGTGGAAGAATTAATTACAAGAGAGCAGTATGCGGCTCCGAAGTTCTGGTTGAATCCGGAAATCAAAGATTTTTATCAGTTTACAACAGATGATATTAAGATTACCGATTATGTAACCGGACCACAGATAAAAAATATTCCGATTGCAGTTTAGAAATAGGAGAACGTTATCATGAATTTAATTGCAGCAGTAGATAAAAATTGGGCAATTGGCAAGAATAATCAGTTACTTGTCCGTATCCCTATGGACCAGAAATTTTTCCGTGAGACAACAACCGGTAAAGTAGTTGTCATGGGAAGAAAGACATTGGAGAGCTTTCCAAACGGTCTTCCGCTTAAGAATCGAGTCAATATTGTTTTGACACGCAATCCAAACTATACCGTCAAAGATGCGATTGTTGTCCATTCTATGGATGAGTTGCAGGAAGAATTAAAAAAATATAACAGTGAAGATGTTTATGTAATCGGTGGAGAGAAAATATACGAGCAGCTGTTAGACCAGTGTGATGTTGCACATATTACCAAGATTGATTATGCATATGATGCAGATGCGTACTTCCCGAATCTGGATGAAAGAGAGGATTGGAAAGTGACCGGTGATAGTGAGGAACAGACATATTTTGACTTGGAGTTTTATTTTTACCGATACGAAAGAGTACGATAAATGAGAGATTTTTTATTTAGTTTAAATGTCACGCTACCCATTTTTTTAGTTATGGTAGTGGGATGGGCACTCCGACAAAAAGGAATGTTCAACGACAATTTTGTAACAGTAGCCAATAAATTTAATTTTAGTGTCACATTGCCGGTAATGGTGTTTCGCGATATTGCCGCGGTCAACATGCGGGAAGTGTTTGATTTGAAGTTTGTGTTGTTTTGTGCAGGCGCAAGTACCGTTTGTTTTTGGGTCATATGGGGAGCAACAAAGCTTTTTATGAAGGACAAGAGAATGCGCGGGGCATTTGTGCAGGCATCGTTTCGAAGCAGTGCGGCCGTAATGGGGCTTGCTTTTATCAGTAATATATATGGAGCATCTGCAATGGGCCCACTTATGATTATTGGTGCAGTTCCGCTCTATAATGTGTATTCGGTAATTGTGTTAACATTTGAGGCGGATAGCGCTGGTGAAGGAAAAGACACCGGTAAAATCAAAGAAGCATGCACCAATATTATTAAAAATCCAATTATTATAGCAATTTTCCTAGGATTGATTGTTTCGTTTATCGGAATTGATTTTCCGATACTGATTGATAAAACAGTAAGTTCTGTAGCACAACTTGCAACACCGCTTGCACTTATTGCGCTTGGTGCGGGGTTCGAGGGAAGAAAGGCTCTTGCCAAAATCAAGCCGACGCTGGTTGCGTCCCTTGTCAAATTGGTGGTTCAGCCGCTGGTCTTTGTGCCGGTAGCCGCTTATCTGGGCTTCACCGGAGAAAAGATGATAGCAATATTAATTATGCTTGCGGCACCGGCGACACCAAGTTGTTACATTATGGCAAAGAATATGAAAAACGATGGAGTTTTGACAGCAAGTATTGTTGTGGCAACAACACTTCTTGCCGCGTTTACGTTGACAGGATGGATATATTTGCTGAAAGTTTTGTCTTTGATATAGGAAAGGGATGAAAGTATGGATATAACAGGAAGAAAATTATTCGTAAAAGCATTAGAAGAAGAAGGTGTAGACACCATTTTTGGTTATCCGGGAGGAACGGTTACCGATTTGTTTGATGAATTATACAAAACAGATTCCATAAAAGTAGTATTGCCTCGTCATGAGCAGGGACTCATTCATGAGGCAGAAGGTTATGCGGAATCTACCGGAAAAGTTGGCGTATGTCTTGTTACCAGCGGACCGGGAGCAACCAATATCATTACCGGTTTGGCAGATGCACATTATGACAACATTCCGCTTGTTTGTTTTACCGGTCAGGTACCACTGAATCTGATTGGAAATGACGCATTCCAGGAAGTGGATATTGTAGGAATCACCAGAAGCATTACCAAATACGGTGTAACAGTTCGTAATCGTGAAGACCTTGGAAAAATCATCAAAAAAGCATTTCATATTGCACGTACCGGCAAACCGGGCCCGGTTTTGATTGATATTCCAAAAGATATCCAGACAGCAACAGGACCGTCCGAATATCCGTCTCATGTAGAGATTCGTGGATACAAACCAAATACCAGCGTTCACGTTGGACAGTTAAAACGCGCATACAAAATGCTGAAATCTGCAAAGAAACCATTAATTCTTGCCGGCGGTGGTGTAAATATTGCCAGAGCAAGTAAAGAATTACGTGCATTTGCAGAAAAAGTAAATGTTCCGGTAGTTACCACCATTATGGGAAAAGGTTCCATGCCTACTGCGCATGAACTGTATGTTGGAAACTGTGGTATGCATGGTAGATTTGCGGCAAATAAAGCAGTCAGCGAATGTGATTTGCTCTTTTCCATCGGAACCCGTTTTAACGACCGAATCACCGGTGATTTGAATGAATTTGCTCCGAAAGCAAAGATTGTACATATTGACGTAGATACCGCATCCATTTCACGCAATGTAGTGGTAGATGTACCGGTAGTTTCCGATGCCAAATTAGCATTAGAAAAGTTATTAGAGTGGGCAGAACCGAAAAAGACACAAAGCTGGCAGAAACAGATTGATGAATGGGAACAGGAAAACCCGCTTGCAATGCGTCGTGACCGCGGCATGACTCCGCAGATGATTATGGAGCATATCAATGCGAATTATACGAATGCTATTTATGTAACAGATGTTGGACAGCATCAGATGTGGGCAACACAGTATCTGGAAGTAGAAGATGATAGCCAGTTGCTTACTTCCGGAGGACTTGGAACCATGGGATATGGCTTTCCGGCAGCGATCGGTGCCAAGATTGCCAATCCGGATAAAGATGTAGTATGCATCTCCGGTGACGGTGGTTTCCAGATGAATATTCAGGAGATGGCAACAGCAGTAACACAAGGCGCAGCAGTAACCGTATGTCTTTTGAATAACTATTATCTTGGAATGGTTCGCCAGATGCAGCAACTTTTCTACGGAAAGCGCTATTCTGCAACCTGCCTTAGAAAACGCGCAACCTGCCCGAACAACTGCAAAGGTCCAAATGAAGCTTGCCCACCATACACACCGGACTTTGTGAAATTAGCAGAAAGCTACGGTGCGGTTGGAATTCGTGTAGAAAAAGAAGAAGATATTGACGCAGCATTTGCAAAAGCCAAAGAGAATACCACTACACCAACGGTAATCGAATTTATGATTGCGACGGATGAAATTGTACTTCCAATGGTAAAAGGTGGAAACCCAATGAGTGAAATGATTTTGAAATAGGAGGAGATCGGATAATGATGAAAAATCGTTGGATTGCATTATATGTAGAAAATGAAATCGGTGTTCTTGCCAAAGTTTCCGGTCTTTTTTCCGGAAAATCATACAACCTTCAGTCCTTAACGGTAGGACCGACAGAAGATGAAACGGTATCAAGAATGACCATTTGCGTAACAAGTGATGATATTACCTTTGAGCAGATAAAAAAACAGCTGAATCGAATGATTGAAGTAATCAAGGTAATTGACTTAACAGATGTGCCGATTCACATGAAAGAAATTCTTTTTGTAAAAATAACCGGTATCGATGTAGAACAGAAAGCCGAAATATTTCAGATTGCGCAGGTATTTAAAGTGGATGTAGCAGATATCGGAAAGGATTCCATATTGCTGGAATGTACGTTGACAGAACATCATAACAACGACTTAATTGCATTGCTAAAGTCAAAATTTAAGCATATCTCCGTTGTTCGTGGCGGAGCGGTTGCGATTGAATCAATCAGCACCGGATGTAGGTAAAAAATAAGGAGTGAAGCATATCACTAGAGTGCTTCGCTCCCTATTTGATTTTAGAAGGAGTGTGTAAATTATTTTGTTGAAAATTTACCGTGCCATTACATCAATAATCTCTGCAATATACATGGTGTGCATATCACCATCTGCATACCATTTCCCCTTAATAGAAGGATCAAGAAATGTATCTTCAGTCAGTGGAACGGCAGCCATCTTTTGACACAACATAACAAGATTTGCTTCATCCGGATATGGGATGCCATGGCGGAATGCAGGATTGAGATTGGTTTCGTCCCACTTGTTGCCATCTCTGCCGGAGTGAGAACCGCAAAATTGTAAGGAAGAACGATATTTCTCATCCAAGAAGGAAAGTGAGAAAAATTCTCCATGGTCAATTAATTCTTTGGTGTAGCGGGAATCACGAACAAAAAGATATGCAACGTTCTTGCCCCATAATACACCAACACCTCCCCAGCTGACAGTCATAGGATTTGCGTTGTCTTTGGTACCGGCGGTTAATAGAGCCCATTCCTTTGCAATCTTCGTAAAAGGATTCATCTCTAACAGTTCAATTGGATAAGGTTGGAATGTGTGCATAAAAATACCCCATTTCTTTCAAACAATGTTATCAGAGTCAATTTCTAATATTATACCAAAGGTTATGTGAAGTCTTCAAGATAAATGCAAGATAAATTGCAATTTTGTTGATTCTGTGGTAACATATAAAAAAAGAGTGCATAAGATAATCCGAGTGAATAACAAGGAATTTCTATGAAGAATTTGCACTACTTACAACAGGAGACAACGGATACCGGACGACTTCAAATCAGAGTGAATTCCGCAAGTGGAGGATTACCGATTTCGAATGCAAGGATTACCGTTTCTTATACCGGGAATCCTTCCCAGACGTTAGAGGAGGTGACCACGGATGAATCAGGAAACAGTCAGATCCTTACATTGGATGCTCCGCCGCTGCAATATTCCATGGAACCGTCCGAACAGCAGCCGTACTCCGAATACACCATTGAAGTCACAGCTCCGGGGTTTCGGTCAATCAACATTTCGGGGATCGAAGTTTTACCGGAAGAAACATCGATTCAGAACGTTTCACTTGATTCCGAAGATGCTGCGGGAGATCAGTTCGAAAATATCGTAATTCCGGCGCACACGTTATATGCAGAATACCCACCTAAGATACCAGAAGAAGAGATTAAGACAGTAAATGATACCGGAGAAATCGTATTAAGCCGAGTGGTCATTCCGGAATATGTTGTCGTACATGATGGTGTACCATCGGATAGCACTGCAAGGAATTATTATGTGCGTTATAGGGACTATATTAAGAATGTTGCATCCAGTGAGATATACGCAACTTGGCCGGCAGCTGCGATAAGAGCGAATGTTTTGGCAATTATGTCATTTACCTTGAATCGTGTTTACACCGAATGGTACCGAGGAAAAGGATATGATTTTACCATCACATCATCGACTGCATTCGACCATAAGTTTATTCCTGGAAGGAACTTCTTTTCCAGCATTTCTGAGATTGTGGATGAAGTGTTTGAGAATTATTTGTCTCGTCCAAATGTGACACAGCCGATTCTAACGCAATACTGTGATGGACAGAAAGTTACTTGTCCCAATTGGATGACCCAGTGGGGGAGCAAGTATTTAGCAGATCAAGGATATTCCACAATTCAGATTTTACGCAATTTTTATGGAAGTGATATGTATATCAATACGGCAGAAGGGATTTCGGGAATCCCTGCATCTTGGCCGGGATATAATCTCTCAATAGGCGCAACCGGCAACAAGGTACGCCAGATGCAGGAACAGTTGGCGAGAATTTCGCGCGCATATCCTGCCATTCCGAAAGTATCTGCAGATGGTATTTATGGAAACCGTACACGCGAAGCGGTACGGGCGTTCCAATCGGTATTTGGGCTCCCGGTGACAGGCGTGGTTGATTATAGAACGTGGTATGAGATTTCTGCAATTTATGTAGCGGTTACGCGAATTGCGGAATTACGTTAAAGAGGAATTACATGAACAATTACAAAATAACCATTCAATACGACGGAACAAGATACAAAGGCTGGCAAATACAAAAAGCAACCGATGCAACTATTCAAGGCAAGCTTTCCGGAGTATTGGAAAGCCTTGCCGGGCATCCGGTAGAGGTGATTGGTTCCGGCAGAACGGATGCCGGAGTACATGCAAAAGGACAAGTTGCGAATTTTCACATAGAAGAGTGCTTCACCAAAGAAGAGATTATGCATTGGCTGAATCGGTATCTGCCGGAAGATATTGCAGTAACACAAGTGGAAGAGGTATGCGAGCGGTTTCACAGTCGCTACCACGCAACGAAGAAAACGTATCGGTATCGAATTCATACAAGCCCGGTGCCGAATGTATTTGAGCGCAAATACGTATATACATATACGGAACCGCTCGATGTTACGCGAATGAGACAAGCTGCCGAACTTTTGATTGGGACGCATGACTTTATGGGATTTTGTGGCAACCGTAAGATGAAGAAATCCACCATTCGAACTATCTTTGGACTGGAAATTACACAAAATGACAAAGAAATTATGATAGATTATTCCGGAGACGGATTTTTGCAGAATATGGTACGAATTATGACAGGCACACTCATTGAAGTGGGAAGAGGCGTAAAGGAACCGGATGACATCCTGCATATATTTGAGACAAAGAATAGGGAGCTTGCAGGATATACCGTTCCTCCACAAGGACTTACGTTAATGAAGGTGAATTATGCAAAAATGGGTAGTGATCAATAAGAAAGCAGACTTTGCGGCAATTGGACAGGAATTCGGAATTGACCAAGTGACTGCACGGATTTTACGTAATCGGGATTTGATAGAGAAAGAAGATATCCGCAGATATTTAACCGGTGATGCGAACGATTTATTTGATCCTTATTTGCTAAAGGATATAGGACTTCTTACCGATATTCTGATTACGAAAATACAATCAGGAAAATCCATCCGCATCATCGGCGATTATGACATTGATGGAGTAATGGCATCGTACATATTAAAGAAGGCGCTCATGCGTTGTGGTGCAAATGTAAGTGTCTCCATTCCGGAACGTATCAAAGATGGGTATGGATTGAACCGAAGTCTTGTCATGCGGGCGAATGCAGATGGGATTGATACAATCATTACTTGTGACAATGGCATTGCTGCCATCGAGGAAATTGCATATGCCAAATCCTTATCGATGACCGTCCTTGTTACCGACCATCATAAGATTCCGCCGGAAGGCCATAAGAACCAAGCAGATGCAATTGTCAATCCTCATCAGGAGGGTTGTACGTATCCGAACAAAGAACTTTGTGGGGCAGCAGTAGCGTGGAAAGTGGTCTGTGTCCTCTATGATAAAATGGACATCCCTGCCACAGAGGCACAAGAATTTATAGAGCATGTCGCATTTGCAACAGTTGGAGATATTATGAGCCTTACGGGCGAGAATCGTATCTTGGTAAAAGAAGGACTAAAGCGCATTGCCAACACACGCAATATTGGAATGAAAGCGATGATTGCACAATGCGGATTGCTTCCGGAGCAAATACGGGCATATCATTTTGGATTTGTACTAGGACCGTGCATCAATGCAAGTGGAAGACTCGATACCGCTAAGCGTGCATTGCAGCTCTTCTTTACAGAAGAGGACAAGGAAGCGACCATCATTGCCAATGAACTGGTTGTTCTAAACAATGAGAGAAAAGAGATAACCATATTAGGTGTAGAAGAAGCGACTCGTATCTACGAGGAGCAGGGATATGATAAGGACCGTGTGATCGTAATTTATTTGCCGGATATGCATGAGAGCATCGCGGGAATCGTTGCAGGGCGAATGCGGGAACGTTATCACAAACCGACATTTATATTAACCAATGGAGAGGAAGGGGTAAAAGGCTCCGGACGTTCTACAGAGAACTATTCCATGTATGAAGAACTTTGTAAATGCAGTCACTTGCTGACTAAGTTTGGAGGACATCCGATGGCGGCGGGATTGTCGTTGTCACAAGAGAATGTTGCACAACTTCGAAAGGAACTTAACGCCAACTGCAATCTCACACCGGAAGATGAGATTGTCAAAATCAAAATCGATGTACCAATGCCGGTGGATTATGTCACGATAGAACTGGTAAGAGAGTTCGCGCGATTAGAGCCATTCGGCAAAGACAATGAGCGTCCGCTTTTTGCAGACCGCAATCTGTCCATTGTCCGAATGTGGAAGGTTGGAAAGAACCAGAATATTCTTCGCTTATTGCTTTGCTCGGAATCAGGAACATCAATCCATGCAATCTACTTTGGCGATGTGGAAGTTTTCGAAGAATATCTCGTAAGTCAATTTGGAATAGAAGAAGTGAAACAGGCATATAATGGAACACAAAATAAGATGAATATTTCCATGATTTACCAGCCAAAAGTAAATACATATCGAAATATGGAAAGTTTACAGTTTGAAATTCTTTATTACCACTAGGAAATTGACAGTTAAAAGCGAAAATTTTCAGACTTTTGACAGACTTTAATAAATTAGAGTAATTTTATTGACTAAAGTGATAAAGTTACTTTATAATGACAAATGTTGGTATAGACTATAATAAATCATAAAATATTAGGGGCAAGAATTATGGATGATATGCGCAACAGAAAGCGTTTGGGAAATATGCTCGTTGAGGAGCATGCGATTTCTGAAGAACAGTTAAATGCAGCGCTTCAAGAGAAAGAGAATGAGCCGGAGAAGAAGCTCGGAGAGATACTGGTTCTCCTTGGATATGTCAGCGAGCGTGATGTGACCCAGGTTTTATCAAAGCAGTTGAGTCTTGATGTTGTTGATTTAACTACTTTTGAGTTAGATGAAAGCGTTTTAAAATTAGTAGATGTAGCAGAACTTCGTAAGAGAGCAGTCATTCCAATTGGGTTTGCGCAAGATGGAAGAGGGGAATTGCTCCTTGCTATGTCAGATCCGATGGACATGGATGCGATTGACGATATTTCCATTATTACCAATCGTCGTGTGACACCGGTACTTGCGACCACGCGTGAGATTATGCTGGCACTTGACCGTTATTTCGGTAATTCGGAAGTATCGAAAGTAGCACGTGAATATGCGAAAGAGCGCCAGCAGCAGGTAGAGACCTTAGAACAGGAAGAGGCCCGAGATGAAGTGAGCAGCTCGCCAATCGTCCTTCTTGTTAACACCATGATTGAACAGGCTGCAAGACAGCGTGCCAGTGATATTCATGTTGAAGCATTGGAAAGCCGTGTTCGTATTCGTTACCGTATTGACGGTACCCTTTATGAGCAGATTACTTATGAAGAAGAGTTGCTTTCTGCAATCATTGCCCGTATTAAGATTATCGGCGGAATGGACATCGCAGAGAAGAGAAAGCCGCAAGATGGTCGAATTACTTCGATTGTAGATGGTGTGGAATACGATATTCGTGTTTCCATTCTTCCGACGGTATTCGGCGAGAAGTGCGTTATGCGTCTTGCACAGAAGAAGGCTTTATCCAGAGATAAACAGGAACTTGGTTTCGAGAAACAGGAACTTGAGACTTTCGATAAAATGTTAAAGAATCCGAACGGTATCTTGTTGGTAACAGGACCGACCGGTAGTGGTAAGTCCACCACCCTTTACACTGCGCTTAGTGAGTTGAATACCGAAGATGTTAATATCATCACCGTAGAGGACCCGGTTGAGGCGAATATCGGAGGAATCAATCAGGTACAAGTAAACCCGAAAGCAGAGCTTACTTTCGCGTCTGCGCTTCGAGCGATTTTGCGACAAGATCCGGACATCATCATGATCGGTGAGATTCGTGATAAGGAGACCGCAGATATTGCAGTTCAGGCGTCGATTACCGGACACTTGGTAGTAAGTACCTTACATACGAACAGTTCTGCGGCAACGGTTACCCGTTTGTTGAACATGGGAGTAGAAAGTTATTTGTTAGCAGATTCCATGATTGGTGTAATCGCTCAGCGATTGGTACGTAGACTTTGTCCAGACTGTAAGCGAGCGAAGAGACCGGATTCAAACGAACGACAGATGTTAGAGATAGAGGCAAACGATCCGGTAGTTATCTATGAACCGGTTGGATGTTCGAGATGTGGACACACCGGATACCGTGGTCGAATCGGTATCTATGAGATGATGGAAGTAACACCGGAGATGAAGGCATTAATCGCATCTCATGCAAGCACGCTAGAGATGAAAGAACTTGCAATTTCGCAAGGTATGGTAACTTTGTCAAAGGGAGCAAGGCGTAAAGTGTTAGACGGAATTACATCACTAACAGAGATGTTTGGCGTTTCCGCAGAAGAATAGGATTAAGGAGAAGGAGAAGGTCGTGAAAAGTATTGAATATTATTTAAAAGACGGTTTTGAAAAGGGGGCTTCCGACGTACATATTGGACCATCTTGTCCGGTTATGTACCGTATCGATGGCGAATTGATTCCGGAATCAGATGAATTGGTAAAGCCATTTGAAGTAGAGCAAATGATTCAGCCATTGTTGAAGGAACAGCAGAAGATGAAGCTGGACGAAGCAGGCGAGATTGACCTTGCGGTTTCCATTGCTGGATTCCATCGAATTCGTGTGAATATATACAGACAACGTGGAACCTATGCAGTAGCGCTTCGTATTCTTTCGTTTGAGATTCCAAGTGCACAGTCACTGGGTATTCCGGAAGCAATTGTGAACTTGACCGATCGTAAAAGAGGACTGGTTCTTGTAACAGGACCAACCGGTAGTGGTAAATCTACCACCCTTGCATCCTTGATACATATTATTTCGCAGAATTACAATAAGCATATTATCACACTGGAGGACCCAATCGAGTATTTGCATCAGCATGGAAAGTCCATGGTACAGCAAAGAGAGATTGGATACGATAGTAAGTCCTATGCAAATGCACTTCGTGCAGCTTTGCGTGAGGACCCGGACGTTATCCTTGTAGGTGAGATGCGTGACTTAGAGACGATTAGTATTGCGATTACTGCAGCTGAGACCGGACACTTAGTATTGTCCACATTGCATACAAACAGTGCAGCGACCGCGATTGACCGTATGATTGACGTATTCATGCCGCATCAGCAACAGCAGATTCGAATTCAGCTTGCGAGCGTATTAGAGGCAGTTATTGCCCAGCAGTTATTGCCGAAAGAAGATGGCGGACGAGTTGCGGCATTTGAGGTTATGCTTGCGACTCCGGCAATTCGTAACTTAATTCGTGAAGCGAAGACATTCCAGATTCCATCCATCATGATGACCAATCGTAAGATGGGTATGCAATTAATGGATGATGCGATTTACGACTTATACATGAAAGGCTTGATTACAGTAGAAGAAGGTATTTCTTTTGCGCATGACCCTGTGGCAATGTCACAGAAACTTTCAATGGTAGTAAGAGCATAATCCGGGAAAAGGAGGAAAGAAGACGTGGCCAATTATACGTATGAGGCAATCGACCAGAATGGAAAAAGGCAAAGAGCGAATATTGAAGCAGAGTCGCAAGAGAAGGCGGTTGAGCAGATTCGAAGAAACGGTCTGATCCCGGTTCGTGTACAAGAAGCCGGTGTGTTAGGCAAAGAGATTCAGCTAAGAAGTAATAGAAAAGTAAAGCCAAAGAAGCTTGCGGTCTTTTGCAAGCAATTTGTTAGTATGTTAAAAGCAGGTGTGCCGCTTGTGGACGCCATGCAGATGATGACGGAGCAGACCGAGGATGTTATACTTCAAGAGGGACTAAGAGACTGTACCACGGAAGTAAAGCGCGGAAACAGCTTATCCGAAGCAATGGCACAGAATCCGAATGCATTCCCGAAGATGCTTGTGAACATGGTTGCAGCCGGTGAGACTTCCGGTAACATTGAAGAGTCATTTGAGCGAATGGCAGTGCAGTATGAGAAGTCTGCCAAGTTGAGCGGTATGATGATGAAGGCGATGGTATATCCGATTGCACTTATTATAGTTATTATCGTGGTATTCTTTGTAATGATTTTAAAAATTATCCCAAGTTATGCAAAGACTTTTGCGGAGAATGGTATGGAGTTACCGGGAATTACGAAGGCGATGATGGCAATGAGTGATTTTGTTGGAAAATGGTGGTATCTATTTGTCATTGCCATTGTTGCACTGATTGTAGGTCTGATTTATTACAAGAAGTCACAGAATGGTACCATCTTTTTTGCTCGAATGGCAACGAAGATGCCGTTGTTTGGTGATTTGAATGTAAAGACCTACTCTTCCCAGTTTGCAAGAACATTAAGTACATTGATTCATGCCGGTATTCCGCTTTTGGATGCAATTAACGCTGTATCGAAGACGATGAAGAATTATCTCTTCCGTGAACATTTGGAAGAAGTAGCAGAAGAAGTATCCCGTGGTATTCCGTTATCGGAGCCGATTCGTCGTGGGGGATTGTTCCCACCGATGGTGGTACATATGATTGCTATCGGGGAAGAATCCGGTGATGTGGAGACGATGCTGGATAATCTGGCGGATTATTATGATGAAGAAGTAGAGATTAAGACACAGACCGTCATGGCGGCGATGGAGCCGATTATTATCATTGCCATGGCAGTTGTTGTTATCCTGCTTGTTGTTTCGATTTATTCGCCGATGTTGTCGATGTATGATCAGATTGGTAATTTATAAGTATAAGGTTGAATTAAGGTTCCGAGGATAGGGCGGAATTTTAAGATAAATTTTTTATAAGAAGGAAGGGGATTTGAAAAAATGAAAAACAATAAGAAAATGAACAACAAAGGTTTCTCTTTAGTAGAGCTTATTATCGTAATTGCTATTATGGCAATCTTAGCAGTAGTATTGG
This sequence comes from Lachnospiraceae bacterium, assembly GCA_045531055.1. Classification (GTDB taxonomy): domain Bacteria; phylum Bacillota; class Clostridia; order Lachnospirales; family Lachnospiraceae; genus Roseburia. Next base: position 54,758 of record JAZSDG010000031.1, on the reverse strand, counting down.
TACCTGCATTTATGCGTTTTGTAGCGCAGTCTCGTATCTCTAACGATATCTCTAATGCAGATATTATTAATGATGCAGTGACCGCTATGATTACAGAAGATGCTGCAGATCAGACAACTAATTTTGCTGCAGCTCCATACGCTAATAATAAATTACAAGTTTCAAATGCACAGGGAAACCCATGGGTTATTGATGATCCTACTAATAATCAAAACGCTAACGCAGATATTATAACTGCAATTGGTGGTGAGCCTATTTTACCAAGTGTTGACAGCCAAAATAATAGATTTTATGTTTATGCAGATGAAAATGGAGATGTAACTGTTCTTGCATCTGATGTAGCGCCAACCGCAACAGTTAATAATGGTGTGGTTACTTTTGCTGGCGGAACTATTCTTAGCCCATATGATGCAGCAAATATACCTGCTGGTTCTGATTGGGAAAAATAATTTACTAGTTTACTGGAAAGGAATGTTATAACATGACGCGGGTACTCATAGCGATTGTGATAATTACATATGGGATTCTGGTGGGCGGATTTTTGGATATCTGCATCAATCGGATTCCAAAAGAGGAAAGCATCTTTCGTTTTCCTTCTGTTACCACATGCTGTGGGCATCCGCAGAAATGGTATGACTGGATTCCGTTGCTTGGATTTTTCTTGCAACGGGGAAAATGCCGGGCGTGCAACAAACGACTGTCCATACAGTCCCCTATCGTTGGAGTATGTAACGGTATTTTGTATTTAGTAGTATGGTTAACGACGGGGGTTTCCTTAGAGATGATTCTCTTTTGGATGCTGACGTCCGCACTTATAGTATTAAGTGTGATTGATTTTCGTACGTACGAAATTCCGTTTGGAATTAATGTGTTTATTTTTGTACTGGGAATAATCCGGTGCATCTATGACAGAAGTAATGCCATTACTTATATTATAGGCTTTGCAGTGGTAAGTGCTGTATTAGCACTTCTGTATTATCTCTCAAAAGGACGGGCAATCGGTGGCGGCGATGTCAAATTCATGGCTGCCGCCGGCCTGTTTTTGGGAGCTAAATGCATTGTTTTAGCATTTATTTTGGGCTGTATCATAGGCTCTGTAGTGCACATTATTCGTATGATAGTAAGTAAAGAGGGCCATGTATTATCATTTGGTCCATATCTAGCAGTAGGAATTTGGATTGCTGCATTATGGGGCGATCGTTTCATAGACTGGTATTTTTATACCGGTTTGGGAATAGGATAAAAAAATAGATGGAGAAAGATAACTATGAAGGTATTAAGTATTGAAATCGGTACAGACTTTACACATGTAGTTGAGATGGACTATAGAATCAAGAATCCAAAGATTTATAATTCTTTGGTTTTTCCGACACCAAAAGATATGGTGGGGAATACAGTAGTAAAAGAGAATGATGATTTTCGCAATATATTGCTTGCAAAACTTGTGCAACGCAATATCACAACAAAAAAAGTTGTATTCGTAATTAATTCAGAGAAAATAGCAAACCGTGAAGTGGAGATTCCAACAGTCAAGGATAATCAGATTTCCGGTTTATTACATACAAATTCAAAAGATTATTTCCCGGTTGATTTAGACCAGTATCAGCTCACATATTTTAAACTTGGAGAGAATAAGCAGGAGAGAAAAACACGCCTTTTGGTATATGCAGTTCCGTATGAGCTGACGCGTTCCTATGAGAAATTATGTGAATTCTGTAATTTAGAGCTTGTGACATTAGACTGTGTGGGTAACAGTATGTTCCAAGTACTGCGTAGAGTTGCCAAAGACCGCGTGACCTGTGGGATTAAGATTGATGAGAATCAGACGATTGTAACTATCGTAAACCGAGGAAAATTAGAGATGCAGCGTACCGTATTCTACGGATATGGAAGCATTACTGCTTTGGTAGAGGGCAAAGATGAGTTCAATGCATCTGCAGATGGTTTGAAGGACTATATGAAGTGGAATGACTGTATGGATGGCGATGCTAGAGTTGCCCTACAGCAGTTAGTCAACGGAGTGAAGCGAGTAATTAATTACTATCTGTCACAAAGTGCCCATGCAGAAATTGACGAATTCTTATTGCTTGGAGAAGGTGCTACGATTAAAGGTATGGATACATACTTTACCGAGTTGATGCATTTGCGTGTAGAACAGCTTGGGGTGCATCATATGGGCGAGTCTCAGATTCCTGGAACCTCCGAGATGGCTGAAATTGTAATTGCATATGGTGCAACGTTAGACCCGCTTACAATGGCACTCGGTAAGAAACGCAAATCCAAAATGAGTGAGAAACAAGAAGATAATATGGTTCTTGTTACCAGAATAATCGCTCTTGCCGGTGTATTGGTGGCGGTCATTCTGGTTGGTGTCAGTGGAATTAGCTATTTGATAGCGAGAGGACAGGAAAATAAATTAAAGACCGAACGCAAAGAACTGCAACCAATCCAAGACCTCTACGAAGAATATGAATTGACAGCAGGACGTTATAATGATGTTTTGGTAATGGATATGCAAATGTTTGCGTTATCCAATGATTTTGTAGATGTAATCGAAGAAATGGAAGAGAAACTTCCATCCAATGTGGATGTTAAAACGATTTCATCTGACAACTATGGTGTCACAATCACCATGCAAGTATTGAACAAAGAAGAAACTGCAACTGTACTTCAACAATTGGAATCTTTTGACGTATTTTCAGATGTTACCACAGCTGCGGTTACACATACGGAAGGTGAAGATGGTGATTCGGCAGTTACATTTTCAGTAGTTTGTACATATGCCGGCGGTTCGGGAGAAGCACCGGATATGGATGCCTTGACAAATGAAACAACAACTGGGGCAGGAGGTGCACAGAATGAGTAAAGGTCGTAGTTTGGGGAGATTAGAAGCGGGTATTCTTATGGCGCTTGGTGGAATTTTGGTTTTTGTACTGGTATATTTATTTGTTTTTACGAAGTTGCAGGATACCACGAAGAACATCAAAGCATCTAATAAAACACTACAAGTAGAAGTAAACGATTTGAACGAAAAAAAGAAGCACAAAAAAGAATACGAAGATGACATAGAAAGAATGAACAAAGAAGTTAAGAAGATGTTAAAAGCAGTACCATCTCATATTGAAGAAGAAGATGAGGTAATGTTTGCAAGAAATCTTGAGCTTGAACATGAGATTTACGTTAAAGCTATTAACATGAATCCGAATTTAGAGGTATATGCATTGAATCAGTCGGGAGCAAATCCGACCGATGCAGGCAAAGTGCTTCGTCAGAATACGGTAACACTTAACTGTACAACAGATTATGATTCATTAAAGAGTTTAATTAATGGATTGAGAGATTCTGAAAAACGTGTGGCGATTGAACAAATTAGTATTACTTCGTCTGATGATGCAGATTATTTAGAGGGTGGAGTTATTTTGAATATGTACTACTTGGATGGTAGTGATGCACCGTATGTTCCTGAGGATATTCCAAGTGTTCCGATGACAACTCCAAATATTTTCGGTGTAAAATAGGTAAATGCGTATGAAACAGTTAAGAAAATCAAATGAAGGCTTTTCACTAGTGGAGACATTGATTGCCATGACCGTTCTTGTTATCTGTGCAATTCCACTATTAAAAGCATTTATCTTAGCAGGCAAAAATAATCTTTCCGGTCGTCAGTTGCTGAATGCAACTGCGATTGCGGAAAATTTCATTGAAGAAATTAAGTCCAATGGTGTGGAAACATATGCCGATGGCACAAATGGGATGGCTTGGAATACCGTCAATTCGGTAGAGATAAATGGCAAGTATTATCCTATATATGAGCACTCCAATTCAGCATTTACATTTGATGGAAAGACTTATCAAGTGGATATTACTATGACGCCATCCACACAGCAGGTGGGAGATGTGGCTTATTTATATGATGTAAATGGGCAAATGACACCGCAGCTAAATACGATGGATGCTATGACAGATGCAGTATATGTTCAGGCAGTGGATGATACGGATAAAGTAGTAGAGTCTTATGCCAATGCACATATTGGAGTTCATGCAAACGCTTTACAAAACAACATAAAAGTGACATATAACTTTGCAGTTGATTATAAGTATCTTTCAGGAACGACCGGTGATAAGTATTATATGATTAATCAGCAGATTGTCTATAGTAAAGCATCTGATAATACTCCGATTGCTCAGAAAATGGAAACAATCTATTGCTCGAAAGAACCACCAAAAAATCTTTATATTTGTTATGTGCCGGAATCGGATGCTGACATCATTAACGTTGAATTAAATAATGGCGTAGACTTTCAGGTTCCGTTAAATGTTTATGTGGTAAGACAAGATACATCATCTACGAAAAAAATAGAGGTGAATCTATATAATAATTTTGGATCAACAAAGGATTTTGCATTACGAAGTAACGTTTCTTTGAGCGCTAGCGATATGATACTTAAGAAAAATGCAATAGAATTGGGAACTTTACCTATGGCACAGCAACAAGTGGATTTTAGCACTTTGTCCAAAGAAGTAGACGGAGGCGTTGCGATATATGAAATTCAGGTAGTCGTAAAATCCAACAATGGCGATATATTAACTTCACTTACCGGTACGGCAATGAGATAGAGGGTAGAATGTATATGAGAAAACATAGTTTGCTTAAAAACAATCGAGGAGCCTCTTTGGTATTCGTAATCGCAGCAATTGCGCTTATTAGCATATTGATGTCTGTAATTTTGTCTGCCAGTTTAATGAATTTGCAGATGAAAGGGGTAAACAGAGATGCGGTTAATACTTTTTATGATGCAGAAGAAGCTATGGATGAAGTGCGCGTCGGATTACAACAATTAGCCGGAGACGCAGCGGCACAAGCATATGAATATGTATTGACAAATTATTCTTCAACAAATCAAAATAATTCAGCTCGTCAGGCTGCATTTGAAAATTATTATTATAATGAACTAAAATCAGTTTTATCGGACTCCAATGCACTTGACCTTTATAAGCTTGACGTATTGCAACAGTATATTGGTGTGAGTCATCGTTATGATGCAAGTACGGAAAATGGGGCATTTTTGGATGTGCCGAATGAATCGGATAGAATAATGGTGATTGATCAGGGGGCACTTGTCCTTAAGAATCTGAAAATGGTCCATCAGAATGGTGAGTTTGTTTCAACCGTTAAAACAGACATTACAATCGAATGTCCGGATTTTGGATTCATGCAAAGTAATGATGCACCGGAATTATTGAATTATTCGATTATAGGAAATAATGGAGTAAGTGCTAAGAACGCACAACCTGTTACAATTTATGGTAATTTATATGCCGGGGGAAATCGCCAATCCGGTACAGAGGGGTTGGTTCTTTTTGGTGGCAGTGAAGTCAATATGGGACCACAGGCAAATGTTATCGTTGAAAGTGTCTTGGATATCCCTTCGTCATCAACATTTAATTCCGGTCTGACAGCTTCTTTTTGGGCAGATACCATAAATGCTTCTGGAACACTTAACTTACAGGGAACTTCCTATGTGGCAGATAACTTAAATATTCGTGATGGTGCAGATGTTACACTATCTGGTCAATATTATGGATATGGTAATCCGAAATCTGCGATATGGTCATCATCAATTGCTACAATTTCAGATCAATCCAGATACAGTAGTGCCATTCAGATTTATGCTACAAATGGGAAAAAAGCAAAGTTAGATATGTCCGGATTAGATAAATTACTGATTGCAGGAAATGCTTATACTTCAGATCCGGTATTAATGACAGGTGAGTCTCTTACAGTAAGCAGTTTGAAGGATGTGTACTTAGCACATAGAGAGTGCTTTATAGGAACAGGAGTGACAAATCCTTCCACAGATAATAATTTACAGGGGAATGAATCTGTATATAAGAATTATCCGTATTATGCGTCATCTATCTCAATGAAAAAGAATAACGCAGATGGAAAATATTATTATTATCTGAACTTTAGCGAAGATTATAGAGCTTTACTATATTATAGTAAAAACATGTCAAGATACGTAAGCGATAATATGTCTAATTTGTCCAATTATGTGGAATATATTAAGGCACCAAATGCAATGGCAGATCAGTCAACAAACGGTGGATGTATTTATTGGAATGGCGGTAGCAGTTCGCCAACCTATGAAATGCCGGAAACAAATTCGGTCGATTTTACCATTATTCCGAACTGGGATTACTATAACAAGCAGATTAAATGGCAGGATCAATTTGCTGCATATTGTACAAATCTTACACCAACCTATGCAGCATTAACCACACAAGAGAAAAATGATGATGTATTTAGCAATCTTATTGATGTAACGCTACTAAACAATCTTCATCCTTCAACCAAAGTAGAATATACTTATGATAGTGGAACTGGCAATAAATATGTTGCAATCGTATCTACAGAATCTGCAGGTTTAACAGTAACGTCGAATATGTTATCCGGTAAAAATGTAGGACTTATTATTGCAACCGGAGATGTGACTTTGGAGACATCTTTTGAAGGAACAATTATTTGCGGAGGTTCTGTAACACTTAAAACAGGAAGCAATCCGAATGAATATACAACAAATGTTGCGAAAACATCGACGTTAATTCGTGAGGCGGTATATGATGCCGGTGGTACGCAGTACAAATTGTCTGATTTATTAAGAAATTCAGATACATATGTATCAGCAGCAAATGGTAATGGGGAACAAATCGATGTTGTTGATTTGGTATCTTATACGAACTGGTCAAAAGAGTAGGTGATAATATGAAAAATAAAGGATTTTCCTTAATCGAAATAATTATTGCAATTGCCATATTGGCAATTATTACAACATCTGCTATTATAATATCAGGTACGCATCTCGGCTGGCGAGTGAACAAAGCGGTTAAGATGGTAGATTCAACTATCAGTGAAGCCAAAGTACAGGCGATGAGTAAGGGGAATGTAAAAGGTGTTATATTCTATCAGCTAGACAATCAGTTCTACGCGGCTACCATTCATCAAGATTGTCGCAATAATGGCGCAGTTTACCAATTGAATGATAGCAATATTGTTAAGAAGGTGAACCTAGGCGGGAGCCCGCTTACTATCACCGCAATTTATAAGCCTTTAAGCGGAAATGGCAGTACCTATGAAGAGGTGTTAACGAATCAGACGTCAGAAGCGAATATGACCGTTGCAGCACAGATTTTGTTTGACAAGGGAAGTGGTGCAATGAGTCCTGTCGTTATCAACAACGTTGATTATAAATACGCCGGAATCAAGGTAGAATTCAAGGATAGGGAGAATACGGTTGTTATCTATCCTACCACTGGGAATGTTGAAGTGAACTAGGAGGTTGTAATGAAGAAGAAGAAAAATGCAGGTTTTTCACTAATTGAAATTGTCATTGGTCTTGCAATTGCATCCATTGTAGGAACACTGGTTAGTAGTTTTATGCTATTTGGGTTAAAATCATACGGCAAGACTACGGATGAAGTTTCTTTGCAGGAAAAGGCACAGATTACGTTATCTCAGATGAACAATTATATCATGGATGGAGATTATGTTACTTACTGGATTACTACAGATAATGGTGTAAGAGATCAGTATGTGAATGATATACAGGCTACTGGTAATAATCCTAATGCGGATATGCTAGTAAAAGAAATCTGGGTATTAAGTACGGATAAGTACGGTAATCAGATTTATGATATATTGGGTTGGCAAAAGGATGATAAGAAAATTTATTATTTACAAACAGAAGCCAATGCAATTAATCCGGCAAATCCATTAGATTTTTCAAATGAAGAACTATTAGCAAATAATGTTGAAGACTTTTCTGCTGATTTGCAAAATCTGGATGTAAGAGAAGTTTATCTTACGATGGATATGGCTAAGAATCAGAAACTCTACAGTGCAGAGAGAACGGTACATTTACGTAATACCCTTAGAATGCCTTCACAACCAAATACTCCGGGCGGAACCAATCCTACTGAAATTACAAGTGTTGAGATCACACCGGTTGTTGTAGAGCGTCTTCCGGGCGAAACTTGTGTATTTCAAGCAAAGGTATATCCGGATATTGCAGAATTTCAGAATGTAGAATGGACATATTATGGTAATAGCTCTACTGGTACAAATTGTGAACCAAATAATAATAATCCAATGTATGCAGTATGTGATCTTGGATTAGATGAAACAGGAAATGCAAATAAAGAAATTAAAGTAAGAGCAACTGCTAAAGATCCATCATCTGGTGCTTTGCTTCAGGATGTATATGCAGAAGCAACAATTATTGTAAAGGAGCCAACACCGCAAGTAGAAGTATTAGAAGTTGAAGTTACTCCAAATCCGGTTACTAAGTATAAAGGTGAGACACAGCAGTTTACAGCAGTGGTAAAGGGTAATAATAATCCACCACAGACAGTTGATTGGTCCGTAGAGGGCAAGAAGTCTGCAAATACTTATATTAGCTCCAATGGATTATTAACAATTGGTGAGGATGAAGAGAGCGAGACATTAATTGTACGTGCTACTTCTACCTATCGACCGGAAAACGGGTCTATAGTATCCGGAACAGCTACATGTTATGTGAAAGCACCATTATACCTTGGTGATGGAGTTGTTATTTATGAAAATAGTTGTATGTTGAACTGTAATTATTATGAAGATCCGGATAATTTTGTTGAACAGGTTCAATCTTTACCGGTTTTGGATAAGATACAAACTTATTATAAAACGGAAACTCTTTTATCACCTTCCAATGATGCAAAGACAGCGTTGCAGAATAAATCTTTGGCACAATATTCGGCTGGAGAATTAATAATAAATAACATTAATTATGATATTACAACACCAGCAATTATTGCTCAAGGAAATTTGAAGATTAATGTTTCACAAACACAAGGAGAATTGGTAATTGGTAGTCCTGATGAACCGGTTTTGTTAGCTTCCTTAAATGGAGCAGTAATTTTTAACGTGCCAAGTGGTGTTAAAGTTACAATCTACGGCATCATATATATGCCTAATTCAGGAATTGCAAACAATCAAGTTGATATTTTAGAACTTCACGGTTTAATTATTTCGAAAGCACTTATTTATAATCCAGAAGTAGGTGATTTCTATCAATTGGAAAGTGTTAGTGGTGAAGGCGGTTTGCTAGAAAAGTTATCATCTACTGATATGAGTACTATTGTAATTAAAAATCCAAAAGATCAAGGCTCTTTAAAAGAGAATGGTCAGGTTATATCGCGACCAAAAAGTTAATAATGAGTCTAATGAGAGCTATTGCAAATGGTGAGTAATCACTAGAGAGCAATAGCTCTTTTGGTTCTAAGTCAAGTGTTGGGGTGCAATCCATTTTTACACCTTCTTCTTGCGCAAAATTTCGATACATTGTAGAATAAAATTACATGTAATTGGAGGAAATGCAATGTTTGGGAATCGGAAAAAAGAGCAGGAACAAGTAAGAGAAGAGGTTTCTTTGATACAAGAATCCATGAGAAACGATATGCTAGAGCTACAAGAATCGGTTGCACGTATGGAGACGGATGTACAACAGGTTGCAAAGAATGTGACGGTATCCGCAGAATATGCAAAGCTGAATGAAGAAAAGGCTTTTTCATTAGCACATTCTTTGGAACAACATCAGGAAGATTTGAAAGAAACCGAGAGGATATATGCAACGATTCGGGAGCAGATGCAACGGTTAGAGAATAATACCGAGCAATTAGTAGAGCAGAATAAGCATTTTACAGCACCATCGAAGTATTTAAGCAATTTGCCGGATTTATTAAGAGAAGAGAATGAGCATTATCTGGGCGAACTCGATACCATGCAAGGTTATAGTAAGCAGATGGCGGTACTTGCACTGAATGCAGCGATTGAGGCCGGTAGAATGGGAGAATCCGGGAAAGGGTTTGTGAATGCGGCAGAAGAGATTCGCACATTTGCCAAATCATACGAGAGCTCTTTCGATTCTATGCGTAATGATGTGCAGCAATCGCAGGAACGAATCAAGGAATTAGAAGAGACCATTCATCATCTGGTGAATTTGTTGAAAGACAATAATGTGTCTACCACCAAATTGTTGAAAACATGTCACAATACTTCACAGCAGATGGAGACAATAACATCGCAAACAAACTCACATGCGATTGCGCCAATAAAAGAAGTAGTAGGAGAAATCCTCGGCACAGAAGAAGAATTGTTTAAATGCGCGGAAAGAAATCGTATGCAGTTAGAAGATGTAAGCGATGAACTTTCAGCAATGCAAACGACAATACAAAACGCTTGCCACAGTTAAGTCTGTGGTAAGCGTTTTTTGGTAACAGGAATAGATGCTTTCGACCAATTCCGAACATAGACGATATAGTACATAATAGCTGCAATGATAAATGCAGTAATGACATCAAATGCAGAATGTTGTTTTAAAAACATGGTTGCTAGAATAATACTTACTGTTAGGACAAGGGAAAGTGTTTTGACAATGCGATGTCCGGCAAATTCCTTGCTATGCATAACAGCAATGTGAACGGCAAGAGAATTATACACATGGATACTTGGGAATAAATTCGTTGGGGTATCGGAGGCGTATAACATCTCGCAAAGCATGGTATAAAAATTGTGGCGTGTGAAGTACATTGGTCTTAAATCGTGACCATTCGGATAAATCGTGGATACAATTAAGAAAATGGTCATTCCGGTAAATAGGAATGCGCACAATTTGTAATAGTCACTCTTATTATGTAGTGCAAAATAGACAACACCCCAGGCAACATAAAAAAACCAAAGCAAGTACGGAATGATGAAGTATTCACAGAACGGAATCCAATCATCCATCGGCACATGTATTACATGGAAGTGTGTAGTGACCGTCTGTTCAATATAGCGAAACCATATCAAATAGAAGATAAAATACAGTAGAATAAGCAGATGTTTATTATTTTCATAAAAAGCGCTAATACGCTGTTTCAATTTCGTCATAATCTTCACCCAATACATGATTTATTATTACAAAGCAAATTATAGCACTGAGCTTTTTTCTTCACAATCCCATTTTTATTATTTTAAGTAAAACTTAATAATTGGTATAACAATATATTCCATTGACTTTCTGTTTGGTATTAGTATAATTTGATGTATATGAATTGATATTTACGAAAGAGGATTTAGTGGAATGCTTAAGAATATTACAAAGAAGAAGGTTTTATTAATAGCTGGAATTACGGTTGGAGCTTTGGCAGTTATTTACATTGGATTTTCCTTGTTTTTTATGAGTCACTTCTTTTTTCGAACAACCATTAACGGAATGGGTGTTTCCGGTTGTTCGGTGAAACAAGTAAAAGCAAAGACGGAGCAGAAAGTCAAAGACTACGAACTTGTCATTACAGAAAGTGATGGAACAACTCAGACGATTAAGGGGAGTGATATTGCACTAGAATTGGAGTGGGATGATAGCGTAGAGAAGCTCTTAAAGAAACAGAATGGTTTTGCATGGATTGTTCATCTGTTTCATAAGAATGAACTATCTGCTGAGACGCTTTTGACATATGATAAGGATGCATTAGAGTCACAGATAGAAGGACTTTCTTGCATGGAAGCAGATAAGCAGGTAGAACCTGTGAGTGCAACCATTTCTGCTTACAGCAAGGAAGAGGGCTTTACGATTGTGCCGTCGGTTCCGGGAACCGCAATTGATAAGGATGCTATGAAGGAGGCTGTTCAAATAGCAATTTTCGCATTAGATGAAGAACTTTCCTTAGAAGAGGATAAGTGTTACAAGCAGCCGGAAGTCTTAGAGGATGATGAACGATTGGTTGCAGCACTGGACAAATTTAATCAGTGCGCGGATGCGTCTATTACATATACCGTTGGTGAACAGACACAGGTTTTGGATGTGGAAATCTTTGGAAGCTGGCTGAAACTATCGGATGATTTAGAGCCGATGTTAGATACAGAGATGTTAGATGAATATGTTTCATCTCTATCGAAAGCATATACGACCTGCTATTCCGCAAAATCGTTCTTGACATCGTATGGTACGACAATTGAGATACCAAATAGCCATTATGGCTGGAGAGTAGATAAAGATGCAGAGAAAGCTGCAATCATCGAGGAAATCAAATCGGGGGAAGCAGTAACCCGTGATTTGCATTATTCTATGACAGCCAATAGCCACAGCGAGAATGATTATGGCAATAGCTATGTGGAAATTAATCTGACCGCGCAACACTTATTTTTATATGAAAATGGCAATTTAATTATTGAAACGGATTTTGTATCCGGAATGCCATCTAAGGGCAATGCGACACCGACCGGAATATGGGGTGTTACTTATACAGAGCGTAATGCAACCCTTCGTGGAGATGACTATGAGACACCGGTATCTTTCTGGATGCCATACGCCGGTAATGTCGGCATGCATGATGCGACATGGAGAAGTTCCTTTGGCGGCAATATTTATAAGAGAAATGGTTCGCATGGTTGTATCAATTTACCATATAGTGCCGCGCAGACGATTTTTGAACATGTATATAAGAATTATCCGGTAATCGTGTACGAGCTTCCGGGAACGGAGAATAAGGAAGTAATTGCTAAGGAGGCAGCGGCTCCGGTAATAAACGCGATTAATTCTATCGGAACGGTGACTTTAGAATCCGGTGAATCGATTGCTTGGGTGAGAGCCGCATACGATGCACTTTCCGATACAGCTAAGGGATATGTAACCAACTATGAAACATTAACAGCAGCAGAGGCTGCTTATGCAGCACTGGTGGAGGAACAAAACGCACCGCAGGAGACACCGATTGCTCCACCACAATAACTTATAAGAAGGCGTGACTTAGGTCACGCCATTTCTTTTTGCGATTCTCTTTGGATAACTTGAAATTGGATGATGATGTACTAAATATTCCGCTGTTTATGGCCGACCAGGCAGATCGTTTGATTGGACTGGCGTTGGAACATAGGAAAATGCGGTATAAGAATTAAATTTTTATTAGGTTTTTATATTGACGATTTTTCCATTTGTGTTATACTACAATCAAATATATGAATACATGTTCATATGATGAAGCGTAGAATAAAGGAGAATCATTATGAAAAAGAGTTATAAGATGGAAGTAGATTGTGCAAACTGTGCCAACAAGATGGAAGAGGCTACAAAGCAGGTGGATGGAGTCAAAGATGCTGTGGTCAACTTTATAGCCTTGAAAATGAATGTAGAATTCGAAGACGGATACGAACCGAAGGCAGTCATGCAGGAAGTGTTAAAGGTTTGTAGAAAAGTAGAATCGGATTGTGAAATTTATTTTTAAGCCTATGAGAATGGCAGGTGAAATGTTATGACAAAGAAACAGAAAAAAGTATTGCTGCGCATTATCCTTTCGGCAGTATTGATGATATTTTTTGCAGTGCTACCGATTAAGGGAATTTTACGATTTGGTCTGTTTTTAATTCCGTATCTGGTGATTGGATATGATATACTGAAAAAAGCAGGAAAAGGAATCATAAACCGACAGATTTTTGATGAGAACTTTCTGATGGTAATAGCCACAATCGGTGCAATTGCGCTGGGCGATTATGTCGAAGGCGTTGCGGTTATGTTGTTTTATCAGATTGGGGAACTATTCCAAAGCTATGCAGTGGGAAAGAGCAGGCGAAATATCAGCGATCTGATGGATATCCGACCGGATTACGCCAATCTTGAGATAGATGGTGCGGTAGAGAAAGTAGATCCGGATGAAGTGGCAATCGGCAGCATCTTATTGGTGCAACCCGGTGAAAAGATTCCAATCGATGGTGTTATCGTAGAGGGAAGTACGACGCTAAATACCAGTGCGCTGACAGGAGAAAGTCTTCCGTGTGAGGCGAAAGAGGGAGATTCTGTGATTAGTGGATGTATCAACATGACCGGTGTGGTTCGTATACGCACGACCAAGGAATTTGGAGAATCGACGGTATCGAAGATTCTGGACTTGGTAGAGAATTCCGGCGCAAAGAAATCGCGCTCTGAGAATTTTATTTCCAAGTTTGCACGTTATTATACTCCGGCGGTGTGTTATAGTGCGCTGGCACTTGCAATTTTGCCATCGCTTGTGCAGCTGTTTATGGGAGGCGAGCCACAATGGGGGACTTGGATTTATCGAGCTCTCACGTTTTTGGTAATCAGTTGTCCGTGCGCACTTGTGATTAGTGTTCCGCTTAGCTTTTTTGCAGGAATAGGAGGCGCAGGAAAAGAGGGCATTCTTGTGAAAGGCTCGAACTATTTAGAGACGCTCGCACAGACCAAATATGTGGTTTTTGACAAAACAGGAACCATGACGCAAGGGGTATTCGAAGTAAGTGGAATCCATCATCATCAGATAGAAGAAGCAAAGGTATTAGAGTATGCGGCGCATGCAGAGAGTTATTCTTTGCATCCGATTAGCGAAAGCCTGCAACAAGCATATGGAAAAGAAATCAACAGAAATCGTGTTTCTGATGTAGAAGAAATCAGTGGCAACGGTGTTGTTGCGAAGGTGGATGATGTTGTCGTTGCGGTTGGTAACGATAAACTCATGCGCGCGCAACATGTGGAGTGTCTGGATTGTCATCAGGTGGGAACCGTAGTACATGTTGCCTTAGATGGTACTTATGCGGGGCACATTTTAATTTCCGACCGGATCAAGTCAAACGCCAAAGAGGCGATTAAGGAATTAAAAAAAGCCGGCGTGAAAAAATCGGTGATGCTAACCGGTGATGCAAAAGCAACTGCAAATCAAGTAGCGCTAGAGATTGGAATCAAAGAGGTGCATAGTCAGTTGCTTCCGGCAGATAAGGTTGCGAAAGTCGAAGACTTAATGAAACAAGCAGGCAAAAAGGAAAAGCTGGCATTTGTTGGCGATGGCATCAACGATGCACCGGTGCTGGCAAGAGCAGATATAGGAATTGCAATGGGTGCGCTTGGTTCCGACGCTGCAATTGAGGCAGCAGATGTGGTGCTTATGGATGATGATCCGGTAAAAATTGCCAAGGCAATTAAAATATCAAGAAAATGTATTCGTATTGTGAAACAGAATATTTGGTTTGCGCTTGGAATTAAGGCAGTATGCTTAGTACTTGGGGCACTTGGCATTGCGAACATGTGGCTGGCAATTTTTGCGGATGTCGGAGTTATGGTTATTGCTGTGCTCAATGCAATCCGTGCATTGTTTGTAAAGAAACTTTAATGAGGTAAAAAAATGGAAGAGAAAACATTGGATTGTTGTGAAACCGTTGAGGTACATGAGGAATTACTGAAGATAGTAAAGGAAACCATGCCGGAAGAGACGGAGTTGTATGATTTGGCAGAATTATTCAAGGTGTTTGGAGACTCCACTAGAATTCGAATCTTGTTTGTGCTATTTGAAGTGGAAGTATGTGTGTGTGACCTGGCAAAAGCGCTGAACATGACGCAGTCGGCAATATCACATCAGCTTCGCATTTTAAAACAAAATAAATTAGTAAAAAGTCGTCGAGAGGGCAAATCGATTTTCTATTCGTTGGCAGATAGCCATGTTCGCGCCATTATTGCACAAGGACGCGAACATATTGAAGAAGACTAATGCTGTTTTTGAAGTAGTCGATTTCTTATCATGAAGAAAGCCGGAATTAAGAAAAGATCGGCACAAATCCATGCGGCAGGACTTGCATAGCATGCTGCCGCAAAGCCGATATATGGAATCAGAAGAAGCCCGACGAGTCCTCGTGCAATCATTTCAAATACACCGGCAAAGACTGCGACGCCGGAAAATCCCATTCCCTGAATGAGAAAACGAACAATATTTACAAGTGCAAGTGCGAAATAGAACGCAACATTGATCAGTAGAAATTGTTGTGCTTGTGAAACAACAGTAGTCTCTGATGCATCGACAAACAGATGAATAAGAGGCTTACTCAGGAAGAACATAACAACCAATATCAAAGCCGAATATAAAAAACCAAGAATGGTTGCAGCACCAAGCCCTTTTCCAAGACGATTAATTTTTCCAGCACCAACATTTTGTCCTCCGTAAGTTGCCATCGTAGATCCAAGTGCTTCAAACGGACACATGACAAACATGGAAATTTTGGTTGCGGCAGTCATAGATGCAACTGCGAGGGAACCAAGCGTATTTACGGCAGTCTGTACAATGACACTTCCAATTGCAGTAATGGAATACTGAAATCCCATTGGAAGCCCGGTACATAAAAGGACTCGAACGTAGGCGGCGTCAAGTTCTAAATCTGAGCGTTTTAAATGTAGGATTTCGAATTTTTTTCGGATATAGAAAAAGCATAAAATCCCAGAAATTCCTTGCGCGAAAACAGTGGCTAATGCTGCACCGAATACACCCATATGAAATACAAGTATGAAAAGCAAATCCAGCCCGATATTTAAGAAGGCGGAAATAATCAGAAAGATAAGTGGTGTCACGGAATCCCCAAGAGATCGCAAATAGCCGGAGAGCAGATTATAAAGAATAATCGCCGGTATACCCGCAAAGATAACCACAATATATTCATAAGACAAATCAATAATATCCTTTGGAGTTTTCATAAAAATAAGAATATTGCGGCAAAGCACCACTGTGATAAATGTCAGTATAAATGCAATAATAACAGAAAGAACTGCGGAGTTACCGACATATTTTCGAAGTCCTTTGTAATCCTTAGCACCAAAACGTTGCGCTACCGGAAGCGCAAAACCGCTACAGATTCCAATGCATAGACCAACAATCATAAAGTTGATACTTCCGGTGGCTCCGACTGCAGATAGCGGCAATACACCTAATGCGCGACCAACAATGATAGTATCTACCAGATTATAAAATTGTTGAAACAGCATTCCAAACAAAAGTGGAATCACAAATTGAAAAATTAGTTTCATTGGGGAACCGACGGTCATGTCTTTCGTTGAATTTTGTGCCATAATAAGTACTCCTTTCAAATGCATACAACATCATAGCACAATTCCAACATAATTTCTTTACTTTCTTTATAAAATGTTGTAAAGTTGAGAATGATGTTACAAGATACTGGAGGAAAAACCGTGGCAAATTGGGAGAAAAATGTACGAAAAGTCGTTCCCTATACACCGGGAGAACAACCGAAGAAGGAGCGGATGATTAAGTTGAATACCAACGAGAATCCATATCCGCCGGCACCGGAAGTACAGGAACTGGTGAAGAACTTTGACGTTTCACAACTGCGTAAATATCCGGATCCTGCAATTACGGATTTGGTGAAGGGAATTGCAGATTATTACGGAGTAGGTTCCGATGAAGTGTTCGTCGGAGTTGGTTCCGATGATGTGTTAGCAATGATTTTTATGACCTTCTTTAATGCGAAGGAGCCAATCCTGTTTCCGGATATCACATACTCATTTTATGATGTTTGGGCAGATATGTTACGCATTCCGTATGAGCAGATTCCATTGGATGAGAATTTCTTAATTCATGCAAAAGATTATACGAAGCCAAATGGTGGTGTGATTTTTCCAAATCCGAATGCCCCAACAGGAGAATTACTTTCACTGGATGCGGTAGAGGCAATCATTGCAAAGAATCCGGATGTGATTGTAGTTGTTGACGAAGCATATATCGATTTTGGGGGAGAGAGTGCTCTGCCACTGATTCACAAATATGATAATTTGCTCGTAGTTCAGACATTTTCGAAATCCCGTTCTTTAGCAGGCTCACGTATTGGATATGCGTTTGGACAACCGCATTTAATTAAATATTTGAACGATGTGAAGTATTCATTCAATTCTTATACGATGGACCGGCTGACTATTGAAATCGGGACGAAAGCAATCGCTAATCGTACCTATTTTGAAGAGACCACAAGTAAAATTATTGCGACAAGAGAGTGGACGAAAGCAGAACTGGCAAAGCTTGGTTTTGTGTTTGGAGATTCCAAAAGTAATTTTATTTTTGCAACACATCCAAATGTTGCGGCAGAGCAGTTATTTGCAGATTTGAAGAAAGAAGATATTTATGTACGTCATTTCAAGCAACCGCAACGCATTCGTAATTATCTTCGTATTAGTATTGGAACGGATGAAGAGATGCAGACACTTGTTTCATTTTTAAAAGATTATTTCAAATAGAAAGGATTTTGTATGTTAAAGCATTATTTGATTATTTTTCTTATTTCTATGGTGCCATTGTTAGAGCTTCGTGGAGCGATACCATATTCTGCAATTTTTGGATTACCGTTGGTACCATCATTCATTGTGTGTATTATTGGAAATATGCTCCCGGTACCAATTATCTATCTGTTTGCAAGAAAAGTTTTGATATGGGGAAGTGATAAACCGGTAATCGGGAAGTTCTTTACTTGGTGTTTGCAGAAAGGGGAAAAAGGTGGAAAGAAACTTCAGGAGAAAGCCGGAAGAGGTCTTTTTCTTGCACTACTTCTTTTTGTAGGGATTCCGTTGCCGGGAACCGGCGCATGGACAGGAACATTGGCAGCAAGCGTATTAGATATGGATTTTAAATCAACGATTGTAGCCGCAATGCTCGGTGTTTTACTGGCAGGAATTATTATGCTAATCATAAGTATGTTGGGCGTTAATATTTTCTTACACTAATTGATTGAGAATAATGTTGGATGCAATACAAAATGGCTGTCAGGAAAAATCCTGGCAGCCATTTTGATTTATTATAGGAAAACATTTGCTTTCGCATTTCGTTTCTTCTTCATCACTCCACCGAAGTAAAAGAGTAAGATTCCTCCGGTGAACGATACTGCGATGGTAATGAGCATAATTGCAAAAAACAGGTATTCGTTGTCGATGACAAGAAATTCGGAAATAACCGAGCCCCATAAGTTAAATAGGAAATGGAAAAACATCGCGTAATAAATACTGCCGCTCTTTTCACAAATAAATCCAAGTAAAATTCCAAGTGCAAAAGCATATACACCTTGAATAAAATTCATGTGGAAAACACCGAATAAAAATGCTTGTAATAGATTCGCAAGCCAAAATGGAACGGCTTTGCGGAATGCTCGCATGGTGACACCTCGGAAAATGAGTTCTTCGCCAATCGGTGCTAAAATTACAGAATAAAACAACATAAGCGCAGAAATATCTGTTGACATACCGGCGGATTCAAACAACTGTTGATACGCTTCCCAACTACTTGGAAAGATAACAGATATAATGCTGATTAAAAAAGAAGTTGCAAACTGTGTACCCGGAACAAATACAATGATTGCAAGCACTTGTAATGGGTCGAATGTTCTTGCCGGGTTTGGAAGAAAATCACCATTGTAGCAATGGTAATACCACAATGCGAATACACAGATGCAGGTCATAGAGAATATAACCATAATCAGTGTATTAAAGTCCATATCGGACAGTAGGAGAAACATTGTGTCTAGTGGGTCATCGCCATGCGGTGTAACTGCAGGCGAAAACAAAACAAATATTCCCATCAAAAAAAATATGGCAAGGAATTGAATTCCGAGTGACAAAAGAAATGGGATAAAAGCGAAAAAGAAATATCCAACTTTTTTCATTCTATTTTGTACCTGTTCTTTCTGAAAATAATATATAAGAATTATAGCATACTACAATTTAATTGCAAGGAATCTGTTTACTTTACAACTTTAATATGCTAAAATGATGTTGTTCAAATTCTTAGCAAAAAAGGAGTAATACCATGAACAAGAAACTCAAAACGGAGGCAGTGGACCATTTATTTGACGCAATTTTATGCCTTCAGAACAGGGAAGAATGTTATACATTTTTCGAGGATGTATGCACGGTGAATGAATTATTATCACTTTCACAGCGATTTGAAGTAGCTCAAATGCTACGTGAACAGAAAACATATTTGGATATTGCAGACAAGACCGGGGCGTCGACAGCAACGATTAGTCGTGTGAACCGTTCATTGAATTATGGGAACGACGGATATGATATGGTATTTTCCCGTATGGCAGACAAGGAATCAACTGAATAATATACAAAAGACGCAGTCACTATTCGGACTGCGTCTCTTTTTCTTCATTCAATTCATCAATGACTTTTTCAATCATCATTTTTTTGAGATATACATCAAAACTTAGCAAACAAATAAAACAAAACGTCTGCAAAAATTTGCGTTCTTCTTCGGGAACATCGGTAAATGTATCGTGTGCGAGCATATATTTTTTGCCTAGATTCTTAAGAAGCTGTTGAGCTTCTGCTCTTTCTAAAGTGAATACTTCTTTATAAATTGCTTCCATATTAAGTCCGTCTTTGTTGCCGAAGTATTTCTCGGTTAGTGGATTTAAAATGGATTGAATGTCATTAATGCTTAAGATATTCTTGTAATAATAGATAAAAATCATCGTCAAAACATGCTCTTTGGAGTATTTCTTTTTCTCCGGCGGAGGCAAAAGATTATTCTTGGCATAATTATTAATCATTGTTTTGGTTAGAATTTTATCTTCTTCACGACGCTTGCAAGCAGCAAATTGTTCGTCCATGAAAGTGGTAATCTGGTCCATATATAAATCGATATTCGGAATTTCTTCCGGTTTTACATAATCGATGGATTTGAGTGTTTCATCAAAATCTTTTAAAAAATCTTTTACATTATCTTTCATTTTTTCACCTCATGTCACATTATATAGTATTAAAAACCATAAGACAAGATTTTTTTGTTGTAACAAAAGCGTTTCGAAACATTACGCGTTATGCTATAATGCTATAAGGAAAATAGTTACTTTGGAGGAGACATGAGTATTTACAATACATTGAACGAACAACAGAAACAAGCAGTGTTACATACAGACGGACCGTTGCTATTACTTGCAGGGGCGGGCTCCGGTAAGACCAGAGTATTGACCCATAGAATAGCATATTTAATAGAAGAAATGGGTGTGAACCCTTATCACATTATGGCAATCACATTTACGAATAAGGCAGCAAGTGAGATGCGCGAACGAATTGATAATCTCGTAGGATACGGTTCTGAGAGTATTTGGGTTTCTACATTTCACTCCACCTGTGTACGCATTCTAAGACGGTATATCGATCGACTTGGTTATGATACAAATTTTACGATTTACGATTCCGATGATCAGAAGACACTTATGAAGGATATCTGTAAGCGATTGGAAATCGACACGAAAATTCACAAAGAGAAGATGTTTTTAAATGTGATTTCCTCCGCAAAGGATGAATTGATTGACCCAATTGAGTTTGAGACGCGCGCAGTCGGTGATTATAACAAAAGACGTCAGGCCGAGGTATATCGCGAGTACCAACGGGCACTCAAGCAGAACAATGCATTGGATTTTGACGATTTGATTTTTAAGACGGTAGAACTTTTTAAACTTGACAAAGAGGTACTAAGTGCATATCAGGAACGCTTTCGGTATATCATGGTTGACGAGTATCAGGATACCAATACTTCACAGTTTGAATTGATTCGTTTGCTTGCTATGAAATATAAGAATCTTTGCGTAGTTGGTGATGACGACCAGTCTATTTACAAATTTCGTGGTGCGAACATCTATAATATTTTAAATTTTGAGAAGCACTTTTGTGATGCTACCGTGATTAAGCTAGAACAAAATTATCGTTCTACACAGAATATTTTAAACGCTGCCAATAGCGTGATTGCAAATAATATCGGACGAAAAGATAAACGCCTTTGGACTCAAAATGATGAAGGAGAGCGCATTGTGTTCCAACAGGTGGATAGTGCTTATGAAGAGGCAGATTATGTGGCTAGAGATATTGCCGGCATGGTTCGTCGTGGCGAATATCAGTATAAAGATTGTGCGATTTTGTATCGAACCAATGCACAGTCCCGTTTGCTAGAGGAACGTTTTTTGGTTTCCAATATTCCATATAAGATTGTGGGTGGGGTAAATTTCTATTCCAGAAAAGAAGTGAAGGATTTGCTTTGTTATTTAAAGACCATTGATAATGGGCGGGATGATTTGGCAGTACGCCGTATCATTAATGTGCCAAAACGTGGAATTGGTGCAACTACTTTAAATCGTGTGGTGGCATTTGCCCAAGACAAAGGCATGGATTTTTATTCGGCGCTTTGCTGCGCACAAGATATTCCGGGAATCGGAAAAGCAGAAAGTAAAATTCGCCCGTTTGTGTTGTTTATACAATCCATGAGAGCTAAAGCAGAGGTCCTTTCGGTAACGGAATTATTAAAGGAGATTATTGATGTAACCGGGTATGTGCGTGAATTAGAAGCAGAGGGAACCGATGAAGCAGAAGCACGTATCGAAAATATTGACGAGTTAATCAGTAAGGCTGCTGCATATGAGGAGAGTGAAGAGAATCCGACCTTAAATGGATTTTTGGAAGAAGTCGCACTTGTTGCGGATATAGATAGTTTGGATAGCGAGAGCGACTATGTGGTACTTATGACTTTACATAGTGCGAAAGGCTTGGAATTTCCAAATGTTTATCTAACCGGAATGGAAGATGGCCTTTTTCCAAGTTATATGTCGATAACCAGCGATGACAGTACAAATGAAATAGAAGAAGAACGGCGATTGGCATATGTGGGAATGACAAGGGCGAAGGAACGGTTGACACTTACATCTGCACGTATGCGTATGGTGCGTGGTGAGACGCAGTATGGAAAAGTTTCGCGTTTTGTAAAAGAGATTCCTCAAAAATTATTAAAAGGTGAGATATACGAGTCGAAAAGTTCGGATGAGCCGGTTTCTGCAACAAATACTTTCCGGAAGGCAAAACAGGCGTTTCGGAAGGCTCCGACGACATATACACCGGTTTCCAATCAGCGTTCCTTTGCGACTAGCAATACGGCAAAGACAACGTTGGATTATCAGGTGGGGGACCGTGTGCGCCATATGAAGTTTGGTGATGGCGAGGTAATGGCGGTTATAGAAGGCGGAAGAGACTACGAGGTGACGGTCGATTTTGATAAAGTCGGAACAAAGAAAATGTTTGCATCTTTTGCTAAATTGAAAAAAATATAATTTTACTTATTTTCATAATTTTTATAGGAAATTAGGGGAAACTATGTTATAATAACAATAATTATTTAGCGTTATATTACACGAAAGGAGTAGTATTTATTATGAATAAGGTGGAAGAACTCTTAAATGCTGCGAAATTGAATGAATTAATCAAGAGAAAAGAAGATAAGGAAGACAAGAAGCCATCTAAGGCATTGATTGTATTTGCAATTATTGGTATTGTTGTTGCAGTTGCGGCAGCAGCTTATGGTATTTACCGTTTCTTTACTCCGGATTATCTTGATGATTTTGAAGATGATTTTGAAGACGATTTTGAAGATGATTTCTTTGAGGATGAAGAAGATGAGGTGGAAGAACCTATAGAAACAGCCAAGAGTGAAGAATAGAATGAGATTTTAGGAGCTGTCATGTACGGCTCCTTTTTTCTGTATTGCAAATTTCGATATGAAAAGGTAGAAAGGTAAGACAAAGATGAAGAAAGGTCAGATTGGCGAAGGTTTCGTAACGAAGATTGTATTTCCGAATAAAGGCATCGTACAGACAGAAGATGGGGAACATGTCGTTGTTAAGAATACAATACCGGGACAGAAAGTTTCTTTCGTTGTCAACAAAGCCAGAAAAGGGAAATATGAGGCGCGTTTGTTAGAGACTTTAGAGAAGTCGCCGATAGAGAGAGATGCTACTTGTCCGCATTTTGGGAATTGCGGTGGCTGTACCTATCAGTCACTTCCGTATGAAGAGCAATTGACACTCAAAGTGGGGCAGGTGCAAAAGCTGATGGAAGAAGCGATTGGGGATACTTGTTCATATGAATTTGAGGGAATCAAACCGAGTCCGAAACAATATGAATATCGCAATAAAATGGAGTTTTCCTTTGGTGATGAATGGAAAGACGGGCCACTTGCATTAGGGATGCATAAGAGAGGTAGTTTTTATGATTTGGTTACCGTCAAGGATTGCCAAATAGTAGACGCGGATTTTCGTGCGATTTTAATGGCAACATTGGATTATTTTAGAAAAGCAGATGTGACATTTTTCCATAGATTGCGTCATTGCGGATATTTGCGTCATTTGTTGGTAAGAAAGGCGACCAAAACAGGAGAGATACTGATTGACCTTGTAACAACGACACAAAGTAGCTCAGCAAATGTTACAGAAGAGGAACTTTTAAGCGGCTGGGTTCATGCATTACAGGAATTATCTCTTACAGGAACATTAAAAGGTGTTTTACATACGAAAAACGACAGTGTTGCTGATGTGATTAAGAATGAAGGTACGGATATTTTGTTTGGAGAAGGATTCTTTTACGAAGAGTTGTTGGGACTTCGCTTTCAGATTACACCATTTTCCTTTTTTCAGACCAATTCACTTGGCGCAGAGGTTTTGTACGAAACAGCCAGAGACTATATTCTTTCAGGAGATGAGAATGCGTTGTGTGAGAAGACGGTTTACGATCTTTACAGCGGAACTGGCACAATTGCACAGATGATGGCACCGGTTTGTAAGGAAGTTGTAGGTGTTGAGATCGTAGAAGAAGCGGTAGAAGCAGCCCGAGAGAATGCGGCATTAAATGGTTTAACCAATTGCAAATTTCTTGCCGGCGATGTTCTAAAAGTGCTTGATTCGATTGAAGAAAAGCCGGATTATATTATATTGGATCCACCTCGAGACGGAATTCATCCAAAAGCAATTGAGAAGATTATCGCGTATGGTGTTCCAAACATGGTTTATATTTCTTGTAAACCGACTAGTCTTGCAAGGGATTTGGAGATTTTTCTTGCGAGGGGCTATGAGGTGAAGAAGATTTGCTGTGTGGATATGTTTCCGGGAACCGTGCATGTAGAGACGATTTGTTTACTTTCTCGAGTTAAATAGGTACAATTTTATCGAATGAATTAAAGAAAATTAACACAAGAAATTACAATATGGAGGTCGTATATGGGAAGACATGGTGGAGGGTCACGAAGTGGCGGAAGTAGTAGAAGCAGTAGTTCCGGAAGCAGAAGTAGTTCACGCGGAGGTGGCTCTAGAATAAGAACATCGAGCACGCCTTTTAGAGGTTGTTATAATCGCTCTTATTATGATAGGCGCGGAAGATTACATAGCTGTTATACAAGCAGTAGGAGATTTGGTACACAGAGTGCTTGGAATGGTGGGAAAATATGTGCTTTGATATTCATTACAGGTCATATGTTAATCATGGTAGGCGCCTTTGCAAGTTCTCTGGTTCAGTTTGGCGGAAAAGTGTCAGGTGATACAGAGCGTATTTATATCGAGGATAATGCGGATGTATTGACCGCAGACGAAGAAAAAGAGGTTTTGGAACTTTTTCACGAAGTATATGACAAGTCCGGTATGCCGATAACATTGTATACAGATGATTTCTCATGGAAGAATTATTATAATTCTATAGAAATATATTCCGAGGAACTTTATTACCAAATCGGATATGATGAAGATGCCATGATTATATTATTTACCGCGGACAACAGTGCAGAATTTTATGATTGGGAATATGATATATACTGTGGTGATGATACCGAAAAATGTTTTTCGGATGCCGCTTTTGATGAACTTTTGGATAATTTTCACAAGGGTATGGCAAAGAAGAATTTAGCAGATGCATTGGAGCATTCCTGGAATTCGGTAATGGATGATTTGGCAAAGACAAAAATCAATTGGGCAATCGCTCCGGTAATAGTATTCCTTCTTGTTTTTTACAGCATTTTTTATGTAGCTATCTTAGGAGGTACAAAGAAACAGAACGATGCATATCGATATTTTAAAGAGCATCCGGAAATGTTGTCTGAGGAGCCTATGATGGTGTACGGGAAATGTCCAAACTGTGGTGCATCCAATGCTACACAAAGTGAGACTTGTTCTTACTGTGGCAGTTTGTTAAAGATAAGCGCCAATATTAGGACGAACTAAAATATCATATTTTCGTTTTACATTTGCATACAAAACGCGAAACAGAACAAACTAATTACATGTTATATGTGATTACAATGGAACAATTAAAACAAAATTATGAGAAGTATCCATATTTACATCATTTAAAGGAAAGTATGTCACCGGTTCGATATTGCAAAACAGAAACCTATGACGATAGTCTGCAAGGAGTTGTTAAAATTCCCAAAATCGGAAAATGTCGAAATGAAATAAGTGCATTTGGATTTTGTGTTCGAGAAAATGATTTGATTTTTGTGGACGATAGTGGTGTTGTTGAAGAATTGTTAAGCAGGCTTGGAAAAAGTGCAACAGAATCCAATTGTGTTACAGCAGTTTTGCTACGAATATTTGAAGGGATGATTGAAAATGATGTGATTGATTTGCAGCAGGAAGAAGAAAAACTCTCTCAAATGGAAGAACGTTTGTTAAAAAATATTCCGGAGCATTTTTATGAAACGGTCATTCGTTTTCGAAAACAGTTGTCCGGTTATCATGCGTATTATGAACAGATGTTAGAAGTGGGGGAGCAAATGATACGAATGTATGCAAATCATCTGTCTCCGGAAGAAGTAACAGCATGGAAAACATATATTAGTCGCGTAGATCGTCTTCACAATTATGTGGAACAACTACGCGACTATTTGTTACAGATACGAGAGTTGTATCAGTCACTCATTGCAGTGCAGCAAAACAATATCATCAATATTTTGACAGTAGTGACTACTATATTTCTTCCGCTTTCTTTAATTGCCGGATGGTATGGTATGAATTTTCCGAATATGCCGGAATTCCATTATCGCTATGCATATCCTATAGTAGTGTTTATCAGTATTTTAATTATTGTACTGGAAACGATTTTCTTTAAGAAGAAAAAAATGTTCTAGACAGTACTTTTTTCCTATACTATAATTGGATTGGCTATTCGTAACGAGTTAAAGGAGAATATAGTGGAAAAAGCAAAAGAGGTCGAACGTAGTATAATCAAAAAATTTAAAAAAGAAATATGGCGCAAATTTACAAAAGCTATCAATGAATATGAAATGATTCAGGATGGCGATAAAATTGCGGTATGTATTTCCGGCGGAAAAGATTCGATGCTTTTGGCAAAATTGTTTCAAGAACTGGAACGGCATGGGAAAAAGAATTTTGATGTACAATTTCTGGTAATGAATCCGGGATATAACGATGTTAATTATCAAAAAATTTTGGATAACGCAAAAATACTTGAAGTACCAATTACAGTGTTTGAAACAGATATTTTTGAGGCAGTAGAGGATGTGACAGATTCTCCATGTTATTTGTGTGCAAGAATGCGACGAGGTCATTTATATAGTAAGGCAAAAGAATTGGGATGCAATAAGATTGCACTGGGGCATCATTTTGATGATGTAATAGAAACGATTGTAATGGGAATGTTCTACGGTGCGCAGATACAGACTATGATGCCGAAGCTTCACAGCACAAATTTTGAGGGAATGGAACTTATAAGGCCAATGTATTTGATTCGCGAAGATGATATTATTCATTGGCGAAATTACAACGAGCTGGAATTTATCCAATGTGCTTGTCGCTTTACGGAGCAGTGTGCATCACAGGAGGTGTCTGATGTTACATCCAAAAGAGCTGAAATTAAGGAATTAATTGCACAACTAAGTAAAAATAATCCATATATAGAGAAAAATATTTTTCGAAGTGTAGAAAATGTGAACTTAGATACGGTAATTGCTTACAAAAAAGATGGAAAAAGATATAATTTTTTAGACATTTACAACAAAAAAACTTGTAATTTACCACAGTAACATGGTATAATAACAAATGGAATAGGTTGGCTTTGGGAGGACTTGGTATGGATTTTATGATAAACGAAGTAACCTTTAATGAATTTTGCGAAATGATTCGTCAGTTTGAATCTTGTATGGATGACTACTTATATGTATATGATATAAAGGGAGATATGTACTTTATTTCTAATCGTGCGACAGAGCGATTTATGCTTGAAAAGAATTTGTTTCAAGATGTGATGAATACACATAGAAAGTTTGTGTATCCTGAAGATAATGAAATGTTAACAGAGGATTTGCAAAAACTTGTTAACGGAGAGAAAGAAGAGCATGATATTTGTTATCGTTGGCTTGGAAAAGATAATAAACCAATCTGGATTAACTGCAGAGGACGGGTAATTAAGGACGAGGATAATAATCCGGTATTTTTGATTGGTTGTGTGAATGAAATTGGTGCAACGCAGATAGCAGATAATATTAGCGGGCTTTTGGCAAGTGCAGCTGTCCAACCGGCCTTAAGTGCGTCTTATAGAGAGGGCACGGCCGGATATGTTTTACGTCTGGGATTAGATGATTTTAAAGATATCAATGAGAAGTTTGGTAGCGATTACGGAGACTATGTATTACGGGGTGTGGCAGAAGGTATTGTTTCTTGTCTATTGCCGGGACAACAGGTTTATCGAGAACAGTCGGATGAGTATTTGATCCTTGATTTTACATATGGAAGCAAAGAAGATGCTATGGATTTATATGAGAGAATTCGCATAGCGATTGACGGATTTATTGAACAACATCACTATGAGGCTGTTTATACAATTTCCGGCGGAGCAGTATATTGTGATGAACTCAATTATCCGGAGTATGATAAATTAATGAAATTTTCACAATTTGCTTTAAGTGAGGCGAAGAAACGCGGAAAGAATCAGATATACAATTTTAATGACGATGATTATCAAAACTTTTTGAGAAAACGAAAGATTCTTCGTGAATTAAGAGCATCCGTAGCGACAAGTTTTCAAGGCTTTGATTTACATTACCAACCGATTGTATTAGCAGAAGAACAACAGGTATATGCAACTGAGGCATTGCTTCGGTTTACGATGCCGGATGGAGAGCCCATTTCTCCAATGGAGATGATTCCGATTTTGGAAGATAGTGGTCTTATTATTCCGGTCGGGAAATGGGTTTTGCAGAAATCTATTGAGATGTGTAAGATTTGTCAGCGTACCAATCCTGATTTTCGTGTCAGCGTGAATTTGTCTTACATGCAAGTGCTGAAGACTTCGATTACTTCAGTAATTCGTCAAATGATTCAAGAATCCGGACTAAAGCCACATAGTTTGATGGTGGAGATGACGGAGAGTGGATATTTAGAGAATACACCATCCGTCAAGAAAGTATGGAATCACTTGAAAGAATACGGAATTTATATTGCACTGGATGATTTTGGAACCGGATATTCGAATTTCCAAAGCATCGGGAATATGATGCCGCATGTGGTGAAGTTGGACCGCGGATTCACATTAAAGGCGCTTAATGATGAATATGAGAATAAGCTTATGGCACATATCATTAATATGGTGCATGGTCTGGGCCTTAAAACTTGTGTGGAAGGAATCGAAACACAAGAGGAGTATGAAGAAATCTGTAAGCTTTCTCCGGATTTTATTCAAGGATACTATTTTGGTAAGCCTTGTAGCAAGGATGAATTCCTTGAGAAATTTTTAGCACAATAGAGGAATTATGGAATTTAAAGAAGGAATAAGAGACGGAATACCAATATGCCTTGGATACTTATCAGTGTCCATGGCATTTGGACTTTCTGCAGTAAAATCAGGGATGCCAATATGGGCAACAGTTTTGATTTCCCTTACAAATTTGACGAGTGCCGGTCAATTTGCCGGCACCAATTTATTATTGGCACATGCATCATTTGCAGAATTGATTATTACAACATTTATTATTAATATTCGCTACTTTTTAATGTCGTTATCTATTTCGCAAAAAGTAGATCATCAGTTTACGCTCCAAAAACGCATTCCGGTTTCGTTTGGTATTACAGATGAGGTATTTGCTGTTTCCATGCAACGAAGGAAGGATTTGAGTTTTCCATATATGATGGGGTTGATTTTGACACCGGTGATTGGTTGGAGTTGTGGTACTTTGATTGGTGCGGTTGCAACGTCATTACTGCCGGAGGCAATTTCTGATGCAATGGGAATTGCATTATATGGAATGTTTATTGCAATTATTGTACCACCGGCGCGTGAACAAAAAAGTGTGCTGATTGCCGTCTTGCTTGCAATCATAGCAAGTTGTGCGTTTGCGTATTTACCGCTATTGTCTGCACTTTCCGGTGGATGGTCTGTTATCATTATTACAATTGGTGTGAGCGCATTGGCTGCATGGTTATTTCCGGTTGGAGAAAAGGAGGAAAACGCAGAATGAATCTTGGGTATTTGTTAACCGGAATTGCAATTATGGCAATGATGACGTATCTAATCCGGTTTATTCCAATGGCAATTTTTCGAAAGAAGATAGAAAATGTACGAGTGAAATCCTTTTTGTATTATGTGCCATATACCGTCTTGGCGGCAATGACATTTCCTGCAATTTTTACGAGTACCGGCTCTATAATAGGAGCTATAGCGGGATGCGTAGTTGCAATCCTGCTTGCATATACGAAAAAAGGATTGCTGATAGTGGCTCTTGGAGCAGCATTAACGGTTTATGTGGTGTCTGTATTCTTGCCAACTCCTTAGCCAATATGTTTCTTCAGCGCTTCAAAACTTTCACTACTGATGACGTGCTCGATGCGACATGCGTCTTCGGAAGCAACTTCTTCAGAGACTCCAAGACCGACAAGGAAAGAAGTAATGATTTCATGTCGTTCATAAATCATTTCAGCAATTTCGCGTCCGGTATCTGTCAGATAGATAAAACCGGCGTCGGTTACCGTGATGTGTTTCTTCTCACGAAGATGTTTCATGGCGATACTTACGCTGGATTTTTTATATCCAAGTTCATTTGCAATATCGACAGAACGTACGACGGGGAGTTTTTTACTTAATAAGAGAATAGTTTCTAAATAGTTCTCAGATGATTCGTTGTGGTGCATATGTACCCCTCCTTATACTTGTACAAATGTGGAATTCACATGTATCGAGTATATCATAATGAAGAAAAGATTACCATAATAAAATTAATTATAAAGTTATTGACAACTAATGATGGTTAGTGTAAACTAACAATGAATCGGAAAACATATGTCATTAAATGTTCAATGCAAGGAAGATCGGGGGAACTCGGTCTTTTTTGTTGATGGAAACTATGTTATAATCCTTTTTGGGATTTTTGGAGGTATCATCATGAAGAAATTGCTTGTTTTTTTGAAGGAATATAAAAAAGAAACTATACTTGGACCGCTTTTTAAATTGTTAGAAGCATCCTTTGAATTGTTTGTACCACTTGTTATGGCTACAATTATTGATGTGGGTATTTTGAAATCGGACAAGCCGTATATTTTTCGTATGTGTCTCATTCTTGTTGCCCTTGCAATCGTCGGATTGGTTTGTTCGGTAACAGCCCAGTATTTTGCGGCAAAAGCAGCGGTTGGATTTTCGACGAAATTACGACATGCATTATTTTCACATATTCAGACACTTTCTTTTGCAGAGATGGATACGGTTGGAACATCCACTATGATTACACGTATGACAAGTGATATCAATCAGGTTCAGTCAGGTGTAAATCTGGTCATTCGTCTATTTTTGCGTTCGCCGTTTATTGTATTGGGCGCAATGATTATGGCATTTACTGTAGATGTAAAAGCTGCGTTGGTATTTGTTGTCACTATTCCGCTCTTATCAATCGTTGTATTCGGTGTCATGCTTATTAGTATTCCGATGTATAAAAAGGTGCAGGGAGCGCTGGATAAAGTTTTGGGGCATACAAGGGAGAACCTTGCAGGAGCACGCGTAATCCGTGCGTTTCATAAGGAAGAAGAAGAAATAAAAGCATTTGAAAAGAGCAATACATTTCTTACTAATTTTCAGATTGTTGTTGGACGTGTTTCTGCGCTTATGAATCCAATAACCTATATTATTATTAATGTTTCGATTATTGCGGTAATTTGGATTGGTGGAAAGCGTGTATATGGTGGATACATTACACAAGGTGAAGTTGTTGCGCTTGTCAGCTATATGTCACAAATTTTGGTTGAGCTTGTCAAACTTGCTAATTTAATTATTAATGTTACAAAATCGGTTGCTTGTGGAAATCGTATAGCAGAATTGTTAGAAATGAAATCTTCCATCACGGATGCTTCGATTACCAATCCGGATAAAACGGCAGATGTTTTACAGGAAGGAATTGTATTTTCCAACGTTTGTATGAAGTATGCATCATCTTGCGAAGAAGCATTGACAAATATTGATTTTGTGGCAAAAAGGGGACAAACAATAGGTATTATTGGGGGAACCGGATCAGGCAAGTCATCACTTGTTCATTTGATTCCGCGTTTTTATGATGTTTCGTCCGGTGCTGTGTATGTAGATGGAAAAGACGTTAGAGAATATGAAATAGAGGAATTGCGTAACAAAGTTGGCATTGTTATGCAAAAAGCAGTTCTGTTTGCAGGAACGATAGAAGAAAATCTGCGTTGGGGAAATCCGGATGCGACAGAAGAACAATTGTGGAAAGCGCTCGAAATTGCACAAGCTGCAGATGTAGTAAGAGGAAAAGAAGGGGGACTTTCTTACCGCATAGAACAGGGGGGGAAGAATTTATCCGGTGGACAAAGACAGCGTCTTACGATTGCGCGAGCCATTGTTAAGGATCCGGATATTTTGATTTTAGACGATAGTGCGTCTGCGCTTGATTTTGCAACAGATGCAAAATTACGGGCAGCATTACGGGCGTTACAGGGGAACAAAACGATTTTTATTGTATCACAGAGAACTTCGTCTATTCAGTTTGCGGATAATATTATTGTATTGGATGATGGGGAAATGGTAGGAATTGGTGTTCATAACGAGCTTCTGTTGAAATGCGATATTTATCGTGAAATTTATGAATCTCAATTTAAGAAAGAAGATATGGGAAAGGAGAGAATGCCTCATGAAAAATAAGAATCATTCACAGCTTGCAACACTTGGCAAAGTGTTTCGCTATATGAGACGATATATTCCTCTTTTGATTTTCTCTATCTGCCTGGCGGCTTTAACCGTAGCTTTGACATTGTATTTTCCAATACTTACCGGAAAAGCTATTGACCTTATTGCAGAAGAGGGACGTGTTGACTTTGCCGCAATGTCTGATATCTTGGGGCAAGGTGTTGTGGTTATCGCAATTACAGCTTTTGCGCAATGGTTGATGAATGTTTGTAATAACCGTATGACATATCATATGGTACGTGATATTCGAACGGATGCATTCCATAAAATAGAGCATTTGCCACTTAGTTATATCGATAGCCATTCGCATGGTGATATAGTGAGTCGTATTATCGCAGATGTGGATACATTTGCAGATGGTTTGTTAATGGGATTTACGCAGTTGTTTTCGGGTTTTGCTACTATTGTTGGAACATTGATTTTTATGTTAACCATTGATTTGAAAATTACATTAGTTGTTGTAATTATTACGCCGGTGTCATTATTTGTTGCCAGCTTTATTGCAAAGAAAACATACACGATGTTCCAATTACAATCAAAAACAAGAGGCGAACAAACTGCACTTGTGGAAGAAATGATTGGAAATCAGAAGGTAGTGCAGGCGTTTCGTCATGAAGAGGAAGCTTTGGAAAAATTTGATGAAATCAATGACAGGCTTCAGAAATGCTCGTTACGTGCGATATTTTTCTCCAGTCTGACCAATCCATCTACGCGTTTTGTCAATAGTTTGGTTTATGCGGGTGTTGGAATTGTGGGAGCGCTTTCTGCGATAGGAAAAGGAGGGATTTCTGTTGGACAGTTATCTTGTTTCCTTACCTATGCAAACCAGTATACTAAGCCATTTAATGAAATTTCCGGTGTTATTACGGAATTGCAAAATGCGCTCGCGTGCGCTGCTCGTATTTTTGAATTCATCGAGGAAACATCTGAAATA
This sequence comes from Lachnospiraceae bacterium, assembly GCA_045531055.1. GTDB lineage: Bacteria > Bacillota > Clostridia > Lachnospirales > Lachnospiraceae > Roseburia. The sequence goes on along the minus strand of JAZSDG010000031.1, from coordinate 20,963 downwards.
CCGGATGCCAAAGATGCGCATGTATTGGAAAATGCAGATGGAAGAGTGACATTGGAACAGGTATATTTTTCTTATGTTCCAAATCAGAAATTAATCGAAGATTTGAATTTAGAGGTACAACCGGGACAAAGAATTGCAATTGTTGGTCCAACCGGATGCGGAAAGACAACATTGATTAATCTGTTAATGCGATTTTATGATACGACAAGTGGGACGATATCAGTGAGTGGTCACGACATCAAACAAATGACAAGAGCAAGCCTTAGAGAAAATTATGGTATGGTTTTGCAGGAAACCTGGCTAAAGAGCGGAACCATTCGCGATAATATCACAATGGGAAAACCGGAGGCGACAGAGGAAGAAATGATTGCAGCGGCAAAAGCCTCGCATGCGCATAGCTTTATTCGACGGTTGCCGGAAGGATATGATACCGTGATTGCAGAAGACGGAGGCAATCTTTCGCAAGGACAGAAACAGCTTCTTTGTATTGCACGTGTGATGTTGTGTCTCCCACCAATGTTGATTTTAGATGAGGCAACTTCTTCCATTGATACGAGAACAGAAATTCAAATTCAAAAAGCATTTTTTACCATGATGAAAGGTCGCACCAGTTTTATTGTTGCGCATAGGCTTTCTACAATTCGTGAAGCAGATGTCATATTGGTGATGAAAGATGGAAAAGTGATTGAACAGGGAAATCACGATGTGTTATTGAAAAAGGGCGGTTTTTATGCGAACTTATATAATAGCCAATTTTCATCATAAAAGATAAAAAAGGCGAAAGACTTTTTCTTTCCGATAAGTCTGTCGCCTTTTGATATATTATTATTTTGCATAAGAGTATGCGTTGGAAATACGTGCATTCTCTGCGGTTAGAATTACCGGTTCGCGGTAATATGCAACAACCGGAGTCCCGGTTTCTATATTGTCATAAAGTGTTTTGGCAATCGCAGGTGGCACATTGATACATCCGTGGGAACCGGAGGATTTGTAAATGGTTCCTCCGAAATTACTACGCCAACTCGCATCGTGTATTCCTACATTGTAGGCAAATGGCATAAAGTAATCAACTGCAGACGAGTAATTTTCTCCAACGAGAGTTGCATTTCGTTCTTTGTATACAATTTTAAATACTCCGTCCGGAGAACCATTGTTACGTGAAATATTTCCGCTGACTAAATCAGTTTCTGTAATCAGTTCTCCTTCTTTGTAGAACCACAGATGTTGTTTGGTGTAATCAATTTCTACATAGGTATTGCCTATATCATCAGGACCGCTTAAAACAGCAGTTTGTTCATAAATCGGTTCACGTTCCACAGGTTCTCCTCCTTCTAAATCAAGGAGAATCTGTTCTGCTTCTTTGGCTTTATTAATTACCCATCCGTAATCACCACCGCCAATTAACACGATGTCGCCACTGGAGGTGCTGAAATTGCGCACATCCCCGTAAGTGTTATATTTGCTGGCGAGAGATTGCACATATCGAGCCAGTTCTTCTTCGTCAATAGATACTTCAAATTGTTCGTCAATGGATAGCATTGCAAGAATTTGTTTGGAAGTAAGCTGTTCATCAACACCTTCTATCGCATAATCAATGGTAGCATTCAAGTATGCATCTAACCGTTCGGTGGCAGTTACCAAGTCCGAAGAATCGGAAGTGATGCTTGGATTTTTGTAGCAATGGTCGGATAGTGTAAGCTCGTTTTGCTGACTTTCCAGTGCATATGTAATTTCTGCAACAATTTCATCATAAATAGGTGTCGTTCCCATTACTTCCGGAACAACTTCATAAGTTTCTTCTGTAAAAATAATATAAGCATTTTCCGGAGCAACCATGTAGTCCTTTGAAAAAATTTCAAGTTCATCCAGCTTGCTCATAAGAACATCTTGATTATAATCGGCGGAGGAGGAGAGTTCATATTCACTCGATTGAAAAATGCTAATCGGCCAAGCGAAGGCATTTTGGTTTTTGAGGATTTGATCTTCTTCACCGGAAGGCTCGTAGGAATAAGAAAAATCGCATCCTTTTAGTTGAAATTGGTTGCCGCTTCGATCTGTAATGGTAAGCACATAATCTTGTGCAAGCTGTGTATTGGATGACTGCACATATTGGGAGGTTTTTCCACCACATGGGATGACTCCGATTGTTGTACGAAACAGATAGTGACCTTGAAAATAAATAACAAAGCCAAAATAAACGATCAGCAACAACAACACAACCCCTCCGACAAGCAGGAGTATTTTTTTTGTACGGTTGAGAGTGGATATCTTGAAAATAAGCCTCACCTCCAAATCTTAATCTATTTGTACGAGTTAAAGATGAGAAATATTCATATAACTTGGAATTCCATTCTCATACGTAACCAAAACTTCACCTTGGATGAGTGGAGTCAAATATTCGAGTAATTCCGGCATAATATTGTTGCCTTCTTGATTAATCCATTCACGAGGGATAGAACGTGCCTCATTTGCAATTTCGCAAATTGGGGAGTAATCATAAACAACGGTATAAGGTTGGTTTGATGTTCGTTTCAGACAAACCATAGATGCAGTGATACCATCAAGGGAAAGTGCAACGCCTTTTTTCCCTTGAGCAAAGGATTCATCAATATCGGTCTTGGATGCCATATGTGCAGCACAACGTTGTAATACGTTGATTTCGACAGAACGAACTTTAACACCAATATTTTCTTTTACCATAAATTCTAATGCTTTTCCGGCACCGCTTAACTGTTGGTGACCAAAAGTGTCTGCCACGGCTTTGGATGATGTAATGTAATTTCCATCGGCATCATGAATTCCTTCGGAAACGGCAACAATGACGTTGTCGCGCTTTTCCAATTCGCCGCGAATATCGTTCAAAAATTGTTCTTTGTCAAAGTTCACTTCCGGAAGATAGATAAAATGCGGAGCTAAATTGTATTCGTTGCGGGCAAGTGCGCTTGCAGCAGTTAGCCATCCGGCATCTCGTCCCATGATTTCAACGATAGTGACACTTTTTACCGGATAGATAAAAGTGTCATGCGCAATTTCAAGCAATGTTGATGCAACATATTTGGCAGCAGAACCAAAGCCTGGAGTATGGTCTGTCATACACAAATCGTTGTCGATGGTTTTTGGGATACCAATAATGCGGATATCACTGTTGATTTTTTTCGCATAATCGGATAACTTTAATACCGTATCCATAGAATCATTGCCTCCAATGTAGAAAAAGGCCTTGATATTTAATTTAGCAAATTGATGGAAGATGAAAACATATGGGGAATCATCATCTTTGTAATTCGGAAGTTTGTGACGACAGGAACCAAGATACATCGCTGGTGTAATCGTTAACTTTTGAAGAGTTTCATCATCAGCAATTTTTTCTGTCAGATTGATATAGTTTTCATTTAAAATGCCAAGTACACCGTTGATAGCGCCGTAGCAAGTATCATATTTCTCGGAAGCAAAGACGCCTGCAATGACGCCGGCAAGACTGGCATTGATAGCGACAGTTGGGCCACCGGATTGTGCGACCATACAATTTGATTGACTCATATTAAACTCCTTTGTAATAAGCATATTTAAGTATATTTTAGACGTTATAAAAGACTTACGTCAAGAGGAATCACATGAAAAATCATTACCAGTATAAAAATTGTAATTTATGTCCACGGAATTGTAATGCGGACAGAGAAAGTGGAAGAGTAGGAATATGTGGAGTCGGTGCAACCGTACGTCTTGCACGGGCGGATTTGCATTTTGGGGAAGAACCTTGTATATCGGGAGAGAATGGCTCAGGAACAGTCTTTTTTAGCGGTTGTTCGTTGCATTGTGTTTTTTGCCAGAATTATAAAATTGCAAACGGAAGTGTCGGAAAAGATGTGTCCACAGAGCGACTGGCAGAGATTTTTCTCGAATTACAAGAAAAAAGTGCAACGAATATTAATTTAGTAACTCCGGGACATTATGTACCTCACATTATAGCTGCTGTTGAATTGGCAAAAAGGGAAGGGTTACATCTTCCCATTGTATATAATACAAGCAGTTATGAAAAAGTAGATACCTTAAAGCAATTAGAAGGAATTGTTGATATATATTTGCCGGATTTTAAATACATGAATCCGGAACATGCCCAAAAATATTCACATGCAAAGGATTATCCTTCGGTTGCAAAAGCTGCTATTGAAGAAATGGTACGACAACAACCGCTTCCTCGATTTACTGCGGATGGCGCATTAATGACAAAAGGCGTTCTGGTGCGACAACTTTTGTTGCCGGGGCTTTTGAAAGATGCCAAAAATATATTGCGATATTTGTATGAGACGTATGGGAATCAGATATACTTTAGTTTGATGAGTCAATACACTCCGCTTCCTCATGTTACTCAATATCCTGAGCTAAATCGTGTAGTGAACAAAAAGGAATATGATGCATTAGTGGATTATGCAATTGACCTTGGCGTTGAACAAGGATTTGTTCAAGAAGGAGATGTGGCGTCTGATAATTTTATACCAGATTTTGATTTAAAAGGTGTGTAAAACCCTAGAATTAGTGGTGGTTTTTTCGGATTAAATATAGTACCATGGAAATATGCAAACGAATGGGAGGGGCTTTTATGCAGAAGAATTCTCAAAGCAGACAGATTATGATTGAATGTCCAAATACCATTTTTTATTTATATGTGAATGACGAGACGGAGATGTCCAAGATTGAGATTTTTATGAATAATATTCGTACTGTTAAGAGGCTTGCTTTGACGGATATTTACAATTGGTGTAATCGTCAGGGAATCTCTTATGATACGGGATTTAATTATCATAAGGATTTTTCGCTTTGGAAGAATGCCTGTTCTTATATGAACTACTTCCGCCAGAAGAGAAAGTATCAGTTTGGCTTTGGAACCGTGTAATGTTTCTGCCGCATAACCAGAGAAGGTTTTGCGGCAGTTTTTTACGAAATCAGAACATTTTTAAAGGAGACGAATATAGAATGAGATATCCGGATTTTTTAAAAGAAAATGGAACAATTGGATTTGTTGCACCTTCATTTGGATGTGCAATCGAACCGTATCGTAGTGCGTTTCATCATGCGCTTTCCAAATGGAAAAAGATGGGGTATCAAACGAAACTTGGACCGAATTGCTACGAGAATCGAGGAATAGGAATTAGTAATACCCCAAAGTTGTGTGGCGAAGAATTGAATGAGGCTTATTGCGAAAACGATAGCGATGTTTTGATTTCTTGTGGTGGCGGCGAGTTGATGTGCGAAGTGATTCCGTATATGGATTTTGAGCGTATCCGCAAAGCGAAACCGAAGTGGTATATGGGATATTCCGATAATACCAATTTTACATTTTTGTTGGCAACAATTTGTGATACTGCGGCTATCTATGGGCCATGTGCAGCAGCATTTGGAATGGAGCCATGGCATGATTCCATTCGCGATGCGTTTGATTTGTTGTGTGGGAAAAGAAAAACAGTTCATGGATACGAAAAATGGGAAAAAGAAGGAATCAAAGACGAGGAACATCCGCTTGTCCCATACCATGTAACAGAACCATTGCAAATCAAATCATTTCCGGAGCGTAAGGTTCAAATGACTGGTAGATTATTGGGCGGATGTATGGATTGTCTGGTGATTTTATTGGGGACAGAATACGACCATGTCAAAGAATTTCTTAACAGATATCAAGAAGATGGTGTTATCTGGTTTTTAGAGTCCTGTGAATTAAACATTATGGCGATACGTCGCGCAATCTGGCAGATGAAACATGCCGGTTGGTTTTCGCATGTGAAAGGATTTCTAATTGGAAGACCTCTTTGTCATGGGACAGATATGTTTGGGATAGACCAGTATCGCGCGGTGACAGATTTGTTGTCTGAGTACCATGTTCCAATTGTTATGGATGTGGATATTGGACATTTACCACCGATGATGCCAATCATATGTGGTTGTACTGCAAATGTGTCTGTAGATGGAAATGAGATTCAAATAGAATATACATTTGAATGTTGATTTTTTTGAAAAATCAAGCTATATTAGCATGTAGGATATTGAATGATTACCAAAAAGGAGAACAACATGAATAAGTTAGAACTTCAAAAGAAAGCAGTAGAAGTTCGCAAAGGGATTGTCTCTTCCGTGCATAGTGCAAAGGCAGGACATCCGGGCGGCTCATTGTCTGCAGCAGACATTTTTACCTATTTATACTTTGAAGAGATGAATATTGATCCGAAGAATCCGAAGGATGAGAACAGGGATCGTTTTGTATTATCCAAAGGACATACCGCACCTGGTTTGTATTCGGCATTGGCGCTTCGTGGCTTTTTCCCGGAGGAAGATCTTTTGACATTGCGTCATACCGGCTCTTATTTACAGGGACATCCGGATATGAAACATATTCCGGGCGTAGATATGTCATCCGGTTCTTTAGGACAAGGTCTTTCAACTGCGGTAGGAATGGCACTTGCAGCAAAGATGCAGCAGAAAGATTATCGAGTATATGCATTATGCGGTGACGGAGAGATTCAAGAAGGTCAGATTTGGGAAGCTGCAATGTTTGCCGGAGACCGTAAACTGGATAATTTGTGCGTAATCGTTGATAACAATAACTTACAAATCGATGGTGCAATTGATGAAGTGTGTTCTCCATACCCGATAGATAAGAAATTCGAAAGTTTTCAGTTCCATGTAATAAATATCGATGGCAATAATTTTGATGAGATTGGGGCAGCTTTTGCGGAGGCGAAAGCAACCAAAGGCATGCCGACAGCAATTATTGCACACACCGTAAAAGGAAAAGGTGTGTCCTTTATGGAGAATCAGGCTGGATGGCATGGAAAAGCGCCAAATGATGAAGAGTTTGAAATTGCCATGGAAGAACTTGGAAAGGCAGGTGAAGCATTGTGTCAGAAGTAAAGAAAATTGCAACAAGAGATAGCTACGGCAATGCTTTAGTTGAAATTGGTAAAGAACAGGATAATTTAGTTGTTTTAGATGCAGACCTTGCGGCGGCAACTAAGACAGGAGTTTTTAAGAAAGCATTTTCGGACAGACACATTGACTGCGGTATTGCAGAGGCAAATATGGCTGGAATTGCAGCCGGTATGTCTACTTGTGGATATGTACCATTTATGAGTACCTTTGCAATGTTTGCAGCAGGACGGGCGTTTGAGCAAGTTCGTAATTCTATTGCATATCCGCATTTGAATGTTAAGATAGGTGCAACACATGCAGGTATTTCTGTCGGTGAAGATGGCGCAACTCACCAGTGTAATGAGGATATTGCATTGATGCGTGCAATTCCGGGAATGGTAGTTATCAATCCTTGTGATGATGTAGAAGCAAGAGCTGCAGTGAAGGCTGCTTATGAATATGTTGGTCCGGTATATCTTCGCTTTGGAAGACTGGCAGTTCCGGTAATCAATGATGAGAATGATTACAAATTTGAATTAGGCAAAGGTGTTTTGTTAAAGGATGGCAAGGATTGTACGATTATTGCAACCGGTCTTTGCGTTTCGGAATCGTTAGAGGCTGCAAAAATGTTAGAAGAATGTGGCATAGATGCACAAGTGATTAATATTCATACCATCAAGCCGTTGGATGAAGAAATTGTCATAAACGCCGCAAAGAAGACCGGAAGAATCTTTACGGTAGAAGAGCATTCTATTGTAGGTGGTTTAGGAGCGGCAGTATGTGAGGTGTTAAGCGAACAGCACCCAACGAAAGTTACTCGTATCGGAGTTAATGATGTGTTTGGAGAGTCCGGTCCGGCAAAAGAATTACTTGCAAAATACAAATTAGATGCAACCGGCATTGCTGAACGGATTAAAGAAGAAATGAAATAATACAATATAAAAGGTTGTTAAGAGGTTGTTGCATGGCAGCAACCTCTTATATTGTTTGGGGTATACGATTAATCAAATCTTAATGTGAAATGTTATTGATTGTTAACGAACAAATAGGTATAATTTAATTTAAAATTCGAAAGGGAGGTAAACTATGAAAAAAGGATTGGCTATGTTTGTTGGCATGATAGGGTTAACTTTATTTATGACAACGCAAGTGTTTGCAACGGAAGTGTCTGATGAGACACAGACAATGGCTGCACAAGACGTCTTTGGGGAGGTTGAAGGTGTAGAGACAACATTTGAGAATCTGTCGCCGGGTGTGAATACAGTGACGGTAGACGGTGAGACTAAGAAGGTACTTGTAGATGAAAATGGTGTAATTATTACAGATGGATGGTATTACTATGTGGATGACACGATAGTCTTTGGAGCAGGTACTGGCTGGTATTATGCGGCGGATGGGTTTTTATTAACGGATGGAATTTATACTATAAATGGTCATTACTATTATTTTGAATCAGATGGAACCATGCAGACCGGATTAATAGAAATTTATGATTGGGATAATCAGGAATATGAATATTTATTGGCGAATACCAGTGGCGCAATCATTACGTCGCCGGGGTGGCATCAAATAGGAACGGATTGGCACTATGTTGGAACTGACGGAAACTTATATGTCGAGGGCATTTATACCATAGGTGGTTATAAATACATTTTTAAAGAAGCGGCAATGCAGGTAGGTTTTGTCAGTATGCGTGATGCTTCTAGTTATAAAATGATATATGTGTTGACAACATCCGATGGTGTAATTATCGATAACAAAACCGGATGGTATCAGCAAAATAACGAGTGGTATTATTTCAAATCAAAGGGTGTTCTTGCTCAGGATGAGCAGTTAACAATAGGAGGCGTTAGCTATTATTTTTCGAAGGAAGCAACCATGGAAACAGGCTATGTGAATGCAGGTTTTACGTGTTATATCACAGATTCCAATGGTGCAATTATAAAAAATAGATGGATACAGTATGGCTCTGAGTGGTATTATGCATTCGAAGATGGAAAGTTAGCCTTGGATACTTGGTTAATAAGCGATGCAACGTATGCTATGGATTCTTGTGGAGTGATGATTACAGGATATCATTGGATAAATGATAAATTATATCGTTTTGCGGATAATGGAATGTTAATTGCTGAATTAGGTGCGTTTTCCGGTTGGAAACAGGTAGATGGTCTCTGGTATTATTTTAAGAAAAAAGGGGTAGAGTATACCGGTTGGGTTGACAATACCTATTATGTTTCGAATAGTATCATGCAGTATCAGACGGTTGTTGAAGTTAATGATAAGAGTTATTATCTGGATAAAAATGGTAAAAAAGTAATTGGGTGGTATCAATACGATGGCAATTGGATTTATGGAAAATCTGACGGCGTATTGGCTTCTGATGAATGGTTGATGATCGGTAATAAGTGGTATTATTTTACTGACAGTGGAAATATGGTTACTGGTATGCAAGAGATTTATAATTACCAGACAGGAAAATTTGAATTACATCATTTTGATGAAGATGGTTCGTGGAAAGGGCAGGTAACCGAAAAAAATAAATGGGTACCATATGACGAATGGTGGATGTACATAGATGAAAATGGTGAATTTTTCCATACAGGTAATAAGATAATCAATGGACAGAACTATTTCTTCTTAGTAGGCATTATGATAAATGACGTAGTGATAGATGTTGATTATTATATAGATAAGAATGGTGTCAGAGCAACTTTGCCAATGGGATGGCATGAGATTAGAGAAGAATGGTATTATGTAGATAAAAATGGCAAATTTGTAACAGGATTACAGACAATTAATGGAAAAAAATACTATTTTTCTTCACGTGCTAACATGGAGACCGGATACATATGGATGGAAGAATATAGTAAATATGGTTTGTTCGGCAATGATGGAGCAATGATTGTTCCAACCACTGGTTGGTATCATATAAAAGGTGATTGGTTATACTTTAAGAATGGTCAGCATCTGGATGGGTTTCATAAAATTGATGGAGTTACATATTATTTTGAAAATGGGTATATGAGCACTGGACCGTGTAACATAGATGGATCTAAGTTCATTTATGTATTTTCGGTTAATGGTAATCTGGCAAAGAATAAGTGGGTGTTCTTTGATAATAAGTGGTATTATGCAGATGCAGAAGGTAGAGCGTTGATAGGACAACATATAATCGGAGGCGTAACCTATACCTTTGATATTTATGGTGCAATGATTTAATAATTATAATAGTAATGAAAAAGAGCGAGAATATCCAAATCTTGCTCTTTTTTTGCTACAAATTCTTTAAAAAAAATAGTATAATGCTAGTATAGTATTGGAAAAGAAAGGATACGATTGTTATGGGGATTACGATCGTTGTGTCATTATTAAGTGGAATTGCGCTTTTTTTATATGGAATGACGCTTATGGGCGAAGGCCTAAAAAAAGCAGCGGGAAATAAACTAGAACGTATTTTATATCGTTTAACGAATACTCCGGTAAAGGGCGTGGTGCTTGGAACTGCAGTTACAACAGTAATTCAGTCTTCGTCTGCAACCAGTGTTATGGTAGTTGGTTTTGTGAATTCCGGAATGATGAAGGTGTCACAAGCAATTGGAATCATTATGGGGGCAAATATTGGTACGAGTGCAACGGGTTGGATTTTATGTTTGTCACATATGGACTCTTCAAATGGGGTGGCGCAACTTTTATCAACTGCAACGATTGCGGCTGTGGTTGCTGTTATAGGAATTATTTTTAAAATGTTTGTAAAAAAGACAATTTATCATAATATCGGCGATGTGATGCTTGGATTTGCAATCTTGATGGTTGGAATGCAGATGATGAGTGGTGCGATGGATCCGCTGAAAGAGAATGCGTATTTTATACGGGCACTGACGGTGTTTTCAAATCCACTGATGGGAATTTTAGTTGGAATATTATTTACGGCAGTGCTTCAAAGCGCATCTGCTTCCATAGGAATTTTACAAGCAGTTTCCGTAACAGGAACCATTAATTTTGCAACTGCGTTTCCAATTGTGCTGGGAATTGGCGTTGGCGCGGCTTGCCCTGTATTACTTTCTGCAATTGGAACGAATCGGAATGGAAAAAGAACGGCACTCATTTATCTTTTAATTGATCTTTTAGGATTGATTTTGTGGGGAACAATATTCTATGCAGTGCATGCAATTGTGAATTTTGCATTTGTAGAGATGACGATGAATCCTGTTAGTGTTGCGCTACTGAATTCTGTTTTTCGTATTGCAACAGTTGTTCTGCTTTTGCCATGCATTAAGGGCATTGAGAAGCTGATATTCTGGCTGATTAAGGATACGGAATCAGATAAAGAGGAACAGGCATATTTTGATTTATTGGAAGAAGAAAAAATTGTTTATCCGGAAATTGCAATTTCTCAAAGCCGTCTCGTGATGAATGGTATGATTCGCAAGGTGAGAAGTACTATAGTACAATCGTTAGAAGTTCTTAAAAAGTATTCTCCGCAAAATGTGCAGGACGTTCGTACGAGAGAAACAATTGTTGACCTGTATGAAAAAAAACTAGATGGGTATTTGACTCGGTTGGCGGCAAAGGGGATGTCTGTCGCGCAAACCAAGCAAGTATCAAAATATTTACATATTGTCAATAATCTTGAACGAATGAGTAACCATTCGATTGGCGTGATAAAGGTTGCGGAAGAAATTCATGAGAAAAAGATTTTGTTCAGTGATGAAGCACAACGCGAATTAGATGTAATTGAGGCTGCAGTAAAAGACATTTTGGATTTGACTACAATTGCATTTTTGGAAGATGACCTAGAGATTGTAGCACAAATAGAACCATTGCGTGAATGGATTCGTCTTTTGTGCAAAGAGTTGAAACTTCGACATGTTTTACGACTGCAAGCCGGGACATGTGAGATGAAGCAAGGGGTTGTATATAATGACCTTTTGACTGATTATGAGCGTATCGGAGCACACTGTGCAAATATAGCAGTTGTAATGGTAGAATTGGAGTTCGCAGACGTGGATTCATTGGAATTATTAAAAAGTACACATTTGACCAAGAGTAAAGAATATGCACAATATTTAGAACAATATACACAGAAATACAGCCTTGATGATATTCGGGAAATACAAAAATAGAAATTAAAGAATAGAAATCAAATAACAGTGTCCGTTTTATTACTCATAAAAAATGCAAAAATTCTCCTATCGAAAACAAAGTGATGTTTACGAAAGGAGAATTTTTTTATGAATACACAGAAGGAAACTATCTTAATTTTTGCATTGACATCTATTATGGTTGCTGTTGGAAGCATTGCTTTTATATGCGGAATGCTGGGCGTTAAGTTCAAAGAATTAGGGGGACTTACCGTTTGTGGATTTGTTGTCGGATTGTCCGGTTTGTTTTTTTCAATCTTACTCCTTGCACAAATAGGAGAAAAAAATAGAGAAAAGCGCTAAATATAGATAAATTCAGACAAAAAGCACTATATTTTGATTGACGCTTACTGGATACTTTACTATAATGAAAATTGGATAAGAATACATTTTGGCACATTTTTAGGAGTTAAAAATATATGAAATTTTTTTCAAGTAAGAAATGTAGGATTGTCGTTGCAATTACGATGTCATTTGTTTTATTAGTGTGTTTGGGCAATTTTCAGATGCGCACATATGCAAATACCACCAAAACAGGTGTTGTTGTCAGTTGGGATGGTGGATTGATAGAGACATTTGATGCGCCGTCCACGAGTGCCGGTCATGTGAGTAATTTGGCGAATGGAAAAGAACTTACTATATTAGAGACAACCACAGGTAGTGATGGTCGAACATGGTACAAGGTTCGTTATCCGAATCTTTATAACCCGGACATTATCAAGACGGCATACATTCAGAGCGATTATGTTCGTGTTACAAGTTCGACGGATTCGTCGGATATACAGGGGGGAACATCCGGTTTGATGGCAAGCGGTACCATTAATGCGGATAATGTATTTGTTCGAAATGCGGCAGGAACAAATGGGACGACTCGGCTAGTTTCCCTTTATCGCGGAGATAAGGTTGAAATTGTTGGTCAGACAACGGTTAATGGTGCAATATGGTATAATGTAACTTGTACAAAAGACAAAACCTATTACAATGGCTGGACACATGGCTCGTATATTGATATTACATATGACAATGTCGATGTTACAGGTGACTATGCACAGCATTTGCGTGATATTGGTTTCCCGGAGAGTTATATTCCAAATTTAGTTGCACTTCATGAAAAATATCCGCAATGGGTATTTGAACCGGTGAAGACAGGACTGGATTGGAATACTGTTATTTCAAAACAAAGCGTCAATGGACGTAATTTAGTGCAAAATACGACAGATGACGCAAAGAAGTCAACATCTATCGGAGCATATGACTGGAATACAAATACATGGACAATATATGATGGATCTTCGTGGGTTGCAGCACATCCGGATTATATTGCATATTGTATGGACCCTAGGAATTTTTTGAGTGAGACAAATATATTCCAGTTTGAAGGACTAAGTTATCGTGCGAGTCAGAATTTAAGTGGTGTACAATCTATTCTAAACGGTACATTTATGATGAATAATGTGACTGATGCAGATGGGACAACCTTAAATTATGCGCAGGCATTTGTAGATATTGGAAAAGAAGTTGGGGTGAGTCCATATCATTTGGCGTCTCGTGTGCGTCAGGAACAAGGCGTAGGAACCAGTGCCTTGATTTCCGGTAACTACAATGGATATAAAGGATTCTTTAATTATTTTAATGTAAGAGCGTATGGTGTAACATCGGCACAAGTAATTGAAAATGGCCTTGCGTATGCAAAACAGCAAGGTTGGAATACGCGATATAAGTCATTGCTTGGTGGGGCGCAGATGCTGGCAAAAAATTATATTTCTGTAGGTCAGGACACCTTGTATTTTCAGAAGTTTAATGTTGTAAATTATAGCAATTTGTATGGACATCAGTATATGACGAACGTAACGGCAGCGATTACAGAAGGGCAAAAGATGGGTAATGGATACGCGGATAAGAATCAAGCATTTGTTTTTCGCATTCCGGTTTATACCAATATGCCGGAAACGCCAGTGAAATTTACAGCTAGTGGTAATCCGAATAATTATCTAAAGAGTCTCAGTGTAGGTGGACTTTCGCTGACACCGACATTTAAAGGGGAAACAACCAGTTATTCGATGGTTGTTAATTCTGATATCAGTTCTGTTACTGTATTGGCAAGTCCTGTTGCAAGTACATCGATAGTATCTGGAGTCGGAACACATAATCTGTCAATCGGAGACAATGTTATAAAAGTAAATTGCAAGTCAAAAAGTGGTTCGATACGGACCTATACGATTAATATCGCAAGGCTTGCTCCTTCTGAAACAACAGATGGAAAGGTTTCGATTAATTCTTCTAAATACAAAATAGACTCCGTAATTACCGGGGTAGAACCTGGTACGACGGCAGAGACGCTTTTGGCGGGAATTACAGCGTCAAGTGGCACATTGAAAGTTCTAAACGCAGCAGGGGAAGAACATACCGGTGTTGTTGGAACCGGGGATAAGGTTGTTGTTTATGAGGAAGGAAATCTCATGGCTACATACGATGTGGTGATATATGGAGATGTGAATGGGGATGGGATTATTAAAGTAAATGATTTGTTTGCTATTAATCGCCATGTGTTAGGTAAAATTGCATTAAAAGATGTATATTTGACGGCAGGAGATGTAAACCGTGATGGTGTTGTTAAAGTGAATGATGTATTTGCTCTTAATAGACACATTCTTGGATTAAAGTTAATTACGCAGTAAAGGAAATAAATATGAAGAGAAAAATTAGCGCTTTTTTAGTAACGGTATTCTTAATAATAGCATTTATTCCGCAAGTACAGATTAAAGCAGCGGGGTTAACATTGTCTGGAGTGCCTTCTTCGGTAAAAATTGGTGATACGTTTTCTGTCACCGTTACATCTCCGGCTGAAGTGTGGTCCACTGTGACGATTGCATATGATGCAAATATAGTATCATTTGTTTCTGCGTCAACAGAAATGGGAGGTGGATCTGGTAGCATTTTTTATACCGATTTTACCTCGGCAGCAGATTCGGTAACAATAACATTTAAGGCCCTTTCGGCAGGTGAGACAACAATATCAGTGACATCAAGTGATGCAGAGCTTTCGGATGGTCAGACAACGACGGTTAGCGGTGCTAGCAAGACAGTTATTGTGGCAAATGCGGCTACGGAAGAAGAAAATACTAACAAGTCCGGGGATAATTCACTTTCTTCACTTGTATTATCTTCGGGTACATTATCGCCGTCATTTGCATATAATACGACAAATTATACGGCAACCGTAGATTATAATGTAACAAAAATTGCAATTACAGCAAAAACCAGCAATGAGAAGGCAAAGATAGAATCAATTACGGGGAATGAAAATCTGTCGGTTGGAAAAAATACAATTAAAATCGTGGTAAAAGCAGAGAATGGTGTTACAGCAACGTATACAATTGTTGTAACAAGAAAAGCGGAAGAACAGGTGGATGTTCCGGAACAACCAGCGGGACCGGTTGAAGATGTGCAAACATTTACGGTCAATGGACAAACAATGGTTTTTGCAGAAGAAATCCCGGATAACATGATACCAATGGACTTTAGTAAATCAACAATTACTTTGGGAGGAAAAGATTATCCGTGTCTTACCTATAATCATGGTGACTTGACATTGCTTTATCTTGTAGATGAAAGTGGGCAAAATGGTGGCTTTTATGTATATGATGCGAATCAAAATGCAGTATATTCATTTGTCGCTCTATGGTCAGAAAAAGGATATGTAATGGTGTTGCTCCCGGATGTAGATGAGATTTTGGAAGGATATTCGGAACATACACTATCCATCGAATCCAAGGGAGTGGTTACGGCATATCAATCAGAACAGAGTTTGCCGGATTTTTATTTGTTATATTGTATGAATTCGCAAGGCGAACTAGGCTGGTATCAGTATGATTTAGTGGAAGGAACGTATCAACGATATCAGGAAAAATCAAATGCGTCTGATGAAATTTCAGAGAATGAAAAGCTTTCGGAAGAAGATATGTCTTTATCAGAGGAAGTTGAGATTTTGAAACGTCGTAATTATTTTGTTATTTGTGTATTTGTTCTTATTTCCACTATTCAAATAATTATAATTGTTAGTTTGCTTATTGCGAGAATTCGTAAAGTGAATGAGGATGACGAATTATATGATGAATTTGAGGAAGACAATGAAGAAATTGATTCAGATGATGACATGAGCAATGGAAATGAATCGGATATAGAAGAAACAGATGAAGAAAAAGAAGATTTAGAGTTTTTAGATTTATAATAAAACGTAATGGAGGCTGGAAATTTGAAACCATATACGAGTAAAGCAAAAAAAGTATTGGATATTGCCAATCGTTTATCCAAAAGCATGAACTATTGTTATATTGGGACAGAACACCTTTTAGCAGCTTTGTTAAAAGAAGGAACAGGTGTTGCAGCAGAAGCTCTGCAGGCAAATAATGCGGAACTGGATAAACTGTTGCAGATGATTAAGGAATTAATTTCAATGGAAGAGGCGGTGCAGGTTGCGGAGAGAGAGGGGTATTCTCCTAGGACAAAATCTGTTTTGGAAAGAGCTGAGGAATTAGCAGAACGCTTCCGCAGTGAACAAATTGGTACAGAGCATCTATTGCTTGCAATTATAAAAGAAAGTGATTGTGCAGCCCTTCGTTTGTTAAATACACTTGGATGCAATGTTCAAAAGATTTTTGCAGATGTTCTTTTGGCAATGGGTGA
Organism: Lachnospiraceae bacterium; assembly: GCA_045531055.1. Taxonomy (GTDB): domain Bacteria; phylum Bacillota; class Clostridia; order Lachnospirales; family Lachnospiraceae; genus Roseburia. The sequence goes on along the minus strand of JAZSDG010000031.1, from coordinate 4,236 downwards.
AAATCCGTCAAAATATCGGGATGAAATTCAAAAAAGAAGCGATGGTGCAAATGCTTCTTCAACACCAACGCTAGATCAATATTCCAAAGATTTAACGGCTTTGGCAAAGGACAATATGTTAGATCCGGTGATTGGGCGTAAGAAAGAGACGGAGCGTTTGATTCAGATTTTATGTCGTCGTGGGAAAAATAACCCATGTTTAATTGGGGAACCGGGCGTTGGAAAAACAGCAATTGTAGAAGGTCTTGCTGAAAGTATCGTAGATGGGCGAGTACCGGAACTTGTTGCGAATAAGAGATTGGTTTCTTTGGATATGTCCGGACTTGTTGCAAAATCCAAATATCGTGGCGAATTTGAAGAGCGTATCAAAAAAGTCATTAACGAAGTGATAGCTGCTGGTAATGTAATTCTTTTCATTGATGAATTTCATACTATTATTGGTGCGGGTGGAGCAGAGGGGGCATTAGATGCATCAAATATTTTAAAGCCGGCACTTGCACGTGGTGAAATTCAAGTAATAGGAGCAACCACGATTGGCGAGTATCGCAAATATGTGGAAAAGGATGCGGCGCTGGAACGTCGTTTTCAGCCGATTCAAGTAGATGAACCGACAGAACAGGAAACAATTCAAATATTAAAAGGACTTCGCTATTTATTTGAGCAACACCATCAAGTTTCCATAACCGATGATGGTGTGGAAGCTGCGGTTCATTTGTCAACAAGATATGTAAATGATCGTTTTCTTCCGGATAAGGCGATCGATTTGATGGATGAAGCTGCGGCAAAAACCCGTCTTGGCATGATTCGTTCTACAGACACGATTTATGAATTAAAACAAAAAATAGAAGAGGCGCAATTGGAATTGGAAAATGCATTGCGTGAGGGGAATATAGAACTGGCGAAAGAATGGAAAGAGAAGAAAGCGCTTCTGGAAAACGAATATAAGAAATTAAAACAAAAAAATTATAAAGTTCCGAAGAATCGCATTCCGCAAGTGGGAGAAAATGAAATTGCAGATGTGGTTGCTGGTTGGACCAAAATTCCGGTAAATCGTTTGACGGAAGATGAGGCCAGTAGATTACAGAAACTGGAAGCTACACTTCATAAACGTGTAATTGGTCAGGATGAAGCAGTATCGGCTGTGGCAAAGGCGGTGCGAAGAGGTAGAGTTGGTTTAAAAGATCCCAAAAGACCAATCGGCTCATTCCTGTTCTTGGGACCAACCGGTGTTGGTAAAACAGAGGTTTCAAAAGCGTTGGCAGAAGCTGTTTTTGGAAATGAAGAGGCTTTGATTCGTGTTGATATGTCGGAATATATGGAGAAACATAGTGTTTCAAAAATGATTGGTTCTCCACCTGGATATGTAGGGCATGAAGAGGGTGGTCAGCTAAGTGAAAAGGTTAGAAGAAATCCGTTTTCTGTAATTTTGTTTGACGAAATTGAAAAGGCGCATCCGGATGTGTTTAATATTTTGTTACAGGTACTTGATGATGGGCATATTACGGATTCACAAGGTCGTAAAGTGGATTTTAAAAATACAATTATAATTATGACTTCAAATGCAGGAGCACAATCTATTGTAGAACCAAAATTGCTTGGATTTGGCGGAAAAGAAGATGAGGAACAAAGTCACGAACGAATGAAAAAAGGCGTAATGGAAGAAGTAAAACGTATCTTTAGACCTGAGTTCTTGAATCGTATTGATGAAACCATTGCCTTCCGTTCGTTGGCAAAGGATGATATGAAGCAAATCGTGACACTTTTATGCAAATTAGTGCAAGGTCAATGCAAAGAACAGTTAGATATAGAACTGATTATTCGTGACAGTGCAAAGACCTACATTGTAGAAAAAGCATTTGATCGCAAATATGGCGCAAGACCGTTAAGACGTAAGATTCAGGAAGAAATTGAGAATCCTCTGGCGGAAGCTGTTATCAGCGGAGAAATTAGGCGAGGAGACAAAGTCATTGTTTCTACAAAAAATAAAGAAATTCATATAGGTAAAGCTTAAAAATTGCTGGAAATGAAAATGCGGTTATAGTATAATAGCTATATAAATTTTACCACACAAAAGAATGTATGGTACAGGAGGAGAAAGATGGCTACAATTAGTGAACTGATTCGCACAGAGTCGAATGGAACAATTAGTTTTGGGGATTATTCTTTAGAGACCAAAGCGAAACTTGATAATTATGATTTTCAAGGAGATATTTATAAGGTTAAGACGTTTAAAGAAATTACGAAACTAGAGCGTAATGGAATGTTTGTATATGAATCGGTTCCGGGAACAGCAGTGAATGAATTTAAGCAGACGGAAGATATGGTTTCATTTGTTGTAGATGGACCGGAAGATGCACAGATTACATTAGAGTTAGCAGAGGAGACGGAGTATGAGATTACTATTAATGGTTCTTCTGCAGGAACAATGAAGACCAATCTTGGTGGCAAGTTGAATCTGAGCGTGGAGTTAGAAGGCGCTGAAGCAGTAGCGATTCAAATAGAGAAACGTTCATAGTACGAAGTGATTGTAACACCTGGCCGTTGGGCTGGGTGTTTTTGTATACAGAATGGAGGATATATGGCAAAGGGAAAGGCAATAGTGTATTTTTGTCAATCCTGTGGGCATGAATCTGCAAAATGGATGGGGCAGTGTCCGGGATGTAAAGAATGGAATACGTTTGTTGAAGAAATTGTTGACAAGAAAGCAATTCGCGCTTCCGCGAAGGTGAAATTAATAAAGGGATCTGAACCGGTTGCGTTATCAGCAATTCAAGCGTCAGATGATCAACGTGTTTCTACTAATATGAAAGAACTGGATCGCGTATTAGGGGGCGGTATTGTGAATGGATCGCTGATTTTGGTTGGCGGTGACCCGGGGATTGGAAAGTCAACTTTGCTTCTTCAAGTGTGCCGTAATCTGTCCAATCAAAATATGTCTGTTCTATATATATCCGGCGAAGAATCTCTTCAACAGATTAAAATACGAGCAGAGAGAATTGGAACATTTGGCGATTCTTTGGAATTGTTATGTGAGACAAATTTAGATACGATTCAAGATGTAATTGAGAAAAAGAAACCTCAGATTGTTATTATTGATTCCATTCAAACGATGTATCATGAAGATGTTGGTTCAGCACCGGGAAGTGTTTCTCAAGTTCGCGAATCAACGGCAATATTTATGCAGATTGCAAAAGGACTGGGGATTACTATTTTTGTTGTTGGACATGTGACGAAAGAAGGTGTTGTTGCTGGACCGAGAGTTTTAGAACATATGGTAGACACGGTTTTGTATTTTGAAGGAGAACGTCATCAATCTTATCGTATATTGCGTGGTGTAAAGAATCGATTTGGTTCAACAAATGAAATTGGTGTATTTGAGATGCGAAATGATGGACTTGCAGAGGTGGAGAATCCATCTGAATATATGTTAAGCGGAAAGCCTAAAGGTGCATCTGGTTCAGTGGTTGTGTGTTCTATGGAAGGAACGCGACCAATTTTATTAGAAATACAGGCGCTGGTTAGTCGCAGTTATTTTAATAATCCAAGGCGTACTGCGACGGGGGCTGATTATAATCGTGTCAATTTATTGATGGCTGTTTTGGAAAAGAGAGTGGGCATGCAACTATCGGATTGCGATGCATATGTTAATATTGCTGGTGGAATTCGTATCAATGAGCCGGCAATTGATTTGGGAATTGTTTTATCGATGATGTCTAGCAAGTTGGATTTGATTATTGATGAAAAAACAATTTGTTTTGGAGAAATTGGTTTGAGTGGAGAAGTTCGTGGGGTTAGTATGCCTGAGCAGCGAGTATTAGAAGCTAAAAAACTTGGTTTTATAAGATGTATATTACCACAAGTTTGTAAGGAATCACTACGTTCGATAGAAGGAATTCAATTGATTGGAGTAAGAAATGTACAGGAGGCGCTTTCGGCAATTCAACAAGATGGTTGAATTGAATGAAGTATTCAGACAACTTAGACATTTTTTGACAAAAGAACTTCTTTTCGAAAATGTATTTTTTCAGTTGACTTTATTGAAAACGCATGATATTATAATCAAGCTGACTGCGAAACACAGCAAGAAAGCAGTTACGAACCTTGATAACTGAACAGTGAAAAACCTTGAAAGATTCAATGAGAATAATTCAAGTTAGATTAACAAAGATTAATCTAGCGAACGCATCGATAGAAATCGATGCCCTTTAAACAGTAAATTCAGATTGATCTGAATGA
>JAZSDG010000006.1:0-13317 GCA_045531055.1 Lachnospiraceae bacterium | reverse complement strand
ATACAATGATTATGCATTTGATTGCACCTCCTAGTGATTGGTTTGGCGACTGGCACTGGGAGGTTTTTCTTTTACTATAAAACAAAAATGTTGGGGAGGCGAACATTAATTGTTCGTCACCCCAACATTTATTTTAGAACCATTATAATTTCAGAAAAAACATATAAATCGGTACCATGCACATAATACAAACAATCACATTAAGTATAATGGTAATAAGTGGAACACTTTCGCAGTAGTTTAATGGATTATTTGGGTTGATATAAAATGACGTACGAATATCGCCAACTGTTGGAATATCAAAAGTAGACCATACATTATCAAATAAAACATATCCATGCTCGTTGTGTTTTACATAGTAAATTGGTTTGTATTCGGTTCTACTGTCGCCATCGCTATCTCGAAAACTTTTTGATTTTACATCAATGCAAACGGCATCCACCTTTTTGTAGCATTGAATTCGCTTGAAAATATACTTTATTAGGCGAAATAATGTATAAAGAAGAAACAATGCACCACATGCTGCTAGAAGCGCGTATGCAGTAGGGAATCCTTGACGGAAAATTCCGCTGTTGGAATTAAAGTTCTGATAAAGATAAAAAATGCAAGCTGCGATAATGCATATCATTAACAAAGACATTAATGTTGCGTTTTTTCTTTTTTTAGAAACAGCGAGGCCTGTATTGACGCAAAAAGAGCCACCAAAACAATCTAAGCTTCCGAGGTTATTCCTTTGTAAAAAAAGATTAACGAACTTATAATTAATTTTATCCACGTCTTCATCTGAGGATGAAGCAGAACGAAACGTATTAGAAAGAATAACATAAAAAAGTGCAGTAACAATCATTGCAAACAAAAGAATACATAATAGTGCAGTTATCTTTTGGTTATCAAAAATATAAGAACCGATAATCGTAAAAAAGATAACTCCCATCATGAGAACAATCATTTTTGCACCAATTTGTTTTTTTCTGCGTACTGCTTTATTATGCGCCTTGCGATAGGTATAGCAGTCTTCCATGAATTGGTCGAGATAATGTGTATTTCCGGAAAATCCGGTTTCATTTGTATAAGCCATGAATTTTATTCTCCCTTATGGAAATTGGTTTACAAAGGTGCTACTAAAATTTTTCCGGTTCCGCGGTAAACATTAACAAGTCCTTCGCCGGAAGCGGCAGAACCAATTAAGGTCTTTCCGGAACGTTCTACCGTAAAATTCAAAGAAGAAGACCAGCAAACAGCATTATTACCATCAATTTTTACACAATCATTTTCTAATATGAATTCATATAATTCTTCTCTTGGAACTTTAGATTGTAAAACGGCATAACCATTTCCAACGAGACTCAAATTAAATAAACCTTCTCCGCCGGCAATAGCAGAAGAGAAGTTACTTCTTGCAACAACGGTATCTTGTACCTCGTTATCGCAACAAACAAACATTCCGTCATCACATACAAGTCCGCCCCATTCAGCAACGTTTTCAATTAAATAGTGACGATAAGAAGGTTCTGTAATTAAAAATCCTGAACCATAGTAAACCGGTTTGATAGCAGAGTCCCCTGTCATTTGGGACTTAATCATTTTTCCCAGAAAATCTCCGGCTCCGGTAACACCGGTATTGGAATTGACGTTGCCAATCATCATTTGCATGGCGCCTGCTTTTAAGCGAATTGCATTGTTATCCAATTTAACAAAAACTTGACGGGATCTGCAATTCATTTTTGACATGAAGTATTTTTGTTCCGCTTCACCCGGATAAACACTTAAATCTTCTGTGTGCTCCAAAATAGTGAAAATACCCTTTTGATCCAATATCTTAATATTAGGGTTGTTTCCAATGAAATTAGCAATTTTTACCATATATGTATATACCTCCTAAAATAATATACTAATCATTTTCAATTAGACGAAGTCCTGCCGTATCTGTTACAGGAAGGGAAAATGTAATTGCCTTTGCTTTACTGTCAGGACCTGCATGTTCCATAATTGCCTTCATGATAGGGTTCTTTTGTTCCGTTTTAGTTACAATATAAATAATTTCCTTTTCGGCAGCAAGCGAAAGATGCATAAATTTCTCTGCAAATTCCATACCGGTTCCTTTCGCGTGAATTACAGTTCCACCATATGCGCCGGCAGCACGTGCAGCATCCATAATCAATTCAGTGTATCCTTGTTCAGCAATAACAACAATTAATTCATGATCTGTATTTTTCAAGGTAGTTTCCTCCTTTTTTTGATAATCTTGATTTTCTGTAAGAAATTGTAAAGTTTTTTTGCCACCAATGCTACTAAGTGGAATGATAAAGGATATCCCGCTTCCGGCAATATCAAGTCGAAGTTTTTTTTCTAATTGCTTTTTAATGGAAGACCAGGTTTCGTCATCCAAAATAGAAAATGCAATTGCTTTTTCGCCTCTTTCCAGACCAAGATAGTCAAGCACTTCATTAGCGGCGGTTCCAAGGCCGAGAGTCCAAAACATAACGTGAAGATTATTTTCTTGAAAAAGACTATAGTATTTTTTTTCGATATTTCGATCCATAATCGTTGTCATTAAATATAAATTTCCCATAGTATCCTCATTTCTATAAATAATAGTTATAATTCGATAATTTCCGTATCCTCATAGGAATCTGGGGTGGTAGTATCGGTATGAACAACAATATTTTTATGTACTTTATTTTCTTTAAACTTGAATATGAGTCCCATAATTTGAATGGTAATCAGTGGTGTCATAGCAACCATTGCAACGATACCAAAGGCATCTGTAATAATATTGCCACCTAATGCCGCGCAAGCTCCCATTGCAAATGGTAACAGAAAAGTTGCCGTCATAGGACCGGATGCAACCCCACCGGAGTCAAATGCAATTGCAGTAAATATTTTTGGAACAAAGAAAGTTAGTATTAGTGCTATGAAATATCCCGGAACAAGCAACCAAAGAATGGAAATTCCGGTTAGTACTCGTAACATTGCAAGGCCAACGGAAAGAGATACACCAATAGATAAACTGGTTCCCATTGCTTTTGCAGAGATTGCACCGGAAGTCATTTCTTCAACTTGTTTTGTAAGAACAAATACAGCAGGTTCTGCCAATACAATAAAATAACCTATAATCATACCAATTGGAATAATAATCCAGGCATAAGGGAGTTGGGCAATTGTCTGACCTAAAAAATTACCTGCAGGCATAAAACCAACATTTACTCCTGTTAAAAATAGTACCAGACCAATATAGGTATAAATTAAACCAATAATTATTCGAATGAGAGAACGTTTATTGATATCTCTTGAAATAAATTGAAAAAATGCAAAAAATATAACAATAGGCAAAATAGAAAGTGCCATTTCTTTTATGTATTCCGGAAATTCAACGGAAAAGAGCTTCCATAAATCTACGGTGTTATCAATGATTGGTATAGATTCCGTAACCTGTTCCGTAGAAGTTGGGTGATAAATTAAGCCTAGGATGAGAACGGCAAGAATTGGGCCGATTGAGCACATGGAAACCAATCCAAAACTATCATCCTCAGCGTGTCTGTCACTACGAATAGCGGCAATACCGATACCAAATGACATAATAAATGGAACGGTCATAGGACCGGTGGTAACACCACCAGAATCAAAAGCAATAGCTAAAAAATCTTTTGGTACAAAAAATGCCAAACAAAAGATAATAATGTAAAAACCAAGCAATAAATAAGATAATTGAATTCCAATTAACATACGTAGTACTGCAATGACAAGAAAACTTGCAACACCAATAGCAACAGCCAGAATGAGTGTTAGATTCGGAATGGATGGAACTTGTTGTGCCAGCACTTGCAAATCTGGTTCAGAAATGGTAATAACAAACCCCATAATAAATGTGATTAAAATGATAATTAAGAGTTTCTTTGAACGAGTGACAATTGCTCCGACACGTTCACCAATTGGTGTCATAGATAGTTCTACACCAACATTAAAAAATAACATTCCAATAATCAGCAGTACAGCTCCCATTAAAAAAGTAAGCAGTATGCTCGGTGGAATTGGCGCAATTGAAAAACAAAGAAATAGAACAATAATTAAAATTGGAAGAACTGCCTTTAAAGTTTCCAATAGTTTTTCTTTAAATTTTGAATGATTAGCAAACAAAGCAAAACCTCTTTCTAATTAGTAATTGTGGTAAATAGTATAGCACAATGTTAATTTTTAACGCAATCTCAACTGCCAAAAAGCTACAGCGCTTGCAGCCGCTACATTAAGCGAATCTACATGATTGCTCATGGGGATACGTACAGTATAATCACATCCTTGAATTGTACTATTTGCCAGACCTTCCCCTTCCGTTCCTAAAATAATTGCCAGTTTTTCCTCAGACATAAGTTTTGGGTTATCAATACTGACAGAATCATCGCTTAAAGCCATTGCCGCAGTTGCAAAGCCGAGTTTATGCAAATAGGAAAGTCCGGAAGTTTCCCATTCTTTTGAAAAATAGGTCCATGGAATCTGAAAGACACTTCCCATACTAACACGAATTGACCGACGATAAAGTGGATTACTACAGAAAGGTGTAAGTAGTATGGCGTCAATATTAAGTGCGGCTGCAGAACGGAAAATAGCACCGATATTAGTTGGATTCATAACATTTTCCAGTACAGCTATACGATGAGCATTTTGACAAATTTCTTCTAAGCTTGGTAAGACTTTTCGACGCATGGCACATAGCATTCCGCGCGTTAATTGAAAACCGGTTAATTGGGTTAAAACATCAAAAGCGGCTGTAAATATGGGAACGTTATTGCAACGATTGATAATGTCTTTTGCCTGTCCATCAATATGTTTTTGTTCGACCAATATGGAAATAGGTTCATATCCGGCATTAAGAGCACGGTCAATAACCTTTGGACTTTCTGCAATAAAGATTCCTTTTTCAGGTTCTGCACGGTTTAGAAGCTGAACTTCATTCATACGAGCATAGATATCAAGTTCAGGGGATTGAAAATCTGTAATTTCGATAATATTTGACATATGTGACTCCTAAATGCGATAATAATGCATAATTATAGATATTATAGAATTACCAAAGAATTGTGTCAAATAGGAGAAGACAGATGCACATATTTATATCATATTCATCCAAGGATGAAAAAGAAGCACTTCATGCATGTGAAAGATTAGAACAAAGTGGGAAAAAGTGTTTTATTGCACCAAGAGATATCAGACCTGGAAAAGAGTATGCGGAAGAACTGGTTCATGGAATTGATAATGCGTATGCCATGATTTTGTTTTTTTCAAAACATGCCAATAAGTCACCACATGTTTTGCGGGAGGTGGAACGGGCCGTTAGTAAATCCATTCCTATACTGATTTGCAAATTAGAAGAAGTAGAAATGTCTAAGTCAATGGAATATTTTTTGATGACACATCAATGGGTGAATATAAAAAAAGAGAGTGATTATTTCCAATTAACAAATTATATTGAGGAAATAGAAGTGCAACAACATACAACTGACTTTGAAGTTAAAAATGAAAAAATGCAACTTAAAAAAAATATAAATAAAAAGAAATATTATATTCTATTCGCACTGGTTTCCTTAATTTGCATTTTGATGGTAGGTACATATTTTTATGGAAATGGTTTAGGTAAAAAGTATTCGGATGAAAAAATTTCAGATGAGATTTCTGTAGGAGACATTATTACATTTGGCACATATAATGAAGAAGCAATTGAATGGTATGTTCTTCGAATTGAAAAGAAAGAGGCTATTTTAATTTCAAAAGATATTCTTACGATGAAAGCGTTTGATGCAGCAGAAAGCGGAGAATACAATTACTATGAAGGCAAAGATTATTGGAGTGAAGTCGTAGAGTCTGATATACAATTACAAACCATGATAAGAGGAAACAGTAATTGGAGTACCTCGAATCTTCGAATCTGGTTGAATTCTGATGAACAAGTTGTAAAATATAGTGACCAGCCTCCAATGCAGTCTGCCATGTCAGAGAAAAAAAATGGATATCATAATGAACCTGGATTTTTAGCTAATTTTACAGAAGACGAATTAAATGCGATTCAAGAAACCAAAGTTATTACTAAATCAAATGCAATAACCAACGAAACTACCATTCATACAACAGATAGAGTGTTTTTGTTGTCTGTAGATGAGCTGGAATGGTTTCAAGAGGCTGGGTTAAGTATGTTGGCTATTCCAACAAAAGCTTCATTAGAACAAGACCAAAGTGGATGGTATGAAATATATGAAGATACCTATGGGGGAGCGGAATTCTGTTGGTGGTTGCGTGAACCGGTGGAAGATATGGCAAGTAAATGTTATTTAGTTGGTAATGGTTATTATGATGATAATATTCAAATAGAAAATGTCGGCTTAGAGGGGTATGGTGTTAGACCGGCAATTACCGTAAATTTAGATGAGATACCGTGTGAAAAAAAATAGATTTTTTTAAAATAGCTAGGGAACCAAAACCGTATTGCCCAAGTCATATCTTAGGGAAGAGCAAAGAGCGACAAAAGAAATGGTTAAGTTTGAGTTGTCGACACTCTTTGACAAATTACAGATGAGACATTTCGCTATATTTGTTGAGAAATTCAACGAGAAATGTTGTAGGAGGCAGTATGGAAAAACTAAAATGCGCAATTGCAGATGATAACGAACGAATGTTAAGACTACTAGGAGAAATCGTATCGAACGACAAAGAACTTGAAGTGGTTGGAACCGCTAAAGATGGTGAAGAAGCGTACTTAATGATTAAAGAGAAACAACCGGATGTCGTTCTTCTTGATGTTGTCATGCCAAAGCTGGATGGTTTTGGAGTATTGGATAAAGTGAATAATGATACTTCTATGAAAAAACATCCATCCTTTGTAATGATTAGTGCAATTGGACAAGAACAGATTACAGAAGATGCATTTAATCACGGTGTTGATTACTATATTATGAAACCATTTGATAATGATATGGTAATTAATCGAATTAAACGTATTAGAGATCAAAAATCAGGAACTATACAACAAAGAAAAATCAATGCCTACGAAAAACCGGAAGAGGATATGCCGGATTTAGAGACACTGGTTACCGAAATTATTCATGAGATTGGAGTTCCGGCACATATCAAAGGCTATCAGTATTTAAGGGAAGCCATTATGATGTCGGTGAATGATATTGATATGCTAAACTCCATAACAAAAATTTTGTATCCCGGTATAGCAAAAAAATTTCAAACAACTTCAAGTCGTGTAGAAAGAGCAATTCGTCATGCAATAGAAGTTGCTTGGAGTAGAGGGAAAATGGATACTATAGATGAGATGTTTGGATATACCATAAGTAATGGAAAAGGAAAACCAACAAACTCTGAGTTTATTGCATTAATTACAGATAGAATTCGCTTACAAATAAAATAAAGCTTTCAAAATGAAATAAAACCTCTTATAATATATATAGATATATGTATTGGAAGGGGTGGTTTTATGAAGAAAATACTATTTGCATCCTCTGAGGCAATTCCATATATGAAGACAGGTGGATTGGCAGATGTTGTTGGTTCACTGCCACGTTATTTTAACAAAGAAGAGTATGATGTTCGCATAATACTTCCTAAATACGCATGTATGGATGATGTTTTTTTACCTCATTTACGTTTTCTTAGTCACTTTTATGTTGATTTAAACTGGAGACGGCAATATGTTGGTATATTTCAGTCAGAATATAAAGGTATCACATATTATTTTGTGGATAATGAATTTTATTTTGCAGGAAATGTTCCATATAATCATATATTTGAAGATGTTGAAAAATTTGCTTATTTTTCAAAAGCAGTATTGGCAGCACTTCCATATATTGATTTTTTGCCGGATGTGATTCACTGTAATGATTGGCAGACAGGTCTTATTCCGGTGTTTCTTCATACTTTTTTTGGATCAGACAGTTATTATGCAGGGATAAAGACGGTATACACGATTCACAATATGAAATTCCAAGGGCGCTGGAAGATGAAAGAGATTATGGATATTACAGGACTTCCGGAGCACATTTTTAATGCTAAAGAGCTTGAGTCATATGGGGAAGCGAATTATTTAAAAGGTGGAATTGTTTATGCAGACAAAATTACAACAGTAAGTCCGACATATGCGAAGGATATTACGACACCGGAAGGCGGAGAAGGCTTACATGGATTGATGAATGCACGTAAGAACCAATTATTTGGTATTGTGAACGGAATTGATTATGAAGAGTTTAATCCAAAGACAGACCCTTATATTGATACAAACTATTCATTGAGGGATGTTGTTGAAGGGAAGGCGAAGAACAAGGCGTTTCTTCAGAAAGAAAATGATCTTTTGGTGAAAGAAGATGTGTTTGTAATTGGAATGGTTTCACGAATGACCGATCAAAAGGGATTTGATATTGTTGCATATATTTTGGATGAAATGCTTCAGACCATGGATGTACAACTTATGATATTAGGGACTGGTGAAGATCGCTACGAGAATATGATTCATTATTTCCAGAATAAATTTCCGGATAAAGTCAGTTCCTATATTGGATATTCCGAGGAGCGTGCACATCAAATTTATGCTTCATGTGATGCATTTTTAATGCCATCGTTATTCGAACCGTGTGGTTTAGGACAAATGATGGCAATGCGATATGGAACTTTACCGATAGTCCGGGAGACCGGTGGTTTGAAAGATACGGTAGAGCCATATAATCAATACATGAATACTGGTACCGGATTTTCGTTTCGAAATTATAATGCTCATGAAATGCTTTCCGTTATTCAATATGCACAGAGTGTATTTTTCAATGACAAGAAGAGCTGGCAAGAGATGATGAAGCGGGCTATGGAGAAAGATTTTTCATGGAATGCATCAGCAAGAGAATACGAGAAAGTATATGATTTATTGACAGAGTCATAGTATGTATATCTAAAAATATATACAGACCTCCCCGAAGTTAGAGTTCTAATATCTAATCTTTGGGGAGGCTATTTGTTATACTTTTAAGAATAGTTGTTCATTTTCTCGCGAATAAAAATAAACATGATCGGATAAAATTTCGTCATCCGTAACATGGGTTTCATTTACTTCCTTTACCATATCTGAAAAATCTTTAAAATCTACATTTTGATCTATTGGTATCAAAATGACTTCATGTATACTGCTTGGAAGAAGTAGGAAGTCTTTATGAAATTGATCGCCAATTTCCTTTAGTAATCCGTCATATAGAATTACACTTGCACCATTGGTTCGATAGATGTTAGAAAGAACATACATTGTATAAGGTGCATTCTCAAAATCAGATTCGTCAATAAGCAGATTTTTTAAAATAGAAACCATACTTTTGAGCTCAAATGGAAGAAGAGATGGTGTGTTTTTCATAGCCAAAAGATAAAGTTCTTCTTCGTCGATCCCCCAGAAGTTTAAATGTTGGCGATAGATAAGAATGTTTGCCTGATTTCTTTCGTCTGCCTGAAGAAGACAATAGAATATAATAGCAAAATCAAGGAATTTACGATGTGGGATTTGCGAAAGCAATTCCTTATTCTTATTATAATTTACAAGTCGCATTACAACACATTTTTTTACCTTTTCATAATCGGTAAAATTACTGGTGTCGAAATTTTCTTTTGGAAGGTGATTTTCATATGTTTTTTGAATGTCATCATAGATATCTTCGATACAGACGCCTTCAAGGTAGCGATGATAATATGGCGTAAGATAGATGGTTGGTGAAATGTTGCAATCAGGGCGCAATATAATTAGCCCATCGTAGGATGTGCCGTTGTTTTTTATTATTTTTTGAATTTTAAGAGAAGCATTTTCTCCCATGCATGTTGAAAAATGTGTATGAATGTTGGTTAAAAATTCCTGATAGTTCATAAAGCTCCTTTTCTATCAGAAAATATCATACTGGGAAATCTTGCGTGAATTACGCTTGGGGATAAAAAAGAAATCCACGACGCTTTAACCAAAACATCGTGGATTAACTTTATCATGAAAAAAACATCTTTTCAATCCTTTTTTATTGTGATGATATTAATTGCTGCCAAAGTTGTGTGTAGAGTGCAGTTGTATCATCATCTAGTGCACGGTAAACTTCACAGCGATGGATTACTTCCAAAGAAGGATTAATTGCTTCATTTTCCTTTAAGGCTTCATTTTGATTCTCAATAACAGAGATGATTGGTGATGCATAGTAAACATAATTGAAGTTTGCCTCTGCAATATCATCTCGGCATACATAATCAAGGAATTTCATTGCTGCATCTTGATTTTGGCATGTTTTTGGAATAAACCATGCATCAATCCAAAGGTTGGATCCTTCTTCCGGTACGGAATAAGCAAGATTTTCGTTTGAATCCATAGCAACCGCAGCTTCTCCGGAATAGCATACAGCGATAGCTGCGTTTTCGGCAATCATTTCATCACAGGTTTCGTCCACATAATATGCAGAAACATATGGAGCCTGAGCTTTTAAAATGTTAAGAGCCTCATTTAAATGTTCTTCGTCGGTTTCATTGATCGAATAGCCACTTGTAATTAGTGCAGGAGTGAAAGCATCACGGACAGAATTAATCATAATCATGTCATTTGCATATTTTCCTTCTAAAATACAATCCCAGCTTTTTACATCTTCTTCATTAACAACTGTTTTATTGTAAAGAATTCCGATAGTTCCGTAGAAATACGGAATGGAATATTTTTGTTCAGGGTCAAAGGAAGATGACATCTCAATAATATCTGGGGATATATTTGTGTAGTTTGCCATTTCCTCATAATTAAGTGGGAATACTTCCCCTTCACTTATCAGCTTTTCTACCATATAATCGGAAGTACATATTACATCATAATCAATAGAACCGGCTTTATATTTTGTGTACATTTCTTCCGGGTCTTCATATTCTTCGTATTTTATGGTGATACCGGTTTCTTCTTCAAATTGTCGTAAAGCATCTTCGTCAAAATATTTTCCGTAATTTAATACGGTTAGGGTTTCGCCATTTCCGGAGAATGATGAATTGTTTATAAATACAGCAAGAGAGCCGGCAACTAGCGCGAAAATAATAACTCCGCAAATAATACGTTTTACGCATGATTTGACTTTTGAAGGGCGAGCCGATTTCTCAGGATTCATATTTGCGGCAACTAGAAGAAGTAATACTGTAAAAAACAAAATTGTGGAAAGTGCATATAGCTCTGGCTTGATACCTTTTCGAAGTTCTGTATAAAGCATGGTTGATAAAGTGTTTACACCTGCACCTTTTGTAAAATAGGTAATACTAAAATCATCCAATGACATGGTTACTGCCATAAGAAAACCGGAAAATACACCGGAACGAATTTCCGGCCAGGTTACTTTGAAAAAGGCATAAAGCGGAGAGGCTCCTAGGTCAAGCGCTGCCTCATAGGTATATCGATTTGCTTGTTTTAATTTTGGAAGCACATTTAAAATGACATATGGAATGTTAAAAGTAATATGAGCAATCAATACAGTAACAAATCCTAAGTCAATGAATTTTACAAATAAAAGCATCATGGAGATGCCGGTAACAATATCTGCGTTGAGCAAAGGAATATTGGTTGCTCCTAGGTAAATGGTTTGATTACGCTTTTTCATTGCACTAATTCCAATAGCAGCCAGAGTTCCGATAATCGTGGACAATATAGCCGCTAAAATGGTAATCTGCAAAGTTGTAGTAAACGCTGACATAATGGTTTCGTTCTGAAAGCAACGAATATACCAGTTGAATGTAAAACCACCCCAAGTAACGCGTGACTTGGAATCGTTAAACGACAATATAATTAATACTAAAATCGGAAGGTATAAAAAACAAAAGATAAGACCCATATAAAGCTTGGATGCACATTTTTTTACCATATAGCAGTTCCCTCCCCATCTTTATCAAATAAATTCATAAGTGCCATGCTGATGAGAACAAAAATCATGAGCACAAGAGAGAGCGCGCTTCCTGCATTCCACTGCATTCCTTGCATAAAGTTTTGTTCAATGATATTACCAATAAGAAGTACTTTACCACCACCAAGAATTTGAGAAATTGCAAAAGAAGTCAGTGAAGGAACAAAGACCATAACTACTCCGCTGATAATACCCGAAACAGTTAATGGAACAATAATTTTAAAGAAAATCGTAATACCATTTGCTCCAAGATCCTTTGCAGCCTCAATCCAATCTTTGCGGATACGTGTCATGGAATTATATATTGGAAGTAACATAAACGGAAGAAAATCATACACCATTCCAAAAACAACTGCTGCCGGTGTATTTAAAACATCAATACCGGAAAAACCAATCCCTTCTAAAATTGTATTAATTACACCATTTTTGGAAAGCAAAAGTTTCCACGAAAGAATACGTAACATGAAGTTCATCCACATTGGAAGCATAAAAATAAATACGATAAAACTTTGACTTTTTATCCGCAAATTGCTTAAAATCATTGCCAATGGATAGGCAAGAATCAGGCAGATAACGGTGCAAAGAACACCAAGCTCCAAAGATAGTAAGATTGCACGACCGTTTGTTTCGGTTGCAATTGCTTGGATATATTCCCAAGTAAAGCTTCCGCTGTCATTTGTGAATGCGTAGTAAAAAATCATAATGAGCGGAAGAAGGATAAAGCCGATAATCCAAAGAAGATATGGTCCGGCTAGGAGTTGACGTTTTAGTTTATTCATCAATTTCCACCGCCTTTTCATCAGAAGATTCCGGTTTGTGCATAATCTGGATATTAAATGGAATAACTTTAATTCCAACATGTGTTCCAATCGGTATGTATTTTGTGGTATGAACCATCCATTCATATCCGTTTGCAACAACCTCTAATTCATAGTGTACACCTTTGAAAATGAGAGAAGTAACATCACCTTCTAAATATCCGTCGGAAGGTTCCACAAGCTCCACGTCTTCCGGACGAATAACAACATCAACAGGTGTGTTGTTACCAAATCCCTCATCCACACAAGGTATTTTTACACCAAGGATTTCTACAAGTCTATCTTCTATCATAGTGCCGTCAATAATATTGCTATGACCGATAAAGTCAGCAACAAACGCATTTTCCGGTTCGTTGTATATTTTTTCCGGGGAACCGATTTGCTGGATATATCCCTGGTTCATTACAACAATGGTGTCAGACATGGTAAGAGCTTCTTCCTGATCGTGAGTTACGTAAATGAATGTAATGCCAAGTTCATTTTTTAAACGGATCAATTCGTATTGCATGTCCTGACGCAATTTTAAATCAAGTGCTCCCAATGGTTCGTCCAAAAGGAGTACTTTCGGCTCGTTTACA
>JAZSDG010000018.1:0-4754 GCA_045531055.1 Lachnospiraceae bacterium | reverse complement strand
GGTTCCGGTTCTTTTGCAACTTCTTCTCCTGCCATGTTTGCAAACAATGCCGCTATATCATCTGGGCTCATTTGCTTATTTGGGTCTGATAAATCCGGCATCGGTGGTTTCTCTTCTTCCACTTCCGGCTCAACTGTTACCTCCGGTTCTGCTGCTTCTTTCACTACCGGCTCCTCAACCATCTCTTTCTTCGAGATTTCTTCCGGCTTATCTATTATCTCCGATTCTACGGTTGGTTCTTCCACTACTACAGATTGTTGCATCGGCTCCAGTTCAACGGGTGCAACTACCGGCATTGAATTTACCGGCGCGCTCTTAATGGAAATCTGCATAAGTGCATTATTTAAACGAATCTCCATGTCTTTTAATGACATCATCATTTCCTGTTGCTTTGCAGCAATTTGCTGAATCGCAAGTTCATTTATTTCTTTATAGGAATTAATAAGTTCTTCGTTATTGGCATCCAGTAATTTTTGAAAATTGCTCACTCGCTCCATCAATTGATCGTTAGAGTGTACAACTGCCTCCGAATTCTCTCGATTTCGTCCAATGAGAACTTTTGCAATTCCTTTCTGCGCTGCAATTATTTCTTCTGCAGGAACCTTTGCATTTTCCTCTATTTGAATAAGCATTGTCTCCATCTCTTCAAAATGCTTTTTTAACATAAGATATGATGCTTTTTCCGATTTGAAAATGCTGTCATATTGTTCTTCTCTTCGCTCGTTCTTTGTCTCAATTCTTGTCATAACTCCACTTATTAAAATGTAGAGAAAAATTAATAACAGAACTGCAAATGCGCCAATTGCAATAAACTGTTTTGGCAGATTGATAATAATATAAAGCTCTACCACAAAAACGACCACTAATAAGAGTGCTGAAAAAATAATCTGCAATTCGGCCTTTTTTCTTTTGTTATCCCCCATATGAAATTCTCCTTTCACCCCTGATCCATTATAATCCTTGAAAATGAGTAAATTTTAAAAATAGCACCGCTTGGGGGAATCGAACCCTCAACTAGCCCTTAGGAGGGGCTTGTTATATCCATTTAACTAAAGCGGCATTTCTATAAAATAACTATATCTACAGGCAAAGACTTCCCTGCATCCAGATATTTCCTTTAAAACGGCGCCCGACTTTCGGTTCACCTAACAAATCGTTTTTATTAATACAAATATCAAAAATAAGATCATTGCATTCAATTTTCATAGAATAGATACTTTCTTTTGTAATGATATTTTCCAACAATGAAATTTCTAAAATATCACCAACAATGCTGTACTGGTCGCTCTCAATTCCATATGGCATAAAACAATTTGCTACAATGCTTAGCACATCTTCATGCATAATTCTTCTTGATAAAGTAGAATAGGTATCCATATCTTCTAAGGTTAGGCTTTCGATGGCATCTTCATCACCCTCTCTGGCCTGTGCAATCAAATGATTGCGTTTGTTATACTTGTAGTCTGCATTGTCTTTTTTTGCATTCTTCTGTATGATGGGTAAAAGAATCTTTCCCTCCGCTGAAAGTGCCGATAATTGTGCTCCATGAACAATCATATGCTCATGCAATTTCTTCATGGTTAAAAAATCTGCAATATTTTGCATATAAAATATCAATGTAACGCCTACGCTCAATTCATCACAGACACCGGCGTAAGATTCCCTGTCCGCATATTTCTGCACTTCAATCTGCTCTTGTGTCGTAAGCGTGGATGGCTCAAGATACGGATAATAGTATTCCATCTGAAAAGAATCATCTTCCTCATAGGTACCGCAAACAACAATTCCTATATGTGGTGCAAACTCGCAAGAAAGCTCTGCAAACTCATTCCCCTCTGAATCTCTGGTCACTTTCATCATATCAGGTTTCTTAATAATATCTTCTAAAATTATTTCCAGGTCCTTTTTCCTGATTTCTGAAAAGCCAATCGCTCTTAGGAATTTATGCACTTTCTCTCCTCCTTTTTTATTTCTTCATTTTACATGAAAAAAATCATTTACACAATAGACAGAAGAAAACTCACGGCTTTTGCATCATACGCCATGCCAGCTTGCGATGCGATTTCCTCACGTGCCTTTGCTACCTCCATTCTGTCAAAACCTATACCCGATATCATTCGGTCAAACGTATCACATAACTGAATAATCTTGCATGCGATTTGTTTATTCTTTTGTTTCATTGGAAAGCCGGTTCCATCCATTTTTTCATGATGCAATAAAATCATTTTCAAAGAAACTTCTGGTATCCAACTTTCCTTTTCTAATGCTGAGTATCCCAAAATAGGATGTTTCTTATACTCAATTGTGTCGAATTCTGTAGATGTAACGGTAATATAACGCATTCCTATGTCATGAAGCAAACAACCGATTGCAATATCATACTGCTGTGCTTCACTAAGTTTCATTTTCTTTGCGATGAGTAAAGATAGCAATGTTACCATAACCGTATGCTCATATAAATTTGCTGCCTTTTCCTCCACTTCTATAACACTGTTCGATGATAGATTTTTTACAAGTTCATTTGCAATCACTACAAATTCTTTTAAAGATTTTCCTTGATGATGAATATGACTTTCCATCAATTTTTGTACTTTTTGAATAAGCACTTCCACTTGTTCTTTTTGCATAAATTACTCCGCTACTATTTTTTGGAAGATGTATTGGCCTCCTTTGCCATATTCAAAGCTTCCTTCTCTTCTTCAGAAAGACTGATGATAGAATTTCCATCAATTATTTCTTTGATATATGTATAACAACCTTCTCTGCTATGAACTGCATTCATAACAAACCCATCATTGGTTTCGCTTAACAATGCAAGGGAAAAACTAAGTTTTCCACCCATCTCATGAAATGCATCATACTTAACCAATCCGACTTTTTGAAAAGTAAATTTCATGTTATCATATAAGCGCTTAATATTTTTCTCGTTTGCTGAATTTGCAGCAATCAATGCGTCTACCTGATCAAGTCTCTTAATTAAAGTATCCTCCAAAGACTTTGCAGTTTTTCCTGTCATAAATGTTTGATACTTTTCTTTTAGTTTCTTGATTTGCACAATATTAACAATAAGTAAAATTAATAATACTATCGCAAAAACAAGCAATCCAATAATAATGTAATCGGAATCAAATCCTAACAATTCTGAAATCATTATAAACTCTCCTATTTCTGAACGGTTCTAATTAAGTCAATAATACGGTCTAACTCATCTTGTGAATAATACTCAATTTCTAACTTTCCGCGTTTTTCATCTTTATGATTAATAAGCACCTTTGTTCCAAGGATACCCTTCATCTGTTCCTCAAGATCCTTATAAATTGCCTCCAACTTTGGATCAATTTTCTTTGGAGACTCAGCTATAGTCTTCTTTTCATTCTGAAGATTTTTTACCAGTTTTTCAGTATCACGAACACTTAATTTTTCATCAAAAATCTGTTGTGCGACAGTGTACTGTTTCTCCTCATCTTCAATACCAAGCAATGCGCGCGCATGCCCGGTGGTAAGCATTTCATCAATTACCATCTGCTGTACTTTTTCATTTAACTTCAACAAACGCATTGAATTTGTAACTGCAGTTCTACTCTTTGAAACTCTCTCCGCTACTTCATCCTGTTTTAAGTTAAATTCAGTAAGAAGTTTCTTGTACGCAAGTGCTTCTTCAATTGGATTTAAATCCTCTCTTTGAATATTTTCAATTAAGGAAATTTCCATGATTTCCTGTTCTGTTAACTGCTTAACAATAACCGGTACTTCTTTGATGCCGGCGAGCTTTGCAGCTCTCCATCTTCTTTCGCCGGCAATAATCTCATAATAATCATCTTTTTTTTGTACCAATAATGGCTGAAGTACTCCAAACTGTTTAATAGATTCTGATAATTCTAGCAATGCATCTTCATCAAATTTTTTTCTTGGCTGATCTCTGTTTGGCTCTACTTTATTGATACTAATCATCAAATCATCAGAGCTGGTTTCCTCTTTCTTTGTCGCTTTTGATGTAGCAGGTTTTCCGACCTTATCTGTTATTAAAGAATCTAATCCTTTTCCCAATCCATTTTTTTTCACTGCCATATCCTTACAAATCCTTTCTTTCTATAATTTCCTTTGCTAAATTGCGATAACTTTCTGCACCGGCAGACTTCGTATCATACATATTGATTGGAATGCCATATGATGGTGCTTCTGCCAACCGGATATTTCTAGGAATCATTGTTTCGTAAATCTTTGTATCAAGATTTGCTTTTACGTTCTCTACAACTTGGTTCGATAAGTTGGTTCGAACATCATACATTGTAAATACAACACCTTCCATTTGAAGATCCGGATTAAGACGTTCCTGTACAAGATTGATCGTATGTATTAACTGACTCAAACCTTCCAAAGCATAATACTCGCATTGAATTGGGACAAGTACAGTATCTGCTGTTGTCATTGCATTAACTGTCAGCATATTTAACGATGGTGGACAATCAATAACTATAAAGTCATAATCATCGCGAATATAATCAACAGCTCTTTTTAATATATATTCTTTATCATTAATTCCTAGAAGTTCAATTTCTGCACCTGCAAGATTTATACTTGAAGGGATCACACTTACATTTTTAAAAGGTGTTTCAATAATAACATCTTTTGCTTTTGCATTACCGGTAAGCAGATCATAAGATGATTTAGAAACATCACGTTTATTTACACCGAGACCGCTTGTAGTATTCCCCTGAGGATCTATGTCAACAAGCAGAGTTTTATATCCTTTA
>JAZSDG010000032.1:0-2192 GCA_045531055.1 Lachnospiraceae bacterium | reverse complement strand
CATTTCCTTGTGAGCTAAGCTCTTCTGGTGTTACTCTAATACTTGCCATTTGTTTCTTCTCCTTTCAAATAATATGTATAGCAAACAGTTTTACACTGTAATGCTCTATCTCCTTATGTACCACTTCCATATTTTGGGCTTTTATCTATCCTCTAGTACCACTCGCATCGGCGAATGCGTTTCAATTTCACGAATAAAATCAACATTCGGTGCTAAACTCACATCAAAATATATCATACCGCCCTTAACCATTCTACTTTCCGTTGGCACGGGCGGCAGTGTTCCATCCTTCCTGTAATTATACCAGACACTTTTCCCAGAACCATATATTTGAAATCTCTGAGCACGGGTCAAATATGCACACTTCGTAACTTCCGAATACTTCATTGTTATATATGACATTCGCGTCACACGCTTACTATAATATCGTTTCGGTTTATAAAAAATAAAATAGTCATCATAAAACTGCAACTCCATTGGCGACGGAACACTCTCTAATCCACTTGTCGCAAATGTTACTCCGAGCGCCAGAATAATCAAAAACACCCTCGCTGACCATGATAATTCCGCGAACAAATTATCTTGAAATATAAATGAACCTACTATAATAATTCCAATAATGACCCACACGATTATTCTTATCGGCTCCGCGGCTGCGTTATTTTTCTTCGGCATGAAAACTGCTTCTACCGTTCTTAAGACATAATTCGGTTGTTCCATACCACTCCTCCTTATGTCCCACTCATTGCAGGAATTTCAATGTTAGGGATATTGATATCCGGAATCGAAATATTGATATCAGAAATTCCGGATAATTGTTCCATGACATCCATCGTACCTACTGAATTCCCGAATCCATTGAATGTGGATTGAATCTTGCTTCCGCTATCATAAATCTTAAACACATCTTTTAAAGTGACTTTTTCCGCATTGAGGTCGGTTCCAGCCGTAAAGAAAGTCGTTGCAGGAAGCAACACTTTTTCAACGCCAATGTCCTTGAAAGAAAAGCCATTTTTTAAAATATCCTTTGGAATGGTAAGCAAATTCTGCATCGACTTCAACGCATCCTTTAGCTCTACGTTTGGGTCTGTAAACCCGAAAAATTCCTTCTTAAGATTCGGACCCATATCCTTTAACAGTTTCACTCCATAATCCTTTACTGCGGACCAGCCTTCCATCTTAAGAGATGATCCAATGTCTGCAAAGTTCCTTTTTAATCCCGTCAGTGTATTTTTGGAGAAGATTTGTTTGAAAGAGCCTTTTGCTGCACTTCCGGTAGCCCATTTATAACCGCTTTGTACCAGTTTTCCAACTCCGCTAACTAATGTAACAACCGTACATGCGATATTCACAACATCAATTCCTAGCGCGATTCCATTGTAAACTTTATTATACTCGTAATTCTCTCCACTATCTCCGAAAATAAATGACGACCTCAAGTAGTCTTGCCATGTATCTATCTCACTTCGCCTTCTTCCCGTTGCCGGATCACCATTCTGTGTCGTGGAATATGCCTCTGCTTCATTATAGATATTCGCAATTCCATTTGCAGTAGCAATAACACCACCGATTAAACCTGCAATCACAGCAAGCGATGCGCCTCCTGTCATAACTATGGAAGCAATGGCAGCCGCTACCGCAATCAAACCAATTGCCACTTCAAGAATTCCAACCAATACGCCTTTGATATACTCTTTTCCACCTTCGTAATTATACCATTCTTTGATGGAGGATTTTAGATAATCCTGACCTGTTTCAAATGCATCTGTCTTGCTGTCCACCCAGCGGGCTGCCGCAGAATCATTAAACATTCCGGTAAAAAAGTAGCTGACTGCGTTCTCAATTTGACTATTTCGAATCCCGTGTGCTTCCTTGAAGGATGCGGTTAAAGAAGATACTCTTGTTCGAACGGCTTTGTCAACCGCTTTACATTCATCCCTCAAGTCGATAAGGTCTTCTGCAAAATCTTCAAAATCCTTCTGTGCATCACGAAGGTCTTCAATCTTTTCATTTACCCTATCCCTTGCAGACGTAATATTATCTGTCCATGTTCCGCTATAACTATTCAACTTTTTGTATACGTGAGTATATAGTGAATCCGCATATTTATCTAGTTTTTTAGCAACCTGTTCTGCTTCCTTTGATGCATCCTTAAGGCTATCATATGAAATTGATGCTGTACTCATGAGCCT
>JAZSDG010000014.1:0-32921 GCA_045531055.1 Lachnospiraceae bacterium | reverse complement strand
AGTAACGCTCCTCCAGCTCCTCGCTGCCGCCGTAAGTAACCCAGGCACATTCAGGTGCAAAGCCCTCCACGTGATCCTTCTCCTTCTGCAGCAGGCTCTCCGGAATCAAAAGAGGCATATACACATTTTGGGCACCGGTCTTTTTAAACTCAGCATCCATAATTGCCTGAATATTCTCCCAAATAGCATAGCCTGCGGGTTTAATAATCATGCATCCTTTTACAGAAGAGTAATCAATTAACTCTGCTTTCTTTACTACATCGGTGTACCATTGTGCAAAATCTTCCTCCATGGAAGTGATTGCCTCTACCAGTTTTTTCTCCTTAGCCATTGCTAATCTCCTCTTTTCTATCGATAATTTCACAGATTAATATTATTCTAATCAAAAATAGTTGTCAAGCGTATCACAACAAACGACGAGCACGCTCGTGCTCGTCGCCTGATTTCATTTCATTATCTTTTTGTGAATGAGAATGGATAATCCAATCCCGGAAGAATTTCTTCATCATCCCCATCCTCTGTAGTGAAGGTTAAGGTATCTCCCTTAATCTCAAAGGTATCATATCCAACAGAATCAAGATCCTCACCATCGGTTGCCATAAAGAGTTTGTCACCGACTACTTTATATTTTCCTTCTGAAAGAATTGAATCTGCCAAGTCATCTGCTGATAAGGAAGCATTCATCTCGGATCTCATATACTCCTCTACGTTAGCATATCCGAATGTAGATTGAATCGCTTCATCCTGTTCTTCACGGGAAACCCCCATTGCATCAGCTTCTTCATAAATCATTTCTGTTCCATAAACCACGAAATCATCAATCCATGCATCAAGACTTTTCTCAATACTCTCTTTGTCTGCATACATTTTCATGGTTCCATCTTCATTGAACTCGAATACTAAGTCGATTACAAATTCACTCTCGAAATCCTCGTATCCTGGTCCCATTCCTTCAACAATAACTTCCTCCATGTCATATGACATTTCCCAGCTTCCAACCAACTTGTCTGCCTGATTGCCACATCCGCTAAATAGGGTTACTGTCAAAACTGCAAGTAATAATAATGCTGCTTTCTTTAAATTCTTCATAATTCCTCCTTATATAAATAAAATTATTGTCTGGTAAATACGAGTGGATATGTTAATCCCGGAAGTATTTCTATATCATCCATCCCGTCAGCTGTAAAGGTCAAGGTATCACCTTCAATTTCAAAATTGTCATACGAAGCACTGTCAAAGTCTTCTCCTTCCCATGCCAAGTATATTTTATCTCCTTCTACCTTATACTCACCGCTCACATTCTTACTAAGACCCAAATCATCTACTGTAATAGAAGCAGTCATCTCACTCAACATATAATCATATACTGTCTCATAACCATATGTATCACAGATTGCCTGGTCTTGCATTTCACGGCTAACGCCCATACTCTCCGCCTCTTCATATATCATTTCTGTGGCATAAGAAGAGAAATCTAATATCCAAAGTTCAAGGTTTTCTTCCAAACTTTCTTGATCTACATACATGGTCATGCTTCCGTCTTCATCCAACTCAAACACCAAATCCATACAAAATGCGCTTTCAAAATCAGAAAACTCTTCTCCCATTTCCGCAGTAATGGATTCTGACATGTCATACGACATCACCCAGCTTCCAAGCAACTCTTCTTCCGGCGAATCCTCATCATCGATTTCAATATCAATAATGCCGCCTCCGTTATCATCCTTGTTGTCGTCGTGGTCGTCATCGTCACGATCTTCTCGTTCGGCTCTTACTCTTGATCGGTCTCTTGTACTTGACGAATCATCCCCACATGCTGTGAACATAGTCAAGGTCAAGCCTGCAATCAATAGCATTGCTACTTTTCTTAACATGCTATCGTTCCTCCTTTATGTTGAAAACTTTTTATTTCTTGAAACACTGTACCATATCTAACGTGTTATGTCAAAAAATAATTTTTTTCGCGTAACCGGATGACAAAACGCTATTTTGTAGGAACATAACATGAGTTTTTCACCTTCTTTTGCCGCACCGTATTTGGTATCACCACATAATGGACATCCAAGATTCGAAAGTTGCAATCGAATCTGATGTTGACGTCCGGTAATCAATTCAATATCAAAATGAACTTTTCCTTCCTGTTCTTTGATTACATGATATTTCAGTTCTGCTTTCTTGGCTCCCGGTTCATCCTTTTGACAGATTCGAGAGACATTTTGCTTTTTATCGGTTATCATATAATTCTGCAAGATTCCATTCAGAGGCAATCCTGTAGCTTCTTCAAAGCTTTTATCTAAAGCGCACAATGTCCCGACTGCATAATAGTATTTCCCAATTGTACGTTCCGATACCTGCTTGGAAAGCGCTGCTGCTGCTTTTTGATTTTTTGCAAATACCATAACACCTTCTACCGGCTGGTCGAGCCTATGAACTACACCGATATATGGCATCTCTTTTTTCTTGGCACGATAATTTTTCAAAATACTTTCCATATCCTGCTGCCCAAGCCTTCTTGTTTGCGTGGCAATGCCCGCGGGTTTGTGACAAACTATGATATCATCATCTTCAAATAAAATATCCGGTGTATTCATGCTTTACTCCATTGCTTTTTGAATGATTAATTCTGCTTGTTTTGCCTGGTCTTTCGTAAGCTGCGGCGTATCTTTTAGGACATACTCCATTCCCATACTATCATATTTTACTTTTCCCATGGAATGATATGGAAGAACTTCTAATTTTTCTATATTGGACAGCGTTCTTAAAAATGCTCCCAACTGTGTCAATTCCGCTTCTTCAAATGTAATCCCCGGAACAACCACATGGCGTATCCATATCGGTTGCCCAATCTCGTTTAAATATTGCGCAAATGCAAGTATCTGTTCATTGGAATGACCGGTTAACTTGCGGTGAGATGCATCTTCGATATGCTTGATATCAAGCATTACAAGGTCGGTTACCTGCATCAACTTTTCTATTTTCGCAAATGGTTCGCCTGCTCGTTCTAGTGGGAACATGATGCCGGAAGTATCAAGACAAGTGTGGATGTTCTTTGCCTTTGCTTTGGTAAAAAGTTCTGTTAAAAAATCGATTTGTAGCATGGGTTCTCCGCCGGTTGCCGTAATTCCGCCGGTCGTATAAAAAGAACGATTTCTCTCAAATCGATCTATAATCTCATCTGCACTTATTTCCTGTCCGTCTGCCGGATTCCAAGTGTCCGGATTGTGGCAATATTGACAGCGCATCGGACATCCTTGAAAGAACACAACAAAACGAACGCCCGGTCCGTCAACCGTTCCAAATGTTTCCAGTGAATGAATTTTTCCCATAAGAATCCCCTCTTTAAAAACAAGCGCATCCGAAGATGCGCCTGCATATGTGCTTAATGTGCTTTTTACATGCGTTCATGGAATGTACGCGCAATTACTTCATCCTGTTGCTCTTTGGTTAACTTAATAAAGTTTACAGCATATCCGGATACGCGGATGGTAAGCTGTGGATATTTCTCCGGATGTGCTTGTGCATCAAGCAAGGTATCTTTGTTAAGTACATTGACATTCAAATGGTGTCCTCCCTTTTGCACATATCCATCCAACATTGCTACTAAGTTATTCTGTCCATCCTCCTTAGTCTTTCCTAATGCATCCGGCACAATGGTAAAGGTATTGGAGATACCATCTTGCGAATCCATAAATGGAATTTTCGCAACAGATGCCAAAGAAGCTACCGCACCATGCGTATCTCTTCCATGCATCGGGTTCGCTCCCGGTGCAAATGCAACGCCTTTCTTTCTGCCATCCGGTGTTGCACCGGTATTCTTACCATAGGATACATTCGATGTAATGGTAAGGATAGAGGTTGTTTGAATGCCACCACGATAGGTGTGATTTCCTTTTACATATCCGATAAATGCGTGAAGGACTTCTTTTGCAATATCATCTACGCGGTCATCATCATTTCCGTATTTCGGGAAATCTCCTTCGATTTCAAAGTCTACGGTAATACCATTTTCGTTACGAATTGGCTTTACTTTTGCATATTTGATTGCAGATAACGAATCTGCCACTACGGAAAATCCTGCAATTCCGGTTGCAAACCAACGGCGAACTTTCTTATCATGAAGCGCCATTTCCAATTTCTCGTAGCAATATTTGTCATGCATATAATGAATGATATTGAGTGCATTCACATATACTCCTGCTAACCACTTCATCATATCCTTGTATGCAGACCATACTTCTTCGTAGTCTAAATATTCGGATGTAATTGGACGATATTTTGGTCCTACCTGTTTACCGCTCATTTCGTCAACGCCACCGTTAATGGCATAAAGCAAACATTTTGCAAGGTTTGCTCTTGCTCCGAAGAACTGCATTTCT
Organism: Lachnospiraceae bacterium; assembly: GCA_045531055.1. Lineage (GTDB taxonomy): Bacteria > Bacillota > Clostridia > Lachnospirales > Lachnospiraceae > Roseburia. Next base: position 28,545 of record JAZSDG010000014.1, on the reverse strand, counting down.
TTTCCTATCTTCATAGAAGATACACAACATGCAATTCCGTAGTCATCGCCGTGAATCACGCGCATAATATCATCATTCTCATACTGTACCGCAGAATGTTTGATGGATGTTTCTGCACAGAACTTCTTGAAATTATCCGGAAGCTGTACAGACCAAAGTACCGTCATATTCGGCTCCGGTGCTGCGCCAATGTTGTTTAACGTATTCAAATAACGATAAGACATTTTGGTAACCATATGTCTTCCATCTACACCCATACCGGCAATGGACTCGGTTACCCAGGTTGGATCTCCGGCAAAAATATTGTTATATTCCGGTGTTCTTGCAAATTTAATCAAACGCAGTTTCATCACAAACTGGTCGATAATTTCCTGAATCTCTTTCTCGGTAAAAGTACCTTCCTGTAAATCTCTTTCCGCATAGATATCAAGGAATGTCGAAGTACGTCCTAAACTCATTGCAGCTCCGTTTTGTTCCTTAACAGCTGCAAGATAAGAGAAATATACTGCCTGTGTTGCTTCTAATACATTGTTTGCAGGCTTGCTGATGTCACATCCATAAATCTCAGCAAGTTTCTTTAGCATCTCTAATGCACGAATCTGCTCTGATAATTCTTCACGCTCGCGGATTACGTCAGAATACATAATCGTACGTGTAGTTGCGAGTTGTTCCTTCTTATCCTCAATCAATCGATCCACACCATAAAGTGCCGGTCTACGATAATCTCCAATGATTCGTCCACGTCCATATGCATCCGGAAGTCCGGTAATAATGTGTGCGCTTCTGCATGCACGCATCTCATCTGTATACGCATCAAATACACCGGCATTGTGTGTCTTGCGATGTGTTGTAAAATATTCTACTACTTCCGGATCAACCTTATAACCATTATCTTCACATGCCTTCACTGCCATTCGAATTCCACCATATGGCTGCAATGCACGTTTAAATGGCTTGTCCGTCTGAAAACCTACGATTCTTTCCTTGTCCTTATTGAGATAACCCGGTCCATGTGAGGTAATGGTCGAAATAATCTTCGTATCCATATCAAGCACACCACCAGCTTCTCTTTCCTGTTTAGAAAGCTCAAGTACCTCATTCCACAAATCGGTTGTGTCCTGTGTCGGTCCCTCTAAGAAAGAGCCATCCCCATCATATGGATGGTAATTTTTCTGGATAAAATCTCTAACATTTACTTCTGTTTCCCATGCTCCACCTTGAAAATTTCTCCATTCTTTCTTCATTGCTTTTCCTCCCGTGATAATTTTAACAGTTAGCCATCTCTAACTTTCGATAGGATATGCTAACAAACATCATTTGTCAAGAGTATCTCGTAGTGTTCTCATTTTAGTACAAAAAAAATAGCCACACTACATCCAGACTCCCAAGCCCAGACGGTCGGCTATCTTACATCGTTATACTCCACGTGGTATTCTCCACTGTTCCGTCAGTCATATAACAAGGTCATCATAATGTATCTTTTTCATTTTTTCAATATGATTTTGACATGTTCTTAATTACATACAAGACAGATCCAAAAGTGTTACTTTTTTCCATTGGTATGTTTTTAAGTCAACTATATGCCCCTGACATACAATTCCATCTTCTTCTAATAGTTCAATTTGGCGATTCTTCCCACCAAACGCAAACGCCTCAGAAACCTCACCAAACCGATTCACAACACGATAACACGGAATGTGCTCCGGGTCCGGATTCACATGAAGTGCATATCCTACCACCCTCGCCCAGCGACGATTGCCTGCTAACGCTGCAACTTGCCCATAGGTGGCAACTGTTCCCTTGGGAATCTGCCTTACTACCGCATATATTTTCTCAAAAACATTCTGTTCTTCCATCTGTAACCTCATTCTAGCACAACATATAGTGTGTAAGCAACAACATTTTCACTATATATGGATATTTTAATATAAATCTTTGTTTAGCCCTATTATATCATAAAATTTCGTTAGTGGTTGACAATTCTTATCTATTTCATTAAAATGAATATAGTTTCATTTTTATAAGGAGATACTATGCCTAAAGTAACGGAAGAATATATTCAAAACAAAAAGAACAACATTATTGACGCCGCTTATAATTTATGTCTTGAAAAAACAATCAGTACTGTAACCATGCAGGACATTATTAATGCAACCGGTCTGAGTCAAGGAGGAATCTATCGCTTTTATAAGGATATTGATGCCATTTTTCGGGATATGTTAATACACAACAGACAACGTGCAAATATCAAACAACAAGTAGATACTATTTTTTCTGACACCGAACCAAAAAACATTAAGATTGTTTTAAACCAAATTTTTGAACTTCTTGGCGACTTTATGACCAAAGAGTTAATGGGTATTGTAAAAATTAATTTTGAGCTCTCGGTTCTTTCCATGAATGCACCACAGCGAGTAGAAAAAATATTAGGAGAAATTGACGGAACCGGCAACTTTGAATATCTTTTCAAACAGACTTCCCAATATCTGCAAGAACACATTTTTAGTAATTATTTAAAACCTAAAGTAAGCCTTGAAGAATTGCTTACCTTTCTTACCACCTCTTACAATGGTATAGAAATGAGTTGCATTATTCATCATTGTTATAAAAAACTGCCTTTAATGGAATGGTACACACCGAAAACACAACTCAAAACTTTAGAAACTACGTTATTTTATTTACTGGGATTGGAGGATTAGAAAATGCTGGTACATGAATTTACTGAAGGGGAAAAGCCGGTTATGGTTCTTATTCATGGCGTGCTGACACCATGGCAAATCTGGACACCACAAATTACAGCGTTGAAAGAAACATACAATATTTATGTGATTGCACTAAGTGCTCATACCGAAGAAGCTGCCAGCGAGTTTATTTCTTTGGAATCCGAAGTTGAAGGTATCATACAATATTTTCAAAAGCAAAATATGGATACGATAGATGTGTTATGCGGTCTTTCATTGGGCGGAAAAATTGCATATCACATTTGGCAGGATGGCCGACTTGCCATTAGCAATTTAATTATGGACGGAGCTCCATTGGTTCGATGTCCTAAAATTGCTCAAAAAATAATGATTAAAAATTACATAAGTATCATCCGTCAATCAAAAGAACGCAACGAAAAAATTATTCAATCTTTTAAAGAACAGTTTTTGCCGGAAACATATTTGAATAGTTATTTAAAGATAGCAGACTTTATGACAGAGTCATCATTGAAAAATATTGTTCATGCTGCTTTTTCCGGTGGTCTTCGCGATGATGTTAAAAATCAAGGTAACATATTGTTTATTCATGGCACAAAAGGAAATGAAATGCTCTCTAAAAAGGGCGCCTTGCTTATGAAAAAGTTCTATCCTAAGACAGAGATTATTTGTTTTAAAGGAGATACGCACTGCTACAAAGCAATTTGGAAACCGGAAAAATGGATTCAAACAGTGACTGCATTTTTGAATTGGTAGAAAATAAAATTAAGGTGTAAAACACTCTCACAACGTGTTTTACACCCTTATATTCCAACTATTGGTCATATTCTTACATCTTGATGTGTCATACTATTCTCGACCATTGTCAATTTTTCCTCTCGACAATCAATGGAATTTATAAGAAATTGATCAAGTTTAAGCCCATATGCATATAGCAACTCTTCTATTTTACTTTTTGCTTCACGAGATATGCTCATAAGACACGAAGACAATTCCGATGCCGGTATATCATTTTTTATTATTACTTCCGTTATTGCAGATTTTACCTTTGGTAAAAATATATCATTCAAATCATTTGCCTTCATAACATCAATATCCAATGAGCTTGCAAGCAATTTATTTATCACGGCAACCACATCAACAATTCTTATTATCGTTCTTCCGCTTAATCGTAAATTCATCTTGATATCGGATTTCATTCCTAGTACTTCAAGTGATTCTATTTCCCAACTTGCTACATGTGACATATCGGTATTTACAAAATATATTTCCGAGAAATTGAAACCTTTTAAACTATGCTCACCCGATCCTAATATATTGCTAATATTTCCTTCAAGAACCAGAACTGCATATTTTCCTTTATCTACCATAAGTTGTGTTTCAATCGGTTGCTTTTCCAACTTACAAACTATCCACTCATTTCCCTGGACATTATTGTATCCCATATCCCTATCTCTCCTTTTTATTTCTTTTCCATTATATTATTCTCTTCTTATAATTTAAATCGGTACCCAACACCCCAAATCGTCTCAATATACTGCGGTTTGTTGGTATTCATCTCAACTTTTTCGCGAATCTTCTTAATATGAACAGTTACGGTTGCAATGTCACCGACAGATTCCATATCCCAAATGCGACGGAATAATTCTTCCTTGGTAAATACGTGGTTTGGATTTTCCGCAAGAAATGTCAGCAAATCAAATTCCTTTGTCGTAAACTGCTTTTCTTCTCCATTAATCCATACGCGACGTGCTGTTTTATCTATCCGAATTCCGCGAATCTCTACGATATCATTCTCTGCTATATTGCTTCCTATTAGGCGTTCATATCGGGCAAGGTGAGCTTTTACCCTTGCTACCAGTTCACTTGGCGAAAATGGTTTGGTCACATAATCATCTGCACCCAGCCCAAGCCCATGAATTTTGTCGATGTCATCTTTTTTGGCAGAAACCATAAGAATTGGTGTATTCTTTTTCTCGCGGATTTCTTTACATATCTCAAATCCATCAATTCCCGGAAGCATTAAGTCTAGAATAAATAAATCAAACTCTTCCTTTAATGCTTTTTTTAATCCTTCCATTCCATCATTTTCGATTTCTACTTCAAAGCCGCTCAATTCCAGATAATCCTTTTCTAAGTCTGCAATTTCCACTTCATCTTCTATAATTAAAATTCTACTCATCATACACCTCCTGATATTTACGAATTACAAAGTACATCGTAGTTCCGGTATCTTCTTTACTGGTTGCCCAAATTTTGCCACCATGGTCTTCAATAATTTTCTTAACAATTGATAATCCAATTCCACTTCCGCCGGTTGCGGAATTACGTGATGCATCTGCGCGATAAAATCTATCAAAAATATACGGAAGATCACGTTGCGCAATTCCTCGCCCATTGTCCTCGATTTCAACCTGTATAAAATCGCCGACATCCTTGACACGGATACTGATAAATCCGGTTGTTTTGTTCATGTATTTTACAGAGTTGCCCACAATGTTATTAATGACTCGCCGCAACTGTTCCGGATCCGCTATAATCACAACTTCCTCAGTTACATAATTGTAATATGCAAGTCCTATTCGCTTGGCTTCCAAATCCAAACCAATCTCTTCGATACAATCTTTAAAATATTCTGCAACATTAATTTTCGCAAAATTGTATGGTATACGGTTTGTATCTATCTTAGAATATAAGGTCAGCTCATTAATCAGCGTATCCATCTCATTCGCCTTGTTATATATTGTCCGAACATATTTGTCTACTTTCTCCGGGGTGTTTGCCACTCCATCCATAATCCCTTCCGCATATCCCTTTACTGCAGTAATCGGGGTCTTTAAATCGTGTGCAATATTGCTGATGAGCGCACGGCTTTCCTTTTCGTTGTTCATTTTTTCATCTGTATTATCTTTTAAATGCAAACGCATCTGTTCAAACGCATCCCCAAGCTCACCAATTTCGTCTTCTCCACTAACATCAATTTGAAAATCCAAATTTCCTTCTTTGATATTCTCGACTGCAACTTTTAACTTTTTAATCGGTGTAATCATACTGCGATGAATCCATACAATTAACATACATGCCGTTAAAGTTAGAATAAGAACAATTGCGATGAGCGCATCTGTTAACAGTTTTCGGACTTCAGGCACAATTTTGTTGGTTGATGTAATAATAAATGCACTGATTTTATTCCCATTGTGTTCTGGAACGTCTAATTGTTTTACTAAAATCTCCTGTGAACCCTCAATATAGATTTCCATCTTTGATTCTGAATCTGTCGTCCCATAATCAGGCAACACTTTCAATACATTATCATTATTCGTTCCTCCGTTATATGTAATAGTCTTACCGTCACGAATAATAATATAGGAATATCTCTCGCATAAACGTTGATTCATCTGTGATAAATATTCCTGATTCAAAAAATCCTGTGGGTTATTTAATGATTTTTGCTTTAACTCCTCAAAATCCTCTGCCGTATAGCGATTCAGTAATTGAATCGGATTTGTCAAATTATATGCATCTGCATCTTGAATTCCATAATTTTGTTCAATTGCCTTAATTTGAACATTAAAACAGCCACATATGGTAATGGTCGATAGAAAAAGTGGCACAAAAATGATAATACAAAATGAAATTGCAAGTTTTGTTTTAATTTTCATGATTAATCTCCTATCAAATAGAGCCATAAGACGAATAAGTCCTATGGCTCTATTATAACATGGTTTTATTGAAATCCCATGCTCTATATTATAAACTTTTCATAAACACTTTTTAGAGGTATTTCTTTAAATCTTCCATCTTATTCGTCGCTTCCCAAGGAAGGGTTAAGTCGGTTCTGCCGAAATGACCGTATGCTGCAGTTTTGCGATAAATCGGTCTTCTTAAGTCTAACATTTTAATGATTCCTGCCGGCCTTAAATCGAAATTACTACGTACAATTTCTACTAATTTCTCATCCGCTAATTTACCGGTTCCAAATGTATCCACCATAATTGAAGTCGGCTGTGCAACACCGATTGCATATGAGAGCTGAATCTCACACTTATCTGCAAGACCTGCCGCAACAATATTTTTGGCAACATAGCGTGCTGCATATGCCGCCGAGCGATCTACTTTTGTACAATCTTTTCCTGAGAATGCACCGCCACCGTGACGCGCATAACCACCATATGTATCCACAATAATTTTACGACCTGTTAGCCCTGCATCTCCGTGTGGTCCACCGATAACAAAGCGTCCGGTAGGATTGATAAAAAATTTGGTCTCTGCATCAATTAATTCTGCCGGAAGAATTGGATCAAATACATATTTTTTGATATCTTTATGAATTTGCTCTTGTGTTACTTCCTCATCATGCTGTGTAGATAGCACAACAGCCTCTAAACGTTTTGGTTTGCCATTTTCATCATATTCCAAAGAAACCTGTGTTTTTCCATCCGGTCTTAAATAAGATAAAGTTCCATCTTTACGAACCGTTGTTAACTGCAATGCTAATTTATGTGCAAGTGAAATTGGGTATGGCATCAATTCTTCTGTTTCATTGGTTGCATAACCAAACATCATACCTTGGTCACCCGCTCCAATATCAAGATCATCTTGCAACTGACCTTCTTTTGCTTCTAATGCTTTATCAACACCCATTGCAATATCTGCTGACTGCTGATCAAGCGCAACCATAACTGCACAAGTGTTTCCATCAAAACCGATTTTTGCGTCATTATATCCGATTTCATTTACGGTATTGCGAACAATTGTTGGAATATCCAACTGTGCTTTTGTGGTAATCTCTCCGGTTACCAACACAAAACCGGTACAGCATGCACTTTCACAAGCCACACGACTCATTGGGTCCTGTTCAAGACAAGCATCTAAAATCGCATCCGAAACTGCATCACATACTTTGTCCGGATGTCCTTCTGTTACTGATTCCGAAGTAAATAATAATTTTTCCATCATTTGTCTCCTCTCTTTTCTATACGTAAAAAATCCGCTTATCATATAAGCGGATTCACTACAACACTGGTAAATAAATCCTCTTATTGTTCGACTACTCGCTCAGGTTGGCACCTTCCATCCAAAAATGGGGTTGCCGTGACTTCACAGATCCTATGTATCTCCATCACTCTGAATAAGAGAAAACCTTTTCTATAAAATTTATGAAACTTTCAAAATGAATTTCTGTAATTCTTTATCATCTGATACTTTCTCAATCTTTGCACCAAGATTGGTAAGCTTAAGATGCAAGTCTTCATAGCCTCGCTCGATATAGTAGATATCATCCACAATAGTAATTCCTTCTGCTGCCAAACCGGCAATAACAAGTGCTGCTCCTGCACGCAAATCCGGTGCATTCACTCTTGCCCCTGTATAACGACTTACACCATGAATAATTGCAATATTACTCTCCACTTGGATGGTTGCACCCATACGTGTTAATTCATCCACATATTTGAAGCGATTTTCAAAAATACTCTCTGTTACCGTGCTCGTTCCTTCTGCAATTCCAAGAAGGACTGCCATCTGTGGCTGCATATCGGTTGGAAATCCCGGATATGGCAACGTTGTAACCTGCGTGTGCTGCAACTTACCATTAGCAATCACCCGAACAGCATCATCGTATTCTTCTACCCTACAACCAACCTCTAATAACTTAGCTGTTGTTGCCTCTAAGTGCTTTGGAATTACATTTTTCACAAGCACGTCGCCACCGGTCGCTGCTGCCGCAAACATAAACGTTCCTGCCTCTATCTGATCCGGAATGATGGAATATTCTGTCTTATGGAGTTTCTCTACTCCGACAATACGAATCACATCTGTTCCGGCACCACGAATATTAGCTCCCATACTATTTAAAAAGTTGGCTACATCTACGATATGAGGTTCTTTTGCTGCATTCTCGATGACCGTCTTTCCCTGTGCCATTGCAGCTGCCATCATAATATTAATGGTTGCACCAACCGAAACTTTATCCAGATATATATGAGTCCCAGCTAAAACTTCTGCCTCAGCCACTACAAGACCATATGAAATCTCCACACTCGCACCCATCGCACGAAATCCTTTGATATGAAGATCGATTGGTCTGCTTCCGATATCACAACCTCCCGGAAGTGCCACCTCTGCACGCTTATATTTTCCTAAAAGTGCTCCGATCAGATAATAAGAAGCTCTTATTTTACGAATAAATTCATTGTCCACACTTACATCTTGAATGAATGAACCGTTAATTCTAACTTTGTGTGCATTTACACGTTCTACTTTTGCGCCAATCTCTTCGATTGCCTGTAACAAAACATTTATATCTCTAACATTAGGTAAATTGTCAATTGTAACGGTCTCATCCGTCATGATAGCGGCTGCTAAAATCGCAAGCGCCGCATTCTTTGCGCCACCAATCGCAACCTCTCCTTGTAAAGGATTACCACCTTTGATCACGTATTGTTCCATACCACACCTCGATGAACTACTATCTAATTACAAACATGTAATTATAGACGTCTTTTTGACATTTTGTCAATATATACTATTCGTTTTTTTGTCCAATGTTATTCAAAAAATCAATTTTTTCTATTAATAATCCCACAGTCTGTTCAATCGACAAACTTTCCTCAGCAACCTTTATATCCGCATATTTCTCATATAGCGGTGTTCTTTCTCGATAAAGTTCCTCTAATGTTTGCCCATCTTTTCGGACCACACCACGCCCGTGAATATCTGCCAAACGCTTTTGCAATATATCAAACGGAACCTCCAAATATACAATTGTTCCTATTTCTTTGAGGTGTTGCATCGCCTCTTGTCCATAAACAACACTTCCGCCTGTTGCAATAATGGTTTTCTTTGCGACGATTCCGGCATTCACTCGATTCTCAACATCAATAAATCCATTTGTTCCTACTTCTGCGATAATCTCACGTAAAAGCTTGCCTTCTTGTTGTTGTATCAAAAGATCTGCGTCTAAGAACTGGTATCCTAACACTTTTGCAAGAATAACTCCAATCGTGCTCTTCCCCACTCCCGGCATCCCAATAAGTACAATATTACTCTTCTGTTCCATCTACTGTTACTTCTTCCGTTGTAGCCTCTGTCGTCTCTTCTACTACACTTTCTGTGTCTGATTCTGTTCCGGATTCTTGAGTCAAATGATTGCGGAATTTGATTTTCTTAAGTACCTTATCGTTTACTTTCCATCCATCATCTTCTTGCCATCCTGCAACAACTTCCGTATATAATGCCTCCTGACGCTCAACGACAATCGATTCGCGGTTCTGTTCGGTTGCCTCTTCATCCGTCTCACTATCCAAGCGCACAATATAAAATCCGTTATCTGTTGAGATTACTTCTGAAATCTCATTCACACTCAGTTCATCTAATGCGGTCTTAACCTCTTTGTCTAAAACAGCATCATCTGCATCATAAGTCGCAGTTCGCATCTCATATCCATACTCTTCGGCAACTGCTTTCATATCCGGGTTCTCTTGCAAATCTTCCCACGCAGAGGTTGCAGTCTGTGAAATTCTTTCAATCTGTTCTTCTGAATAAGTAACTTGTGTCTGAAGAGTACTGTCATAATAACTTGCAGTCGTAAACTCAATAATACTATACGCTCTCATGTTTGCCTCTTCATCAGAAACCTCTGTATCAGCATCTGCAACAATGGCATCATGCATCTTGACCTGAATCGTATATAATGTGAGCACTTCTTCTACAATTTCTTGTGTTGCTCCCATCTCTTCTAACGCCTCTTTGGAATTTGCCTCCATAAAAGCCGTTGCAGTATCTTTAATCATCTTTTCATCTTCTGATGATAAAGATACCCCATAATCATCCATATGGTTCTTTAACGTATACATCTCATGTACATCCTGTAAAACCTGGTCCTTCATGCTATCTCCCATAGAGGTACCATTCCCATAAATATCTTGTTCCCAGACATCTTCTCCCATAAATGAACGGTACATATCATCACTGCTTGCCTGCTGATATCTGCACATAAAATTGACAACACCTAACGAAATCTCCTGTTCACCGAGTGTTGCAACCGTCTCATTTTTATCCATTCCACATCCGGTTAACGCGGATACCATAAGTGCTCCTGCCAAGCACGTCGCTACTAATTTCTTAACTCTCATATATCCTCCTAAGTTTGTCCTACTCCTATAAGACATTATCTTATATATTATAATTCCATTTTCATTTACTGGCAACTATCTTCTAAAAGAATTTGCATTTCTTCCAAAATTCCCTGTAAAATTTCTAGAATATCACGGTTTCGTTCTTTGGAATTGGCCCAAATCCGATAGCGAAAAAATGGGTTTTGAATGTCTGGTGTAAAAGACATCTGTGACTGATGTTTTGCTATCAATTCCGGTATTTTTCCCGCCTGAATCTGCGCACGCTCATACATCGTGAATTTCATTTCATCTCCACGTTGTGTAACTTCCCGAATAAAAAGACGGTGCGCAAGCGCTTTTAGTCGCGCAATTGCAAGAAGATTCAGTACTGACTTCGGCGGTTCTCCAAAACGATCAATTAATTCTTCTAACATCTCATCCGATTCTTCCTCTGTTTCCACACCGGCAATACGTTTGTATATATCAAGTTTTTGGAATTCGTTTCCAATATAAGTTGGTGGAATATAAGCATCCGTTTCCACATCAATCGTGGTACCGAATGGTTCTTCCGTAGTAATTCCTTTTGCTTCTTTTACGGCTTCGTTTAGCATTTTGCAATACAAATCATAGCCGACCGCTTCCATATGACCGCTTTGTTCTGCTCCAAGCAAATTTCCGGCTCCTCGTATTTCCAAATCACGCATGGCAATCTTAAATCCACTTCCCAAATCCGAATATTCCTTGATTGCGGCAAGACGCTTTTCTGCTACTTCTTTTAACATTTTATTCCTGCGGTACATCAAAAACGCATATGCCGTACGATTCGACCGACCTACTCGCCCGCGTAACTGATACAACTGGGAAAGCCCCATGTTATCTGCATCATGTATAATCATGGTATTTACATTAGAAATATCCATGCCCGTTTCAATAATAGTCGTGGATACCAACACATCAATTTCCCCATTGATAAATTGATACATAATTTTTTCCAGCTCTGTCTCTTTCATCTGTCCATGCGCAAACGCTACCGTCGCTTCCGGAACTAATCCCTGTATCTTTGTGGTCACTTCTGCAATATCTTTCACCTTATTGTAGACGTAATAAATCTGTCCATCTCGGGCCAGTTCCCGATGAATGGCTTCACGCACCATTTCTTCATTATATTCCATAACATACGTCTGAATTGGTACACGGTCCATCGGCGGTTCCTCTAATACACTCATATCACGAATACCAATGAGGCTCATATGAAGTGTGCGCGGAATCGGTGTCGCTGTTAAGGTAAGCACATCCACGTTGGTTTTTAACTGTTTGATTTTTTCTTTATGCGTCACGCCAAAACGCTGTTCTTCATCAATGACAAGAAGTCCTAAATCCTGAAATTCCACATCTTTGGATAGCAGACGGTGTGTTCCGACTAGAATATCTACCTGACCTTTTTTCAAAGATTCAATCGTCTTTTTCTGTTCCGCAGCTGTACGGAAACGGCACAATAACCCGACGCTGACCGGAAAATCCTTCATTCGCTGTGTAAAGGTATTGTAAACCTGCTGTGCCAGGATGGTAGTTGGTGCAAGATATGCCACCTGCTTATTCTCCTGAACAGCTTTAAATGCAGCACGAATGGCAATTTCCGTCTTACCGTATCCTACATCGCCGCAAATCAGACGATCCATGATTTTGTTACTCTCCATATCGCGTTTGGTTGCTTCGATTGCAAGCTCTTGATCTTCTGTTTCTTCAAACGGGAACAATTCCTCAAACTCCCGTTGCCACACGGTATCCGGTCCATACACATACCCATTTCGTTCTTCTCTCGTTGCATAAAGGCGCACTAAATCCTGTGCAATTTCCTTTACTGCACCACGAACCTTGGATTTTATCCTTGCCCATTCCTGTCCACCGAGCTTGTTTAGTTTCGGTTTTTTTGCATCCTTTGCGGCAAATTTTTGAATCAATTCTAATTGAGTTGCTAAAATATAAAGATTCGAACCACCGGCGTATTCAATCTTGATGTAATCTTTGATTTTTTTATCAACCTCAATTTTCTCAATCCCGCGATACACGCCAAGACCATGGTTTTCATGCACCACATAATCCCCTACAGCAATGTCGCTAAAGTTATGTATTTTCTCCCCTTCGTAAATACGACGATGTTTCTTTTTCTTTTTTTCTGCACCAAAAATATCGCTCTCTGTAATGACAGCGAATTGTAAAATCGGATATTCATAACCGCGTTTTACTTTTCCGTAACAAACCATAATTTGTCCCGGCAAAAGCTCATGGTTATAATCCTCGGTATAAAAACTGTTCAACTCTTCTGCCAGCAAATCTTCTGCAAGACGCTTTGCTCTGGTCTTCGAACCGGACAAAAGGATAATACGATACCCGTTTTTACGATAACGTTTCAAATCCTTCACCAATAACTCAAAACTGTTGTTATATGCACTGACGCTTTTGACATGAATTGCGTATTGTCCGATGGAAGAAAACCCATATGCTTTTGCATCTAATGCTGCTAGCGAAATACAGGAAAAGGATTCTAATTTTCCGATAATCTCCTTTTGTAAAAACAGTTCATTCATCTGTCCCGGGAGAATATATCCCATATCCAGACGCTGTTTCATACTTTCGGAAAATTCGGTTTCCGTCTGTTTTCCTCGCTCTATGTTTCGTCCGAGTTCATCAAAAAACACAAGCGTATCTTCCGGCGAAAAATAGTCCAATAAACCGATACGCTCTTTACAGAAATAAGATAAATACGCATCCATTCCTGCATACAAGGATAGTTGCGTCCACTCTTCCACAAGCTCCTCTGCTTTTTTGGAAATGCGGTATGCCTCTTCTGTCTTCATTTGCTTGCGCAGTTTGTCAGAAAACGCTTTGGCCTCCTTTTGTAAAACACAAACCCCATCATCAATTTCTTCTTCACTAAGTACCAGCTCACACGCCGGATATATGACAAGTTCCTCGATATTGGCAATAGATTTTTGTGTTTCCACATCAAAGGAACGAATGGTATCAATTTCATCGCCCCACAATTCGATTCGCGCAGGATTTTCTTCTGTCAACGGAAAAATATCTAAAATTCCACCGCGAAGAGCAAATTGGCCCATGCGCTCTACCTGATATTCTTTTTCATATCCCATGCATACCAGTTGCTTGGTAATATGCTCAATTTCTATTGAGCTCCCCGGTTCAAAACGTAAAATCGCATCCCACATTTTCTGAGGCGGCACCATCGTATTCATAAGCGCATCAAATGTCGTAATCATGGTAACTGACGTCTGCTCATGCAATACTTTTAATGCATTGATTCGCTGTGCTGTAAGTAGATTTCCACGAATATCGGATTGATAAAACAGTACATCTTTTGCCGGATAATACACTACATTGGAATCAAAAAAACGGTACTCGTCGTAAAGTTCTTTCGCTTTTTGTTCATGAAAAGTAACAATAATCTTGTTTTTACGATTATTGTTACATGCATACATCATATGTGGTTTTTGGGCATCGATACAACCGGTTATGGATATCAAGCCATTTTCCTTCGTTGCCTTTTCTATCAACTCCGAAAAGCCACTAAGCTCCCGGAGCGGTTCTAAAAATGCTTTCACCTGCTACTCCTGCTTTTTCTTATTAAATTCATTCATCGCCTGTTGCGGCTCCCCCTGTGCCATAAGAACCGTCGCTCCTATCGCATCTTGGATTGCATCTTCTACCTTGACTCGGTCTTCACTTGAAAACCTGCCCAACACATAATCCGCCAAATCCCAGCCCGCCGGTTTTTCTCCGACTCCGACTTTGATACGCATGAAATTCTGTGTTCCTACATGAGTAATAATGCTTTTAATTCCATTGTGCCCACCGGCACTTCCTTTTAAACGAATGCGGATATTCCCAGGGGCCAAGTTGATATCATCAAAAATGATAAGCATGTCGTTTTCCGCATCCAGCTTGTAAAAGCGAAGTATCTCAGCAACACTTTCCCCACTTAAATTCATGTACGTCTGCGGTTTTGCCAACAAAACCTTGACCCCTTCCATGGCACCGCTGCCACAGATTGCCTTGTGTTTTTTCTCGTTCATGCTGATATGATATTTCTCTGCTAATGCATCAATCACATCAAATCCAATGTTATGTCGTGTGTTATCGTATTTTTTGTCCGGGTTTCCCAGACCAACAATTAAAAACATATATTATCCTTTCATGCCTTTGTATCACAGGTATAGGTCAACGGAATCTTGTACGTTTCTTCATAGATTTGTTTCCAGATTTCGTAGTTTTTCTCCTGCATCATTTGTGTATTTTCTGCTTTGTTTTTTTGTTTATCCGGATAGATTGGCGGCGCAACATGAATGGTATATGCCTGTACCGGGAAGCCGTCCGCATCCATCACCTCTGTATCTTCCATCGTGATAAAACATGGAAGTACCGGAACCTCATTTTTCGCTGCAAATGTAAAGCCGCCTTTTTTCAGAGGCTTTGGTTTGCGATAATTCCACCACATACTCTGTTCCGGATAAATCAAAATAAAGTGGCCTTTCTGCAAAATCTTATCAACCGCTTTCATGAATTTCTTCATTGTTGCTTTGTTCGAACTCAGCGGCAATGTATTACAGTTACGCATTAAAAATCCATAAAATCCCGGGAAAGATGTATAATTTCCTTCTCGAATAATGCGGAATAATTTTCGACGATACTGTCTGGATTTCTCATATACCAGATGCATAGCAAAACTGTCCAATGCACTAAAATGGTTACAGGTAATGATTGCCCCACTAGTCAAATTGCGAAAATGTTCAATCCCTTTGATTTCTTTGATAACAAACTGCTTTCTTCGAATCAGAATATCCAAAAACCAATGCGCCAATTTGAACGCATATTTCGTACGGAAACGGTTCTTTAAATTCTTCCGTAAATAATCTACTTCATTTGGTTTTAATTCTCTTGCAGGCGGATCTTCTTCTACATCCTCGTCAAAACGACCTTGTTTTTCGTATTCTGCAATGCGACGTAAAATTTCAATTCGATCAATCTTTATTGTTTCGTTATTTCCGAAAAGATTGTAATAGTTGTTATTATTGTTAATTTCATCAATCGCAAGCTGTTGCAGATGCTCTCCAGAATAATGATCTTTTTTACGATCTTCTTCCGAGAAGGTATTTAATACATGAAGTAATTCGTTATACTTTAATGTTTGTTTTGCATATTCCCAAAAAAAATCTCCAAAGCGACAATCTTTATAATGCCATGGTTTCATTGCAAGATTATAATGCACGAGTTTGATTTTACTTTCCTCACAAGGAATCGTCCCAACCATCTGCACATTCCATCGTGGATCTAACCATAACACATGGTCTTTGCAAAGAATATTGAGATAATCCTGATCCTGGGCTACTACAAACGAGTAGGAACCTAACAATTCCACAAACTGTTTTAAGATTTTCTTCCTACGAAATTGCACGCAGTTTAACAAAACCACACCGGCATTAAAATAGGCACCTCTTGAAATCCCAAGCACCTTTTCCACATAATCACCATAAATTTCCGTTTGGACAACCAATTGGTCACGAATAGCCCCGATATAATGAAATCCTAATGAATACTTATATAATTCCGCAATATCCTCACGAATAATTGTGTCACTATCTACATACAACACTTTGTCGTATTGTGGAAACATTTCTGCGATAAACACACGATAATAAGTTGTAGAACTATAGTAATCACGTATGGAGAGATTTTTTTCTATTTTTTCTAATTCTGCGGTCACATTATGAAAATGAATTTTGCAATTACGCGTTTCCATTCTCTTAACTAATTTCTGGTTCTCTAATGTAATATTGGTATGCAATACATGCATGCGATAACGATACTTGGATGAAGTATTCGCAATGATGGACTTCATCGTCACCATCATGAATTTCACATAAGTGTCATCTGCTGCAAAAAATATTGGAATTATTCTATAACTGTTCATGTTCATACTTTCCTTTCAGATAAATGTATTCGTATAAAATGTCATCAAATTGCGTGTAACGAAATACACGATACATTTTGCTTACATGCCATTGTTTGATATTATCGGTATGCGGATATGGCAGGTAAAATAACCGTTTCGAAAAATGGCGCACTACCGTATGTTTGTGCAAAAATTTCTGATCGTTGAATCTCTGTGGCAGCATTTTCTTCTTCGTGGTGCTACGGTAAATTGCACTCTGATCTGCAAATAATAATTTCTTCGTTTTAATCAATCGCCTTGCCTTTTCAAACAGACCGGTTTTTCTTGCTTCTTTCATATTGAATAATAGCACTCCGGCGTTGATATAATTCGGATGAATCAGGTATTTACCATAATGGTCTCTTGCTGCAGCATACTCATATCCTTTTATATCCGTATTATATAAAAGTGCTATGTCATGCTGAAACATGATATCCACATCCAGATATAATATTTTATCCGGGATCTCTGGGATCAAATCTATGAAAAGGCGAAGCAATGTATATGGCGAACAGTAGCACTGCTCATTCGGGCAATTTGCAAACTCACGCTCATATACATCGGATACATCTAATTTGATAATTCGGTTTTTCAGATTATAGACTTGTGCTTCTTTTTCTAGAAATGCTATTTTCTCATCGCTGATTGCAGTATATTCCGATTTGATGTGCGAAACATCCATAGTAAGTACATAAATGGTAAACGGTTCTACTACTGCTGTCCGCTTAAAAATAGACAACATACAGGTAAGAATCCCGTCAAATACTTTGTCGTTTCCTGAAAACAAAATGTTCATTTCTCTTCCTCTATTTTTATGTATTTTATCATTTCCACATTGCTATGCGCACAATCACGTTTCATGGCGGATAATACCTGTTGATGCAATGCCTTTCTTTGTTCTTTCGTCGGCAGACTTTCATCGGGATAAAACGGACCATCCACATACGTAACGATTTGTGGAGTCTTCGAATACTTTCTCTTTTGGTATGTATTCGTAAAACAATACACAGGAACCCTAGATTGTACCGGATAGCGGAACGAATTGTCTTTGTATTCTCTTATCTTCGTATAATATGGCCAAATGTGTGCTTCCGGATAAATGGTAATACAATTTCCCTTTTCCATATAATATGCAATTGCCTTATTAAAATTCTTCATGGCGTCTGTATCATCCGGTAACGGAAGCGCCCCTAAACTGGGTGTAATTTTTCCAAGTATCGGCATCGATACATTATTGGCATGCACAATAACATATGTCCCTGCTGGATGGCTTACCATCGTTGGAATCAGCGCATCTGCAATAGCATTGGTGTGATTCCCATACAAAAAGAAACCGGTACCGTATGCCTTTTTCAAGCATTCTTTATTCACTATTTTATGTCGGAATTTCAGTTTTAAAAACACGGTTGCTATTGGTTTTGCCAAAATATGATACCAAATGACCCGTCCAACTTTTCGTCCGAAACCACCGATGTAAGAATAGCTCTTATCAATCTTTCGCGCAGTGATTTGCGCCGAAGAAAACTCTTCTACTAATTCATTTCTGTAATATATCACCTTTTTTTTCATATATTTTCACCCTCTAAGGAATTTTAGCATTTTTTTCTACTATCAAAAAATGTAAAACTGTCAATTACATCTAAAATATCTTTAAAGGTATCCCGTGGTGCCACTTCAATATATCGTGCCAGTATCTCCTGTTCTTGGTTCCCTTTATAGCGACCGTAAAAAATGTCAAATAGGTTGTGCCCCCTTCCATAGACAAGTATGGTGTCTAAATGTTTCTTAATATCCTCTGCATTTCGAATGCGAATGCCGGTTTTCTCTCGCATCTTTACAAAACTTTTGATTCGATGCAGATACTCTTTATATTTTTCAAAAAGTGTTTGATAAAAGGCTTCCTCACTTTGTACAACACCAATCTTTTCCATCACCTTGGGATTTAGAAAATAATTTTCAAATGAGTAATAGCGCAAAATAAGTACATTTTTTTCCTGTACTCGCGGCAACGCGCCCACATCTTCCTGTCCACGCTCTCCGTAGTACTTGCAAAGGTCTCTTTTTAGCTCCTTTGCATCTTTGCCGTCTCCGTCGCGAATCATCAAAAATTGGTCTTTTAGATAGACCTGATTCATATACTTTAAGTTCGCATATGTCTTGATGTTCGTACAGCTGTTGGTCGAAATAATCGCAATCCGCATAAGATTGCCATCTTTGTCATACATCTCGGAATAATATTTATTAAGAAGTAACGGCAAACGACTTTTGTCTTGTTTTCCTTCAACAATAAACACAAAGCTGACATTCATAAGATCGCTTGCACTAAATCCCAAATCATCTAAAATTTTACCAATGTCATTCTGCTCACGAACTACCGGACTACCTTCATCATTTAACTGCACCTGTTTAATCTGCTTTTTATTAAAGTTATAAATCATGGTTGGTGCATGTGTAGAAAATAGTACCTGATTCTTTTCGGAAAGCCGATAGAGTATTTCACTTGCTGTTTTCTGCAACTGTGGATGAAGAAACAGCTCCGGATCTTCCATCATTAAAATACATGGCAGTTTCTCTTTTTCCTGCATATATGCCTCTAGCAAAGACAAAATGTAAATACTTTTGATACCTTCACTCATATCATGAACGGATTCTGCCACCTGCTGATTCTCAGGATAACGTACAATATCCATTTTTAAAAGGGATGCCACATCCAAATTGATATGGTTGCTAAGGGTGTCCTTCAGTCCGGTATTTTTTTGAAAACATGCATTTAGACGCTGCATGAAATCATCGCTATCTGCATGCAACAGCTTGTATTCCAATAATTTTTCCGTTTCTAAAATAGTAAGGTCTTTGACCGGCTTTTGCTCAATCTTGCCGATGCAAAGAAAACATCCGCTACAATACTTACGTTCATCAAACATACACTTTCTTTCTCTCATCGGACCAAGCGTACGCTCTCGGATTCCGGTCTGTAAAATATCATCCTCAATCTCATCAATATCTCTTCGATGATCAATATAATATATCTTCGGAAGAATTTTAGGAAGATACGAATTGTCTTTGCGACTCCCATCAAAATATCGCACTTTCCCGTTGCGATTGGCTATGAATGTATACGTCAAAATCCCGTCCTGATAAGATGGAAACTTGTTACAAAAATCCTGATAAAACAATTCCCATCGTTTCAACCGGCTAATAATTCCTTCTCTATGAATCAGTTCCAAATCTTCTTGCGAAATAGATAGACGCACCGTAATTTCAATATTCCTGCTAGTTTCATTGAAATGTTTCTCACAGACTTCTTTACGCCCACACGCAGTCATAATAGCATCTAAAATTGCTGTCTTTCCGGTATTATTCTTGCCGACCAGAATGCAAGCATTCTCCATTTGCTTGATTTCAAGTTCTTGAATAAATTTGTAGTTTTTGATTTTTAACGATTCGATTTTCATATGATACCCCACACCATACACATCATGCAACCTACTAAAATAATATAATACACCTTTTTCTATCTAACAACCTTTATTTCTTATCCCACAAGAAAACGCATGCACTTTTTCGTGCATGCGCCTTTAAATTGATAATTACTATTCTGCATCTGTAGCTTGTTCTTCTCGTTCTGCTTTTTCTGCCAAATATTTATTTAAAATAAGATCCTGAATTTCCATACGCGTCTGTGTATTGATTGGATGCGCCGTATCTCGATATTCTCCATCGCTTGATTTTCTGCTTGGCATTGCAATAAATAGTCCCTTTTCTCCCTCTATGACTTTGATATCATGAACAACAAACACTCCGTCAATCGTAATAGACACCACTGCTCTTACCTTACCTTCTGCTTCTACTTTTCTGATTCTAACGTCTGTAATTTTCATAAGTTTATCCTCTCTTGTAATTATTTTTCGTGCTTATAATATATATCTTTCATTGCTTTCGGTGATAACGGAAATACCATCCTCTCCGCAATAAAATGCATTTGGTCTTAAGGTCCCATGACTTTCTACAATGCAATTCTCAACATGTGTGTTGTCTCCAATATATGCATCGTTCAAAATAATGGAATTCTTAATCGTACAATTCTTTCCAACAAAAACTTTTTTGAAAAGAATGGAGTTCTCCACCTTTCCATTGATAATACAACCACTGGAAATCAAACTGTTACTAATATCGGACCCCTGGTTGTATTTCGCCGGTGGCAAATCATCTACTTTGGAATAAATTTTGGGTTCCTGCCGGAAAAAGAAGTTCCGCACTTCCGGTTTTAAAAAGTCCATATTCGTCTGATAATAATCCTCAATGTCCGCGATATTATGCCAATATGTCTTTAATTTATATCCGAAAATTCGTCTTACATTCTTGTAGCGAACCAAAATATCATTGACAAAATCATATCGATTCTCTTCCGCTGCTTTCTCGAGCATCTCGATAAGTTGCCGTCTTCGAATAATATATACGCCTGCTGAGATGGTGCCGGATTGCGCTATCAATGGCTTTTCTTCAAACTCTACGATACGAGACTCTTCATTCATTCGTACTACACCATATCTGCTTTCTCCAACGCTCTTTGGACAATCGGTACATACCACCGTAATATCAGCCTGTTTTTCGATATGATAATCAAGCACCTCATTGTAATTAATTTTATAAACACAGTCACCACCTGCAATCACCACATATGGTTCGTGACGTCTTTTAAGGAAATCAATGTTCTGATAAATCGCATCTGCTGTTCCGCGATACCAATCACGATTCTCTGCCGTTACTGTTGGTGTAAACAAATACAAGCCACCTTGTTTTCTTCCAAAATTCCACCATTTAGAAGAGCTCAAATGCTCATTCAGCGATCTTGCATTATACTGTGTTAACACTGCAACTGTCTGAATATGCGAATTCGTCATATTACTAAGAGCAAAATCGATGCTTCGAAAGCTACCGGCTACCGGCATTGCCGGAATCGCTCTTTTCTTTGCAAGTTCTTTTATGCGGTTGCTATTACCACCGGCCAAAATAATTCCTACTGCCTTCATTCACCGTCACCTGCCTTAATGATTACTTCACCGCTTGCCAATACGCCGTCTTTATAATCCGTCGGTTCCGTCTGTCCGGAAATTGCTGTATTCTTTCCTACTCTGACATCATCCGGTACAACGGAATCCGCACCGATTGTAACCAGACCAAAGGAATACACACTCTCATTCCATTTATTCGGTACCGCTTCCCCAATTCCTAGTTCCACATGCTCACCAATTCTACAATTCTCTGCAATAATGGATTTATCAATTATGGAATTTGCTCCAATTACGGTATCTTTCATAATAATGGAATCGCGCACTACGGTGCCTTTTGCGATATATACATTCGGTCCAATAACCGAGTTGTATACTTCTCCATGAATCTCGGACGCCTCACCAATGATACTTCGCTCTGCATGCCCGCTTGGCGCTATGTATTGTGGTTCAATCGTATCACATTTGGTATAGATTCTCCAATATTCTTCATACAAATTAAACTCCGGGATTAGATCAATCAATTCCATATTAGCTTCCCAATAGGAGCCCAATGTACCAACATCTTTCCAATAACCACTATACTCATATGCGTACATACGACTTTGATGTTCAAAACAATAAGGAATAATATGTTTTCCAAAGTCACAACTCTGCTGGTCTTTCATTGCAATCAATGCTTCCCTAAGCACTTCCCATGTAAAAATGTAAATACCCATAGATGCCAAATTGCTACGCGGGTTTTGTGGCTTTTCCTCGAATTCCTGAATCCTCTTATCCTTATCTGCAATCACAATACCAAAACGGCTTGCCTCTTCTGTCGGAACCGGCATCGTGGCAATGGTTACATCTGCCCCTTTCACCTTATGGAAATCTAACATGACCTCATAATCCATTTTATAAATGTGATCACCGGATAAAATCAATACATATTCCGGATGATAGGAATCAATATAACGAAGATTCTGATAAATTGCATTTGCTGTTCCGGTGTACCACTCGCTGTTCCCACTTCGCTCATATGGCGGAAGAACGGTTACACCTCCATTGTTACGATCCAAATCCCACGGAATTCCAATTCCGATATGTGCATTCAGTTGAAGCGGCTGATACTGTGTCAACACACCAACCGTATCAATTCCGGAATTAATACAATTGCTAAGCGGGAAATCAATGATGCGGTATTTCCCTCCAAAAGCAACCGCCGGCTTTGCACCATTTTCCGTTAAAACTCCTAGTCTGCTGCCTTGACCGCCAGCTAAAAGCATCGCTATCATTTCTTTTCTAATCACGTCATCACCCCTGTCTGTTGTCGCCTTCGTTATGTTTGTTATTATAGCACAAATCCAAAAATTGTACAACATTGTTCATAAAACTAATTGCATTTTCTCCATTTTTTAGTCAATTCTAATTTTTTCATCTTTTCAAAATATTTAATTCCTATTGTATACCGTTTGCAAAATGCCTATTTATGGATATAATAAATCTTAGTAATGATTTTTTAGGTAGGTACTCATATGTATACATTAAATTTTAAAGAACCGATTCATGTTCATTTCATTGGCATTGGCGGTATTAGCATGAGTGGTTTAGCAGAAATTCTTCTGGATGAAGGTTTTACCATTTCCGGTTCGGATATGAAAGAATCCGAATTGACACGCCACTTAACATCCAAAGGAATTCAAGTCTTCTATGGTCAGAAAGCTTCGAATATTATTCCGGGAATTGATCTTATTGTATATACTGCGGCAATCAGCCCAGACAATGAAGAATGGCAAGCTGCAAAAGAGAAAAATCTCGCAATGCTGACTCGTGCAGAATTATTAGGTCAGATTATGGATAACTATAGCAAATCCATTGCTGTTGCCGGAACACATGGCAAGACCACAACTACATCTATGATTAGCCAGATTCTGCTTGCTGCAGATACCGACCCGACAATCACTGTTGGAGGCATCTTACAAGCAATCAATGGCAACCTTCGCGTCGGCAATTCAGATGTATTTATTTCAGAAGCCTGCGAGTACACCAATAGTTTTTTGAATTTCCGCCCAAAATACAGCATTATTCTGAATGTGGAGGCAGAACACCTTGACTTTTTTAAAGATTTAGATGATGTCCGTAATTCCTTTCGCTCCTTCATCTCCAATACTAGAGCCGATGGCGCAACTATCATTAATGGTGAAATCGACAACTATCAAGCCCTTGTCGAAGGCCAACCACAACAAATTATCACATATGGTTTTGATGATTCCTTTGATTATTATGCAAAGGATATCACTTATGATAAAAAAGCTTGTGCAACTTTTTCTGCTATGTATTGTGGGAAAAAACTGTTCACCGCAAAATTAAGCGTTCCGGGGGCACACAATGTCAGCAATGCACTTGCATCCATTGCACTTGCAAACACACTCGGACTTGCACAAGAGTCTATTTTAGAAGGACTTCTTCAATTTGGCGGCGCCAACCGGCGTTTCCAATACAAAGGTTCTGTTTCCGGTGTGACGGTAATTGATGATTATGCACATCATCCAACCGAAATCCGTGCTACACTGACTGCTGCCGCTAATTATCCGCATAAGCGTCTGATACTTGTATTTCAACCGCATACTTATTCGCGCACCAAGGCATTTTTGGATGAATTTGCAGAAGTTTTATCGCTTGCAGATATAGTTGTTCTGGCTGATATTTACGCTGCACGCGAAAAAAATATTTACGGCATCACTTCCCAAGACCTCCTTCTCAAATTGAAGGAACAAGAAACGGAATGTTACTATTTCCCATCTTTTGAAGAAATCGAAAAATTTTTATTAAAAAAATGTATGAACGAAGACTTGTTGATAACTATGGGCGCCGGAAACATTGTAGAAGTTGGCGAAACATTACTTGGAAAATAATTTTCCACATTTTCCACATTATGGCGGTGGATTTTTTCACTCCCCTAATGTGGATTTTTTATTGCAATTATTGCTTGTGTTTATCGGATTTTCTTGTTGTTATCCACGGTTTCCACATTCCCCCCCTTTTTGCCCAATCCCTTTATTTTTAAGGCTTTTCACATCTTTTTTGACTTCCATTTCAAAAAAATATGTGCTATAATTGCTCACAGACCGAAATGGGAAAAGAGGGAATAACACATGGCAACCATACAATTACATAGTGATTGTCCTAACACTTCAACAAGTGTTCCAAATAAATTTATCGATTCATTTATGCCTGAGGCGAACGGAGAATTTGTCAAGGTATATCTATATCTATTACGATGCATGGAAAATCATTCCTTAAACTGTTCAATTTCTACAATTGCAGATTGTTTTAACCATACAGAAAAGGATGTGATTCGTGCTTTAAAATATTGGGAGAGAATGCGTCTTCTTTCTTTAGAGTATAATAATGACAAAAGCATTTGCGGTATTTGTTTTCGAAATATTGAGGATGCGGATACCGACTATTCAGCATCCTCCGGTGAGACTCGCTCTGCTTCCGTTCGTAAGAAAACAAATACATCTTCTTCCGGTGATACGGTTCCTGCTACACCAGCAATGACATCGGTTGTTACAACACCTGCTCCTGTTTCAAAGGATACCCGTAAGGAATATACCTTAGATGAAATCAAGAAATTTCGTCAAGATCCAAATATCACGGAATTGTTCTTTATTATAGAAACCTATTTGAAACATCCACTTGCTTCCACGGATATGAATACTATTTTATTCTGGTACGATAATCTGGAATTTTCTACCGAATTAATTGTTTATTTGGTGGAATATTGCATCAGCAAAGGCCATTCTAGCATGCGATATATGGACAAGGTCGCTATGGCTTGGCACGATAGTGGCTTTACGACCATAGAACAAGCGAAAGAGCATGTCGCAATCCACAGCCAGACATATTATGCGGTTATGAAAGCGCTTGGCATCACCGGACGTAATCTGGTCGATTCTGAAATGGCATATATCAACAAATGGACCAAAGAATTTGCATTTGACCTTACGATTATTCAAGAGGCTTGCAACCGTACAATTTCAGCTACACATCAGCCTAGTTTTGAATATACGGATACAATTCTTACCAATTGGCACAAGAATCATGTCCATACATTGGATGATATCAAAAACCTGGATACCTCTTTTAATCGTAACAAGAAAGCTCCTGTTTCTAGTATTGATACATCCAAGCGCAACAAATTTAATAATTTCAATCAACGAACTTATGATTATGATAAATTAGAGAAAGTCTTTCTTACAACATCTGTACAGTAGACAGAGCATATACGGAGGATACTATGGCACTAAGCAATTCACAATACGATGAGATTATGCGTGGTTACGGGCAACGGCAACTACAAAACAAACATATCGAAGACGAACGAATTGCCATGGCATATCGTCAGCTCCCTCGCTTAAAAGAGATTGACGATGCAATTGCAAGTACCTCTGTCTCTTCTGCCCGTAAGCTTTTAGAAGGTGATTCTAACGCCCGAAATGTCTTAAAAGCCGAGCTGGCGAATTATCGTGCTGAGCGACTGGCGCTTCTTCATTCACTTGAATATCCCGCAAATTATTTCGAGCCTATATATACCTGCAGTGATTGCAAAGATACCGGTTACATGAATGGTCAGAAATGTCACTGCTTAAAACAGGCAATTATTGATCTTGTATACACCCAATCAAATATTCAGGAAATATTAGAAAGAGAGAATTTTTCCACATTTTCCTATGACTATTTTTCTGATACCGATATCAATCCTACAACCGGTCTCACCTCACTTGAGACCATGCGAAAAGCAGTAGAAGAATGTCAGCGATTTATCGATGATTTTGATAATAAACCTAAGAATTTGTTTCTTTATGGCGACACGGGCGTGGGCAAAACTTTTCTTTCTAACTGTGTTGCCAAAGAACTTTTAGACCGCGGATATTCTGTTATTTACTTTACAGCGTTCCAGTTATTTGATATATTAAGCAAAGGTGTGTTTGAAAAAGATGCCGATGCTATCGCAGCGCATCAAAATCTTTTTGACTGCGATCTGCTTATCATTGACGACCTTGGAACGGAATTTGCAAATTCATTTACAACTTCACAATTATTCCTTTGTATCAACGAAAGAATTCTACGGCAGAAGTCAACCGTTGTCTCTACGAATTTAAATATGAATCAGATGGTTGAACTTTATTCTGAAAGAACCTTATCGCGAATTTCCAGCAACTATTCCATTATCAAGTTGTTTGGAGACGATATTCGCATTAAAAAGCGTCAAATGCATTAATTGCATTTACATATAAAAAGTTATCTTTTAATGGAGGACTCATCAATGCCAAACGATGAAAGAATTTTAGAAACAATGCCATACGGAATGTTAGGTCTAATTCCGACCGATAGTTGTATCGGATTAGGAAAAAAGGTAGACAGTTATTTATCCAAATGGCGCGAAAACCGCGAGCATCAACATCAGAATGAGAGTGCTTTTAAGGACTATTACAAAGAAAGCTATATTATTCATCCTGATACTCCTCGCTTCGGTTCCGGAGAAGCAAAATGTGTCATTCGTCAGTCTGTTCGTGGATACGACCTTTATATTATGGTTGATGTAACGAATTACAGCATGACTTATTCTCTTTGTGGACATGAGAATCACATGTCACCGGATGATCACTTTTCTGATTTGAAGAGGGTTATTGCCGCAGTTGGTGGAAAAGCTCGTAGAATTACAGTTATTCTTCCATTCCTATATGAAAGTCGTCAACATAGACGTACTGCAAGAGAATCCTTAGATTGCCCATTAGCACTTCAGGAATTAGTGAATATGGGTGTAGACAATATCATTACCTTTGATGCTCATGATCCACGTGTTGTTAACGCAATTCCACTCCATGGATTTGAGAATGTAATGCCTTCTTATCAGTTTATTAAAGGTATCTTGAAAAATGTAAAAGATTTGCAATTCGATGCAGAGCATTTAATGATTATTAGCCCGGACGAAGGCGCAACCAGCCGTGCAATTTATTTTGCCAACGTTCTTGGCGTTGATATGGGCATGTTCTACAAAAGACGTGACTATACTAAGATCGTGAACGGTCGCAATCCTATTGTTGCACATGAATTC
Source organism: Lachnospiraceae bacterium (assembly GCA_045531055.1). Taxonomy (GTDB): domain Bacteria; phylum Bacillota; class Clostridia; order Lachnospirales; family Lachnospiraceae; genus Roseburia. The sequence continues at coordinate 604 of JAZSDG010000014.1, read as the reverse complement.
TTAGGTTCAAATGTAGAAGGAAAAGATGTATTCATTATTGATGATATGATTTCTTCCGGCGAAAGTATGATTGATACTGCAAGAGAATTAAAGAAACGTAATGCCGGACGCATATTTGTTATTTCCACTTTTGGATTATTTACAAATGGTCTTGCATCTTTTGATAAAGCATATGAAGAAGGGCTGATTTACCGCGTAGTAACTACTAACTTGATTTATCAGACACCTGAGCTTTTATCCAGAGAATATTACATCAGCTGTGATATGAGTAAATATATTGCACATCTGATTGATACCTTAAATCATGATGCGTCTATTAGCGATTTATTAAATCCTTCTGACCGCATCCAGAGTTCCATTGCAAAATACAAAGCAGAACAGGAAGCAAATAATTAGTCTTATCATACAATAAAGAGCAGCAATTCAACACACATATTGCTGCTCTTTTGCTTATACAAAAGAACGGTTCTAAAATAAATGTTGGGGTGACGAACAATTAATGTTCGCCTCCCCAACATTTTTGTTTTATAGTAAAAGAAAAACCTCCCAGTGCCAGTCGCCAAACCAATCACTAGGAGGTGCAATCAAATGCATAATCATTGTA
>JAZSDG010000013.1:0-47893 GCA_045531055.1 Lachnospiraceae bacterium | reverse complement strand
TTATGATGTATACTCGATTACATATGTTATCTACCGTCATTAATTCTGTATTTTCTGCCATAGCATTCCTCCTACAAATTGTGCAACAGCTTATGGCACAATTACCAACACATTATCTATTAGTTACATCATCTTTCTTGTCATCCTTATTACTTTTATCCGCCAACTTCTCTATCTCAATCTTATATGCCATCAACCGCAAAAGATCCCGTGGAACCCTTCTATTCCCTAATTCCCAATCTGTTTCTGTCATATATGGGATTTCAAAGTACTCACAAAATTCTTTCCGGTTCATACCGGTACTTTCTCTTAATTTTCTCAATTCTTCTCTTGCTTCCATAAACCCGCCCCTTTTTTATGCATTGCATAAATATATTATATATCCATTCATTCACACGGTCAACAACTTGTCGCAAAAAATAAGCCTCAGCAAAAAATTTACTGAAGCTTACTATAAATCTATTATTATACTTAATATATCTACATCCCTCTCGCAGGATGCCGGTAATCCTTATGCCGCCTTCTCAAATCGTTTCAGAAATCTTCTCGCATAAGCCTCATACCGAAGTCTTTTTCCTTCTATTATCTCTCATCTCGCAAGGCGGAAATCATTGCATCAACAGTAGCCGCCATCTCTGCCTGATATTCCACGTATTCATCATCTCGTAATACTGCAATCAACTCGCAGATTTGTTTTGGGTAGTTTTGTGAAGGGCATTGACACCTTTCAATGTCCGCTTTTTGCTCTTTGAATGTTCATTTTTACTGAAACCGATATTTTCCTTTTCCATGTCCGGTCACTGGTACGATTACCTCACTATCAACCAACAATTTTATCAACTTAGAAGCTCCTGATGATTTTAATCCAGTAATATCTTCTACTATCGTTCTACCAAAATACTCTTTTTTTCCACACTTTGAAAACAGTCCTAACGCATGATTTATTGTCTTTTCAGAAATCATATCCGAAAAAGAAAGTAATCTATTTCGAATGTCCACTTCTGCATTTTCAATGTCCACTTTTGAACTTTCAATGTCCGCTTCTTCAAACATTCCACTAACATGCATAGAACGATTATGAAGTTCATTTTTCTCATCTAGCAATAGATTTCTCAAAAACAATTCCAAATACTCGGTTGTCTCATGAACACCATTTTTCAAATCGTTATAATTTGCTCTCACAAGTGCATTTCTAAAATACCATGCATTCTCCGCAAAAATGTCGTTAGCTGCATCGAATCCAAGCGTTCTTAAGTATTTAATGAAAAAAACTGCTGTTGTTCGTGTATTTCCCTCTCCAAATACATGTATCTGCCATAATCTTGATACAAAGACCGCTAAGTGATGAATAATTTCTTCCATGCTCAGGTTTTTATAACTAAACTTCTTCTCCTCTGAAAAATCATAATCGAGAGTTGCGCGAAGTTCTGATGCACTACCATAAAGAACCGTTGCCCCATTAAGTACCCATTCTTTTTTAGTGATATTATAATCTCTCAATTTTCCGGCATTTCTGTATATCCCTGTAAACAGCTTCTTATGGATAGAGATATACTCATTTGGAGTAAAGCTAAATGCTTTCTCTGATAAAATCTTTGCAATTCTAACTGCAACCTTATCAGCCTCTTCTGTACGGTCTTCTGTATCTGCTTTTGGATTTTCTTCATAATACGTATTAAGAAGTTCCTGAGCTTCATCGATTGAAATATCACCTTCAATATTTTTTATTGCAGTATCAATCAAATATTTTGATGTTTTTAATCCATCCACTGCCTGAAGACCAATAGCTGTATGCCAAGCATATCCTTTATCTCTTTTGCTTGGTTCTGATTGTTTTATATACTCCTTGAATGGATCTGTATTCATTCATTATCACCAACCTTTATATCAATCTTTCTGCAAGAATCTTCACACTTTGTGCGAGTTTCATTAAGCGTCACTAGATGGTGCTGCGTAATCTTCTCTCGCTTCGTTACTCTCGCGACAGCAAAGCCACCGTCTCCGCGGTTTGCTGTCTCCAATCAGCCTTCGTTTTCAACTCGCCTTCTTGGACAGCTATCGCATGTCCAGTGCTAATGCTTCTTCAGTCACTATCGTTCCTTCACAAGCAAAGCCACTGACTCAACATGCACAGTATGCCCAAATTGGTCTACCGCGCGCACTTTCTTTAATTCATACCCACCATCACATAGTATCCGAAGGTCTCTTGCCAACGTTGCTGAATCACAGCTAACATAAACGATTCGCTCCGGTTGCATTTTTAGCATGGTTTCAAGGCAGAGTGCATCGCATCCTTTTCGTGGCGGATCCACAACAATTACGTCCGGACGAAGCATATCACTTCCACGTGGATTTTCATAGAAATTCGGCAATACTTCTTCTGCTTTTCCTACAAAAAATTCTGTATTCGTAATGCCGTTGATTTTTGCATTGTTTTTTGCATCCTCGATTGCCTGCGGAACAATCTCAACACCATACACTTTTTTAGCCTGTTGAGAGAGAAAAAGTGATATCGTTCCAATTCCGCAATACAAATCCCAGACGCTTTCTTTCCCGGTTAATCCGGCATATTCAAGCGCCGTACTATATAACTTTTCTGTCTGAATCGGATTCACCTGATAGAACGATTGCGGTGAAATCTGATAGGCAATTGCCGTATCTGTCAAAGCGAATTCGTCGTCACCTTTTTGCTTTCTTAAATGAATATAATCGGTGATATATGGTTGTCCCCAGATACACTTTGTTTGCTCTCCCAAAATCACATTTGTATTTTTCATATTTACGTTATAAGAAATAGACGTCATTCCTTTCAGCGTAACCAATGCACCTGCCAATTCTGCAGAAAAAGGCAATTTCTTTGCATTGATAATCAAACAGACCATGATCTCTTTCGTGGTAAATCCGACACGAATTAGAATGTGTCGTACAATACCGGTTCCTGTTGCCTCGTCGTATGGCGCCACACCATAGTCCTTCATCCATTTGCGCACAATAGAAAGAATTTGGTTGTTCTCTTCTACGCCCAAAAGGCAATCGGAAATCGGAATAATACTGTGTGTTCTCGCCGCATAAAAACCGGTAATGATGTTACCTTCTTTATCATAGCCAACCGGAAACTGTGCTTTATTGCGATAGCGAAATGGTTCCTGCATACCAACAATCGGAAGCATTTTTGCGTCGATTACTTCCTCCGCAAAACCACCGATTCGAATTAGGTTGTTACGCACTTTATTCTGTTTATATTCTAACTGTTTTTCGTAGGAAAGTGCCTGAATCTGGCAACCGCCGCATTGTCTGTGTATCGGACATTTCGGTGTAACGCGAAAAGTGGAAGGAGTAAGCACCTCTTCCACTCTTGCATAACCGTAATTCTTCTTTAATTTGAGCGCACGAGCACGAATCACATCGCCAATGTATGCATCCTTTACAAAAAATGTCATTCCATTGTGATGACCAATTCCTTCCCCGTCTACACCCATATCTGTAATTGTTAATTCAAACAAATCATTTTTTTGCATAATTTATCCAATCTACCCTATTGTCCGGTTCTTCGAATATTGGTCTCTAAGAAGCGGTGATATCCCTGCCATTCCAGATTATTGTCCGGCACATTGGAAAACACCTCTTTGATTGTCTCCATTTTGGCATCCATATTATCTGCAAAACTAAGCGCAAGCGCTTCTGCGATTGCCGGTTTTTTGGGAGAACCAAATTCCAATTCCCCATGATGTGCCAAGATGCAGTGCTTGAGCTCGTTGGCAAGTCTCTGTGGAAAACCTTCGATTTTGCGAATTTCATAACCTACCCACTCAGCGCCAATCATGATATGACCAAGCAGCTGTCCCTCATCCGTATAATCATTTTCCGGAAAAGTAGATAATTCTTCCAGTTTTCCAATATCATGAAAAATGGCTGCCGAAAGCAATAAATCACGCTGTAAAAACGGATAATTCTTTGCAAAAAAATCACAATTTCGCACAACACTTAAGGTATGTTCCAAAAGCCCACCCACAAATCCATGGTGTACGCTTTTCGCTGCAGAATGAAACTTGAAACGTTTTGCAAACGTTGCATTATCAAAAAAGGTATGTAGTAATTTACTTAAATATGGATTTTTCACAGAAGCAATATAGTTCATAAGCTCTGTGTACATCTCTTCCACATCATACTCGCTGATTGGAAGATAATTCTTCGGCTCATATTCTCCTTCGCCAACTTTGCGTGCACGCTTAATAGAAAGTTGCAAATTTCCTTGAAAACTTGTAATATCGCCAACTACTTCCACATAATCCATTTTGTCAAATTCTTCAATTCCAACAGAACCCGGATCCCAGATTTTCGCATCTATGGTTCCTGTCTTATCTTGTAAAATCACATTGTCGTACGGTTTCCCGGATTTCGTTAATGCGGTCTGCTTATGCTTGCATAAATAAATTTCGCTGATTCGTTCTCCTTCGCGGAGTGATTCAATATACTTCATGTTTCCTCCAAATTATTGCAAAACTCCAACGGGTACCGTAACTGTAACATCCGAATAACCAGCTGCATTTTGCCTTTTTACTTCAACCGATACTTTCTCGCCGGGTATAAGTGTAAGTACTTTTGCTTCATATGTAGTCGTTGTGCTTATTGTTTCCCCATTAATGGATACAATAACATCACCACTTTGTAATCCCGCCCCCATCGCCGGAGAGTCCATCGTAACTGTTCTAATATATACGCCTTTAGGAATATCATATGTTGTAGAAATCTTATCCGTCACCGTAGAAACATGTAGCCCTATATAAGGAATATCCTGCCCATTAGACATCATGTTTATAGTAGACGAAAGTTCCGAAATCGCAATTGCTGTCAAGGTATTTCCTGATTCGGATGTACTATAATCCTGCATAACCATTCCGATAACAGCCCCCTGCACATCCACCAAAATACCGCTTCCGTTTTCACTGGCAACAATATCTGTTGTAAAGATCGTATAATTATGATCTTCTGTTGAAATCTCATTATTGGTAGAGGTAATATTTCCTGTCAAAATGGAATAACTGGTTCCAAGCGGACTTCCGACTGCAATAATCAAGCTTCCCTTTGACACACTATTGGACGAACCAAACTGCGCAACCTTAACCGCCGAAACGGTACCTGATTCTAACTTTCTTTTATCTACGGACAAAATAGCAAGTCCTGTATTTCCATCGTACTTTTTTAAAGTAGCTTCCGCAACAGACTCATCAATAAATGTGACATGAATGCGTGAAGCATCTACAATCCCTTTTCGCTCTGTTAAAATCAAAAATTCATTCCCGGTATCTTTAATAATGACTCCTGCCTGTAATCCCTCTGTCTCATAAGAATTCATAAAGATATCCGTATCGCTGGTTACGCCTGTAACCGTTACAATTGATTTATTTACCTGATTTCCGATTGCATAGAGCTGATTCTGAATATTCTGATAATCATCCAGCGAAAATTCGAGTGGAACATCTTCTGCTGTTGGTGCCTGCGGCAGCTCAATCATTTGAGTATTCAGTCCTACTGCTTCAGAATTATGATCAGAAATTTCTTCCTTTGCTTTCTTATGCTCGTCAATAATGTGTGGCAATGCAATGGCCAAAACAATACATACCACCAAAGCAAATACTAATCCACACAATGCAGAAATAGCAAGCTTACCAAAAATGCGTTTTTTGTTCAATGGTTTATTTTTTATTTTTTCTCGGATGAATTCTTTCTTCTGTAACTGCTTGTCTTCCATTTTCAACCTCTTCAAAGACTTTATAAAGCAACACTATTAAATATTATATTCGCATTTACCATCACATGCAACCATTTTTGGCTTTCCTTAATGAATTGAATCCGCTATAATAAATAACGGAGGAAATTAGAATGAATAGTAAGGTTTTACAGACATTAGAATACCATAAAATATTAGATAAATTAGCAGATTTTGCATTTTGTGAGGAAGTAAAAAAACGCTGTCTTACGCTTTCGCCGATTACGGATATTCACCGAATCAATGAATTGCAGCAATCAACTGCAGATGCTTTATCACGCATTTACAAAAGTAATTCGCTGTCTTTTTCCGGCATTCACAATATTCATGCTTCCTTAAAGAGACTTGAAATCGGTGGTGCTTTGAACACAACAGAACTACTCCAAATCTGTTCTCTTTTAGAAGTTGCCAAACGTGCAAAGGCTTACGACCGTACCGACCGCACCGAAGATGCAATCGATATGCTTACTCCTCTTTTTTCGATGATAGAACCATTAACTCCATTGCGTGAAGAAATTCACCGTTGTATTCTTTCTGAAAACGAAATTGCAGACGATGCAAGTCCTTCACTTTCAAAGCTACGCAAATCCATGCGCGGAATGAATGACCGCATCCACGCGCAACTTACTTCGATTATGAATAACAGTACCACGCAGAGCTATTTACAAGATTCTGTCATCACTATGCGCAACGGACGTTATTGTCTCCCTGTGAAAGCAGAGGCAAAGTCCTTTGTTCCGGGCATGGTACATGACCAGTCGTCTACCGGCTCCACCTTTTTTATCGAACCATTGGCAGTTGTAAATCTTAACAACGAACTGCGCGAACTTCAAATAAAAGAGCAGGAAGAAATTCAGATTATACTTTCTCAATTATCTAATCAGGTTGCTGAACACACCGAAACACTTGCAATGAATTATGCAACATTAACAGAACTGGATTTTATCTTTGCAAAAGCAAATCTTGCCAAAAGTTATAACGGTATAGCACCTTCTTTTAATGAACGGGGCATCATTCACATTCGCAAAGGACGTCATCCGTTACTCGATGCAAAAAAAGTCGTACCGATTGATGTACGTCTTGGTGATGATTTCAAGCAATTGATTGTTACCGGTCCAAATACCGGCGGTAAAACGGTTTCACTGAAAACAGTTGGCTTACTTACCCTTATGGGTCAATCCGGATTACACATTCCTGCAGGGGATCGTAGTGAACTTGCCATTTTTGAAGAAGTATTTGCTGACATTGGCGATGAACAAAGCATTGAACAAAGTTTGAGTACCTTTTCTTCTCACATGAAAAATATGATTCGGATTTTAGAGAAAGCTGACAGTCGAAGCCTTGTGTTGTTTGATGAGCTATGTGCAGGAACTGACCCAACGGAAGGTGCGGCGCTTGCAATTTCCATTCTTCATAAACTACATCTATACGGCTCTATTACTATGGCAACTACTCATTATAGCGAATTAAAAATTTATGCGCTGACAACAGAGGGTGTGGAAAATGCCTGCTGTGAATTTGATGTAGAAACTTTAAGTCCAACCTATCGCCTATTAATTGGAATTCCGGGAAAAAGTAATGCCTTTGCAATTTCATCCAAACTTGGACTTCATGAAAATATTATTGATGATGCCAAAAACCGCATAAACAAAAAGGAGATTGATTTCGAAGATTTGCTCGCCAACTTAGAAAGCAGTCGACAAGCACTTGAAAAAGACCAACTTGAAATCAACCAATATAAAACTGAAATTGAACATCTGAAACAGCAACTACAAACCAAACAAGAACGTCTTGACCAAAATCGCGATAACATTTTACGAAAGGCAAATGAAGAAGCTTACCGGATTTTGAAAGAAGCGAAAGACCTTGCAGATGAAACCATACGCAATTTCAACAAATATGGGCAAGGCTTAGCTCCAATGAGTCAGATGGAAAAAGAACGAACCAACGTCCGCAACAAACTGTCTGATAAAGAGAAGCAACTTGCCAACATGAAAAAGCAACAACCGGTGAATCATAAGGTTCCAAAGAACCTTCGCATTGGCGACTCTGTTAAGGTTCTTTCCATGAATCTCAAAGGAACTGTCCACACACTTCCGAATTCCAAAGGCGACCTTTTTGTACAGATGGGCATTCTTCGCTCACAAGTCAATATTAACGATTTAGTATTAATTGATGAAAATGCATCCCCACTGGGCAAAAAATACGGTGGCGGCAACAGTAAAATCAAAATGAGCAAGTCATCCTCAGTTTCCACAGAGATTAACCTAATTGGTATGACTACTGACGAGGCAATTGCCAAGCTGGACAAATATTTGGATGATGCTTATATTGCACATCTTCCTTCTGTGCGAATTGTTCACGGAAAAGGAACGGGAGCCCTTCGAAATGCGGTTTCTAACCACTTAAAACGTTTAAAATATGTCAAATCCTTCCACCTTGGAGAATTTGGGGAAGGCGATGCCGGCGTTACCATCGCCGAGTTTGAATAGGAGGATTCTATGCCAAAACAAAAAATTTTGATTGTAGACGATGACAATAACATTGCAGAACTTGTATCTTTATATCTAACCAAAGAATGTTTTGATACTCATATTGTCAATGATGGGGAAGAAGCACTTATTGCATTTGAACAATATCACCCAAATCTGATTTTATTAGATCTTATGCTTCCGGGTATTGACGGCTATCAGGTATGCCGTGAAATTCGTGCCAAAGCGAATATTCCAATTATTATGCTCTCTGCAAAAGGGGAGATTTTTGACAAAGTTCTTGGCTTAGAACTTGGTGCTGATGATTATATTTTAAAACCATTCGATTCAAAAGAACTGGTCGCTCGTGTAAAGGCAGTGCTACGTCGTTATCAACCGATGAAAAACGAACCGGCACCACCTTCTGCGAAATGTGTGGAATATCCGGATCTTGTGATCAATTTATCGAACTATTCCGTTATGTATAGCGGGAATTCGATTGACATGCCACCAAAAGAATTAGAACTTTTATATTTTCTGGCTTCTTCACCAAATCAAGTATTTACCAGAGAACAGCTTTTGGACCATATTTGGGGATATGAATATATCGGTGACACAAGAACGGTAGATGTTCATGTCAAACGTCTTCGTGAAAAAATCAAAGATCATGATTCATGGAAAATATCTACTGTTTGGGGAATTGGTTATAAGTTTGAGGTCAAAGAATGAAACGTACACTTTTTTTAAAACTGCTCTTTAGTTATGTGCTACTTGGAGCGATTGCATTTATTGTTCTTTGTACTTTTACACAGCATCTGACCACGGAACAGTTAATCAATCAGGAAACCCACAGTCTTTACCGCGAGTCAACTATGATTGCGACAAACTATGCAGCAGGTTATTATGACGATTCCATTACAATACATGAATTGCAAAAGCAATTAGAAACGATTTCATACTATATGAATGCTGACATTTGGATTGTTGATACTCAGGGAAATAAACTCTTAGATGCTACTGATAGCGAAATTGCATATAAAGCTTTACAACAGGAATATGAACAAATTCCTAATTTTGATATTGGAGATTTTGGTAGTAACTACTCAAAAATCGGAACCTTTTATCAATCGTTTACAAATGAGACATTAACTGTATTTTCGCCTATCACTGTCGGATATAAAGTTCGTGCATATGTTCTCATTCACAAACCTTTGAACGAGATTACCTCATCCACAACTGATTTTTTAAATATTTCATTTTATACCGTTGGTATCCTATTTGTTTGTACGCTACTCATTCTCCTTACCTTTTCTTTTGTTGTCTATCGCCCAATTTGTAAACTGGCAAAAGCTGCTGACGCATATACCAAAGGTGAGTTTGACAAAAAAATTACAATTCGTTCAAACGATGAGCTGGGCTATCTGTCCAACCGCTTAAATTATATGGCTACCGAATTGCAAACATTAGAAAATGATCAACGCAAATTTGTTTCCAACGTATCACATGATTTTCGTTCTCCACTTACCTCGATCAAAGGCTATGTAGAAGCAATGTTAGATGGAACCATTCCGGCAGAAATGCAGGAAAAATACTTAAATGTAATTCTTTTTGAAACAGAGCGTTTGAACAAATTAACACAAAACCTTCTGGATTTAAATCAGTTCCGCCATCATGGATTGATGCTTGACATTGCAGATTTTGACATCAACAATATGATACGGACTACGATTCAGACTTTCGAAGGCATTTGTACCAAAAAAGGAATCAGTTTTGACTTAATCTTAACCGGTCAGGAACTTTTTATCACGGGAGATATGATTAAGGTGCAACAAGTGATTTACAACTTAATTGATAATGCAATCAAGTTTTCAAATAATGATTCTACCATCAAAATTGAAACCAATGTAAAAAATGAAAAAGTACTTATTTCTGTAAAAGATTCCGGTGTCGGAATCCCAAGTGACAGTATCAAAAAAATATGGGAACGCTTTTACAAAACAGACACCTCCCGCGGAAAAGATAAGCAAGGGACCGGTCTGGGACTTGCAATTACAAAAGAAATTGTCCAGGCACACAAAGAAAATATTAATGTTATCAGCACAGAAGGGGTTGGAAGCGAATTTATTTTTACCATGCCCTTATCAAAAAAAGAGACTTGAGCGGAATGTTATTCCAGCTCAAGTCTTTCATTATTATCATCTATAATAATATACGATACGTTCTCTGCGATTAAAATCTCTTTCTCTTCTTCCGACAAAGATACCGTTGCTTTATAAAGCTCATATTCAAATGTATATCCTTGTTGCGTTACACCTTGTATAAAAACACGTACGGTATCATCTAGCACCATTTCCTGATCGAATTCAACAGATGTAGCAATTTCAAATTCATCAATGGCACCCATCTGACCTTCAAACAAATCCAACGTATAAACTTCTTCACCATTTATCGTTGCTAGCAGATGAAGTTGTTCAAACACATACTCATCGTTTCCTTGGATTTTTACATCAATATCCGTATCCAAAGAAATTTTTTCATTGCGATACTCCGGTTGCTCTTGCATCGTCGCTATGACAACATTTTTTAATCCTGTTGTGATACCAACATAATCACGTAATACCTCTGTCGTTTTCTTATCCCCATTTACAAATAAGAAAGTAATATTACCGTCATACGATTCGCTTAATGGTAATGTCATATTTCCTTGATATGCATAACCATTTAATGTTAGTAGATACTCCTTCGACCCGAAATAGATGCTGGTCTGTGTTGCATCCGTATATTCCTTCGGAATAACGGATACGGCAACATCATAAGTTCCTGCCTCCAAATTCATACCCACAATGTCAACCTCATAACTTTCAATCAGACTAGACTCTTCTTCTAATGTCGTCTTGATATTCGACTGCAAATTTCCAACATCACTTTGTATAATACTAATCGTATCTTGCATGTAGGTAAGCTGGGTGCGTATGTCTTCTAAGCCAAATATGGCAAATAGAACGCCTCCCACCAAACCTAAAAATAAAAGTACATCTGCAATAAGAAACAAGATAAATAATTGTTTTTTCACGATTCCCTCGTTTTCTATGACTCCTCAGCCATGTCTAAAATTCCGATACCAAGTTCTTCTAACTGCTTTCCATCAACTGTTCCCGGCGCTGCCGACATCAAATCAGACGCATCCTTCACCTTCGGGAATGCAATTACATCACGAATCGATTCTGCATGTACCATATGCATAACCATACGGTCAACCCCATACGCTAAACCTGCATGTGGCGGAACTCCATAAGAAAACGCATCTAAAAGGAAACCAAACTGCTCATGTGCAAGCTCTTTCGTAAATCCAAGAACTTCAAACATTTTTTCCTGAATATCGTGCTGATGGATACGCACAGAACCTCCACCAAGCTCGGTACCATTTAATACAATATCATATGCTTTTGCACGAACAGAACCCGGATCTGCATCGATATTTGCCCAATCTTCTTCCATTGGCATGGTAAATGGATGATGCATTGCCATAAAACGATTTTCCTCGTCCGACCACTCTAAAAGCGGGAATTCCGTTACCCAAAGGAAATTGTATTGCTTGTCGTCCATAAGTCCTAATTCTTCACCAATTTCGAGACGAAGCGCACCAAGGACATTCCATACGATTTTATTCTTGTCTGCTGCAAAAAGCAGTAAGTCACCCGGCTCTCCACCCATTTTTGCAACTAATGCTTCCAGTTCTTCCTCTGTCATAAATTTTGCAAAAGATGATTTATAAGTTCCATCTGCATTTACTGCAAGATATGCCAAACCTTTGGCTCCATATCCTTTTGCAAATTCTACTAATTTATCAATCTTCTTACGTGGCATATCGGCTTGTCCTTTGGCATTGATACCACGAACCGATCCACCATTATCCAATGCACCTGTAAATACTCCAAATCCACAACCTTTGACTGTATCCGATACATCCACAAGTTCCATTCCAAAACGGGTATCCGGCTTGTCGGAACCATAACGGTCCATTGCTTCCTGCCAAGGCATTCTTGGAAGCGGAAGCTGTACATCCACACCAATTGCCTCTTTAAATACGTATTGTAACAAACGTTCATTGACATCAAGAACATCATCAATATCGACAAAGGAAAGCTCCATATCCGCTTGTGTAAATTCCGGCTGACGGTCTGCACGAAGGTCTTCATCACGGAAACAGCGTGCAATCTGGAAATAGCGGTCATAACCGGATGCCATAAGAAGCTGTTTAAACAACTGCGGTGACTGCGGCAACGCATAAAAACTGCCTTGATGCACACGGCTTGGTACAAGATAATCTCTCGCGCCTTCCGGTGTCGATTTACATAAAATCGGTGTCTCAATTTCTAAAAAGCCTTCATCCGCCATAAAATCACGCATCAGACGAAGCACCTTGCTACGAAGCATCAAATTATTTTGAATATCCGGTCTTCTCAAATCTAAGTAACGATATTTCAATCGAATTTCTTCTTTGGTCTGGCTATTTTCCTCAATCGGGAACGGTGGTGTCTGTGATTCCGATAAAATTCGAAGAGATGTTGCAATAATCTCAATATCTCCAGTCTTTAAATTCTCATTTACAGCCGCGCTACGTTTCTGTACGGTTCCTTCTACCGCAATGACAAATTCACTACGAAGTTCTCCTGCTTTCGCAAAGCCTTCTGCCCCAATGCTATTCTCATCAAACATGATTTGTAACAGACCACTACGATCTCTTAAATCGATAAAAATCAAACTTCCTAAATTTCTTCTCTTTTGTACCCATCCCATGACGGTTACTTTCTCACCAATATTTGCATTGGATACTTCCGTGCATCTGTGGCTTCTGTGTAAGCCCTGCATTGATTCTGCCATATATGTTTCCTTCCTTTTCTATCTTAAAACTACGGGTTATTTTATCACAGATACTAAGGTTCGTCAAAACTTTGTACCGTCAATTGAATATTCCTATCCGATTTTACGGATATCTGATACAATCCGTATTCCGATGTTGTTTCATAATTTCCTTCCAGACCCTCAACAACATATTTATCCTCATCAAAAATAAGTACAACATCATAAACAAATAATTCGGATAATGTAATATTCCATGTATTTCCATTCTTTTTCAACAAGCTTTCCTTTTCTATCGAATTAAAAAAATCGTTTGCAGAAGTTGAATAATAGTAATCCGGAATCTGTTCTACTGCCCATACACCATCCGTAACCGGATGTATATAACTCGTTTGATTCTCCCAATATCCTTCCGATACACATATTTCATTGATTGGGCATTTTCCATCCAACGCATAAAGAGGTATCTTATCTATCAAAAGACCATCATAAACTTCTTGTGGCAAAGCAATGACGGTTAACCGAATTCCATATTCCTCATAAAATAAGTCCGCCAACTCTTCGAAACGGTCGCTTTGCAATTCGCTTGTTCGCGCATTCATTGCTTCCTTTACCGTCGCATATCTTTCATCCTGATAAATATAAAAGAAGTTACCATCTTTGGTAAGTCTCGTTTGCCCCTGCGGCAACTGCCCATTCGTCATTACAAATTGGCATAGTACCTCCTCGTCTCCCGAAAAAGTATGTGGTACCTGTTGATTTTCATAATTCTGGGCAAGTTCTTGAAAATCCAAAGTGACTATCTCATTGTCATCCTCTTTATCACCAAATGAACCATACAAAATCGCTACAATAAACACCAATAAAACACATGCTGTGTTTCGAATTATTTTAAAGTTAGTGTTCTTTCTTTCAACGTAATGGTCGCACCATGTACCAATTTCCATTGTCAGACGAGAAATTTCCGGCGGTGCAGTGGTAAGCGTTGCTCGTATCTCTTGGATATCTTTTCGAATTTGTTGATAGGTCTTTTTATGATACGAATTATCATTTAGCGCTCTTAAAATTTGTTCCCAGAAATAGAAGTCCAAATACCTCTTTTCCGACTCATTCGAAAATAAATACATATGCCAGCTATGCAGTTCATCTTTCACTTTAAAAGATGAAAAACTTTGTAGCCTCTGAAGTATTTTTTTCTCTTCCTGAAATTCTTCCCGACTTCTTTCCCTTTTTGGGGGCAAACTCTTATGGTCTGCGTTCTCAACGATTTCCGCAAAAATAGGCGTGTATATCTTTTTCGGTTCCTTCTTTTCAAAATGAGGCGGAGTAGTCTTCTTCTCCGTACGTTCTATATCGGGAAGAACAATCGTTTCACCTTGTCCCTTGGCATAATCCAATGCTTTTTCATATGCCTCATGAAGCAGTTGCCACTCTTTGGGATGTTCTTCCCTGTGACAATGCTTTACCGCTTTGGCATATGCCTTCTTGATTTCTCGAATATCGTTTGTCCGCTCTATTCCTAATCGATCCCAAATTGTCATATTCCAATCCTAACTTGTATAACCATTGGATGAAAGGTTCCATACTTGATATTCCTGCTCTTCCTGTTCATTTTCCATATGGTCTTCTTCATTTTCCGCTTTATTTTTGTACCAATTACAAAATCCATTTGCATCTTCCACCGCAAGTGTATGCGTATCAATTTGTTCTTCCACATAATCCAGAAATGCAGTAAAATGTTTCTTTAGTTTATGAATTCGGTACTCATCTTGCGTATTCAGATATTCCTGAAAGAAACGGATTCGATATGCTAACTCCGTGCGCCAGTCTCCGGTTGTTTCTGAGAAAAGTCGTGCTGCTCTTTCCAGAAGCATCTTATTTTCTTCCTTTTCTCTTGGATGTATTCTAAGTGATTCTAATTGTTTTACCTGTTTTTCAATTTCTTGTATAGACATTTGTTTTTTGCCATTTTGGATAACAAGTGTTTGCACTTTGCCTGTAGAAATAATTTTTGCTTCTACATATAACAGTCCATTAATATCATAAGTAAAACGTACAGCTACTTTCTCTCTTTCCTCGTCATTTTTCGGAAGCTTTATTTCCAGGCTACCGATTTCACAATTATCATCCACATCATGAGACTCACCCTGATACACTTTTAAGAGCATCCTCATCTGCCCTTTTTCTATGGCACTTACCACATATTCACGACTGGCTGGCAAAGCAGTGTTTCTTTCGATAATAACAAGCATATTTTGTTTCTTTTCATTTGACGGATTTCTTACTCCAACCCCCAACGAAAAGGGACAGATGTCTGTAAGCATCATATCCTTTACATCTTCGCTACGTTCTTTAATTCCCGCATATACACCAACACCCAATGCAATCATGTGATCCGGCTCGATAATAGAAATTTGATTCGTCTGCAGGGAATATTCCAGAAAATCGCGTATGATTGGCATCTTACAAGAACCACCTACAAGAACAATTCCTGTCAATCGTTCTTTCGAAACATTACCGTCTAAAAGAACTTTTTTCACAGGTTGAATCAATCTTGCTAGTAATTTTTGCGTTATTCGAATAAAATATTCCTGATTTAATTCCAAAGAATACTCGTGTCCATCAATATCCATATACATGGTACTGCTTTCTTGTTTGGATAGCGCAAGTTTACATTTTGTAGCTCTCATCAGCAAAATTGCTTTTTCTTCTTCCGACAATTGTCCTTCATCTAATTTGTTTTGCAATAAAAATTCATCGTAAATGACTTGATCAAAATCACTTCCACCCAAACGATTATCCCCACATACCGCGAGTATCTCTACGATATTATCAAAACAATCTACAAGCGATACGTCTAGCGTTCCACCTCCAAAATCAAACACAAGTAATGTCGCATCTTCCAAATCATTCATATGTTGATATGCCAACGCTGCCGCAGAAGGTTCATTCACAATTCTTTCGACCTTAAGTCCCGCCAATTCTCCTGCTCTTTTTGTCGCACTACGTCCATCATCATTAAAATATGCCGGTACACTGATTACCGCTTCTTCTATCTCTTCCTGTAAGTATTTCTCAGCATCTTCTTTCAGCTTACGAAGCACTATCGCCGATAATTCCTCCGGATAATAATCCTTTCCTGCAAGGTGATAGAGTTTTGAAGTCCCCATAAAACGCTTAAAAACAGATACTGTATTTTCCGGATTGGTTACTCTGCGTTCTACTGCAACATCTCCTACATACACCGTTCCATCCTTCTCAATACTAACAACACTAGGTGTCAGAAATCCGCCTGTTGCATTAGGAATCAATATGCTTTTCCCCTTTTCCCAGACAGACACCAAACTATTTGTTGTTCCCAAATCAATTCCAATAATTTTTCCCATAACAACCCTCTCCTAATCACATAAAAATGGATTGCGCTCCGCGCAATCTCCGCGCGCGAGCGGTACCGTTTACGGCTAATTTCTCTGCCACGAGCTACGCATCCTTAGCGAAGCGTTCTTTTTTATGTGCTAGGAAATTGCGAAATTTCCTAGCACATAAAAAGAACTTGTGCATACACAAGCTCTTTTCTATTTTCATCCAAAACAAATCAAGCCTATCAGGCAAAAAATTCCACAAACTCCTGATAACCTTCTTTCGTCAATTGTTCTTTCTGAAATTTCTTATTTTTATTCATACGAACAACAAGTACCTGTTGTCCATTTGCTCTTGCATCGCTTGCCTTTTTCATGACATCTACGAGCTTTTCGGCAGGATACTTTTTCTCAACCAAATATGCTACTTTCTTTGGACTTTCCGGAATCTGAAATCCGCTTTCCATAAGCAACAGGATAATTCTCTCAAATCCAATGGAAAAACCGCATGCAGGCACATCATTTCCGGTAAACTTTCCAATCATCTTATCGTAGCGACCGCCACCGCCACAGGCTGCGCCAAGCTCCGGCATTGCAATTTCAAAAATCGTTCCTGTATAGTAACTCATCCCACGTACCAATGTTGGATCGAATACCAGTGTAAATTCAGCTGCTTTTGTTGCATTTACTGCTGTTGCAATCTCTGTCATATTGGTTAAAACATCGGCATCTAAATATTCACCCAAGGTATCCGCAAGGAATCTAACACCTTCGCCAACGTCCTTTTTATCCTCTAATAGTCGGAACAATCCCAAATATTTATCAATGGATTCTTGTGGGTATCCATCTTGTGCCAGTTCCTGGGCAACACCTTCTACTCCAATTTTATCCATTTTATCTAACGTTATGAATACACTATCATACTCTTCTTCTGCAAATCCACTATATGCCGCCATTGCTTTTAAAATACGGCGTTCGTTGATACGAATTTCAAAATTTTTAAATCCAAGACGACCAATGGTTGTAGTGGTTGCCGTAATAAGCTCAATTTCTGCAAGGTTACTTGGCTCCCCTAAAATATCTATATCACATTGAGTAAACTGACGGTAACGTCCTCTTTGTGGTCTATCCGCTCTCCATACACTTCCAATCTGAAGTGCCTTAAATGGACTTGGAAGATTATTCGCATTATTGGAATAAAAACGAGTAAGCGGTACCGTCAAATCATATCGCATACCAAAATCTACCACATCCGCTTCTTCTTTTGCATTCTCAAGGTCTAACTTCTCTCCACGTTTTAATACTTTGAAGATAAGCTTTTCGTTTTCTCCGCCCTGTTTACTGCTCAAATTGGCGATATTTTCCATACACGGTGTCTCAATTGGGGTAAATCCAAAGCTTCGATAGGTTTCCTTTATTACATTCGTGACATAATCACGAATCTCCATCTCTGCCGGTAAAATATCCTTCATGCCGTTAACCGGCTTTTTGCTTAATGCCATCTGATTTCCTCCATCTTGTCACTTTTTCTTTTTATCATCTCATCAATACGCTCCAAATAATTTTTCACGTCTTTGACATTTTCTACACGTTCGATTCGTCTGTTTCCGTCCGGATTGAATTCCGAAAGTACGAATTTCGTTGACGCACCGGCGCCAAGTGCCATTATAGTCTGTTTTTCTTCCATAATCAAGATATTATATACACCAGCTTTTCCTTCCGCTGCATAACCAACATTCTCCATATTTCCTGCCATTCCCTTTTGGCGATACAAATAATATGGGAACAATCCCATCTTCTTGCAGTAATCTGCACAAAGATCCATATGTGCCTGCGTATTTACCATTTCCATATCCTGATAGTAATCTTTCATGATAGTAAGACGCGCAGCTCTCTTAATTGCAAGTGAATGTACGGTCACATTGTCCGGTCGAAATTCCAAAAGACGTTCCATTGTATTTCGAACATCATGAATATCTTCTTTAGGAAGTCCAATAATTAAATCCATATTTATATTTTGGATACCAACTTTTCTCGCAAGTTGAAAACTTTCTATCGTCTGTTCTACCGTATGATGGCGACCAATTAAATCAAGTGTTGCCTGTTTCATTGTCTGTGGATTAATTGAAATACGATCGATTCCATTTTCTCGAAGAACAAGCAATTTCTCTTCCGTGATAGAATCCGGCCGTCCAGCCTCAACAGTAAACTCCACGCAGTGTGATAAATCAAAACTAGATTTAACTTTCTTAATCAATCTTTCTAATTGTCGTGGAGTTAATGTCGTTGGTGTTCCGCCTCCCACATAGACGGAATGTAACTGTTTGTTTTGACACCGTTTTGCTGTAAAATCAATTTCTTTCTCCAAGGCATCTAAATAGGCATCTACCTGATTGCTCCATGCTGATAGTGGATAGGAAGTAAACGAGCAATATAAACAGGTACTTGGACAAAACGGAATCCCAATATAGAGGCTATATCCATTCTCATAATCGATTTTCTTCAATAGCTTCTGCTCACGTTTTGCGATGTCGATACTTAACTGAATCTTTTCGTCGGTTGCCAGATAGGTTTCTTTCATATAGTTTGCAACCTCAGATTCACTTTTTCCTTCTTCTAAAAGTTTCATTGGAATTTTAATCGGACGAATTCCGGTCAATGTTCCCCATGGAAGATCCACCTGCAATCCTTCTTTTAACATATCATACAGTTTCTGCTTTAAATGATTTCTTGTTGTTGTCCGATTGCTCATATCTACCCGAAAAGAAACTTCCTTTGTGTCACTTGCATCCCATTTAATAGCAATTTCATCCTCTTTATAAACAACATAAAAAACATCTGTAGCTTCTTGAAGAAGTTTTTCCCCTTCTTCATTCTGCTCATATCGCATACACGCAACATTTTTTCCATCCACTTCAGACTCACTGCAAGTATAAAACATCTGCACATCATCTTTTGGAAAAAAAGCTTTCATCAGCGAATGCACATCATATTCAAATTCCGGTTTACTAAATAGCACAATAATCATAAGTAAGGGTTATACATCCTCTCTGTTTCAATGGTTGTTTCTTCTCCATGGCCGGTATAAACAGTTGTCTGCTCCGGAAGTGACATCAATTTTTCCTGAATAGAACGAATCAACTGTGATGCACTTCCCGTCGGCAAATCAGTTCTTCCAATTGACATACTAAAAAGAGTATCTCCCGAAAAAAGGACCTCTTCATACGGTAAATAGTAACAACATCCACCGATGGTATGTCCCGGTGTATAAAGCACTCGAATATGAAATCCTGCTAAATCCAACTCCTGCTCATCTTTTACAAACACATCTGCATAATACTTCTGATTCAAGCCCATCATCCAGCTGGCATTTAATCTCTCATCTTCTAATGTCGACCGTTCCTCTTCATGCGCATAAATCAAAATTCCAAATTCCTTTGCCAGTTCTTCTGCTGCAATAACATGGTCAAAATGTCCATGGGTTAATAAAATCGCCTTTGGCTGATATTCATTCTCATGTATTCGTTTCGATAATTCCTTGGCATTATCCCCAGGATCAACAATCAAAATTTCTTTTGTTATATCATGAATTAAGAAATAGCAGTTTGTTTGTACCGGTCCGACCACATATTGTTCTATTTTTAAGTTACCCATTTATCCGCACCTCCTTAACGATTTCTACAAAATGATTCACTCCATATAACTGCATGGAGTGAATCATTTGCTAACCTGCGGTTCGTTCAATATCAATTACATTATCAATCTGTCTAAGTTTCTCAATTAGGCTGTTAATCTGTGCTCTTCCCTTTGTACGGAAGGACACTTCAATCGAAGCAATTCCCTGTTTACTGGTAT
This sequence comes from Lachnospiraceae bacterium, assembly GCA_045531055.1. Classification (GTDB taxonomy): domain Bacteria; phylum Bacillota; class Clostridia; order Lachnospirales; family Lachnospiraceae; genus Roseburia. Next base: position 27,575 of record JAZSDG010000013.1, on the reverse strand, counting down.
TCGAATGGATGCCGTTAATATTGATATCACGCTCACTAAAAACTCTTGTAATATCTACCAAAAGACCGGAGCGGTCATTGCAATAAATTTTAATTTCAGCTAGATAGTTGCCTAATTCATTATCCTCGGCTCCCACCTGCCATTCAGCCTCAATTAGGCGTTTTTTCTCAATTTCCGTCAAATTAATGATATTGATACAATCCGTACGATGAATCGAAACGCCTCGTCCTCTCGTTACAAATCCTATAATCTCATCGCCCGGAACTGGACTACAGCACTTAGAAAAATGCACTGCGACATCATAGAGTCCCTTTACAACAATACCGCTTTTGGTCCGTCTTGGCGTTTGTTCCGGCTTATTCTCACTAATCGTCTCTAATACATCTTCATCTGTCATTGGAACAATATGATCTTTTTTGTATTCCTCATACAATCGATTGACAATTTGTCCTTCTTTTAAACCACCATGACCAATTGTCGCCAAACAGGAATTCCAATCATGAAAACCATATTTACGTAAAATTTTATCCTGATATTCTGCCTTATTAAGCTTAGACAAATCAATCCCTTTTGTCTTAGCATACGCAACCATGAGTTCTTTGCCGCGTAAAATATTCTCTTCCTTAAGTTCACTTCGAAACCATTGATTAATTTTGTTCTTTGCCTGGGTACTACGAACAATTTTTAACCAATCTCTGCTTGGTCCTTTGGAGTTCTGAGAGGTAATAATCTCAATTCGATCTCCGTTTCCAATCACATAATCAATCGGTACCAGCTTACCATTTACCTTTGCTCCTACCATTTTGTTACCGACTGCAGAATGGATACTATAAGCAAAATCAATCGGTGTGGATCCGTGCGGCAGATTTTTCACCTCACCGGATGGAGTAAAACAAAATACGGTGTCGGAAAACAAATCCAAATCGCTTTTTAACAAACTCATAAATTCTTTGTTATCTGACATGTCTTGCTGCCATTCCAATATCTGACGCAACCAGCTTAACTTCTCTTCCTCACTGGCAGTGGTTGAAGTTGCATTTCCGTTTGCAGTTTCTTTATATTTCCAATGTGCAGCAATCCCATATTGCGCTGTACGATGCATCTCAAATGTACGAATCTGTATTTCAAAAGGCTGTCCGTTCGGCCCAATCAAAGTCGTATGAAGCGATTGATACATATTCGGTTTCGGCATTGCAATATAATCTTTAAATCTTCCCGGAATCGGCTTATATTTCTCATGCATAACTCCAAGAATGGAATAACAATCTTTGATAGAATCCACAATAATGCGTATTGCAAACAAATCATAAATCTGGTCGATCGTTTTATCCTGATTGACCATTTTCTTATAAATGCTAAAGAAGTGTTTGGCTCTTCCGGATATCTCTGCATGGATTCCTGTTTCCACCACATACGCCCTCACTTCTTCTACCAGGCTCTGTACATAATCATCACGTACGTTCTTACGTAGGGCGACCTTCTCAACCAAGTCATAGTACGCCTCCGGATTCAAATACTTCAAAGAAAGGTCGTCTAACTCAATCTTTAACTTACTGATACCGAGACGCTGAGCAATCGGACAATAAATTTCCTGTGTCTCACGCGCAATACGAAGTTGTGCTTCTTTTGATTGATAACGCAAAGTCCGCATATTGTGAAGACGGTCCGCAAGCTTAATCATAATGACACGAATATCCTTTGCCATGGCAAGGAACATCTTTCGTAGATTCTCCGCCTGCATTTCTAATCGTTCTGCGTTCTTTTGTTTCGGATCTTTACTGTTGTCCGTAAGATGTAAATGTTGTAACTTTGTCACACCATCAACCAAAAGTAAAACCTCTTCCCCGAACTCATCGATAAGTTCCTGATCGGTCATAATAGTATCTTCCAGGACATCATGAAGTAGACCTGCCGCAATTGTCTCTTTATCTAATTCCAACTCAGCCAGAATAATGGCAACGCAAAGCGGATGAATAATATAGGCTTCTCCTGATTTGCGCACTTGACCCTTGTGTGCCTCATAGGCAATGTTGTAAGCTTTCTCCACAAGCGTAATATCTGCTGAAGGATGATATTTGCGAATACTTGTGACTAGTTCTTCATACAAATCTTCCGGACTTAAAAATTCTTTAATTGATTTGATACTTCCACTGCTTGAATGGAATTCGTCTTCTAAACGTTTCAGTTCTTCTGAAGAAATATCTGCCATCGTCTCACCTACTTCATGCTTAAAATAAGCCTTAGTATAATGTCTAATTATATTTTATTTTCGCCTAAAAAGCAATATTTAACACATATCTGCACATGTTCTTCTGCAACTCTTGTATCTCTTCCTCAAAATGAAACCCAAGCTTCTTTGCAAGATGTATGGAAATCTCATTTTCCTTTTGGATAAAACAATTTAATTGTGGGAAATTCAACTCTCTTTTCGCATAATCAATAATTGCCTGACAAATTTCCGTTGCATATCCTTTTTGCTGTTGACTTGGCACAATAAAATACCCTAATTCCAATTCCACACCGTTGTTACACTCGCGATGTTCAAGCCCGGCTCTTCCAATTATTTCTCCGGATTCCTTGTTGCAAACCAACCACATTCCATAACCATAATATTGATACATATTTGCAATGTATGCACGCTGATATTCCTCTTCCTTTGCGCGTTCATACAAGGGTTCCACAAATTTTGTTGCTGAAGCATCTGCATACAGCGCAAACAGGTCATCCATATCTGCCATAGACAACTCTCTTAAATAGCAGCGTTCGGTAGAAATAATTGTCCATGGAATCCCATGATGCCTTTGATACACTTTTTCGAAAAAATCAAAATCAACTTCTTCAAATCCCTCAACCACAATCCATGCATTTCGGAAAAATTGCTTATCCATCGTCGGATTGACATATGGCAATCCCGCTATATTCTTCACTTGCGTTAATTCCCATGTTGCTTGAGTTGCTAAAACCACAAGGCATTCTATATTATTTACCCCTGCAGTAGAAACCGCCTGTTGTATAGATTCCTCTGTCACCGGCTCGCTTATTTTTTGACAAATGATTCCATGTCGCGAAGCGTTTCCCTGCATCCATTTTTTTAGATGTTTTTCCGGTGCAATTTCCGATTCCACATATAGGATTGCTTTTAAAAAAGAGGACTGCATTGCAGTCCCCCGTTCTAGCATTTCTCCGGTTCCGGATAAGAAACACCAAATGTCTCTACCGTAACACTTTTCATTTTTTGCTCTTCGATTGGACGGTCGCTATAATCGGTTGCTGTCTCTGCAATTTTGTTAACAACTTCCTGTCCTTCGATAATCTTACCAAATGCCGCATAAGCACCATCCAAATGTGGGGAATCCTGATGCATAATGAAAAATTGACTTCCTGCAGAATTTGGCATCATGGAACGCGCCATTGATAAAACACCTGCTGTATGCTTTAGGTCATTTGCAAATCCGTTCTGTGCAAACTCTCCCTTAATTCCATATCCAGGGCCACCCATGCCGCTACCTTCCGGGTCTCCACCCTGAATCATAAATCCGCGAATTACACGATGAAAAATCAATCCGTCATAAAAACCTTTGCTTGCAAGGCTGATGAAGTTATTAACGGTATTTGGTGCAATTTCCGGATAAAGTTCTGCTTTCATCACATCGCCATTTGCCATGGTAAATGTTACTACTGGATTCTGTGCCATTTGTTCGTCCTCTTTTCTTTCTAAAAATATACTTGTATTTTAGCAGAAGACACTTTACACTTCAAGCCCTTGAAGTGCCTCAACAATTTTAGGAAAATCCATAAAGTGCGACGCCTTAATTAAAATGGAATCACCCGTCTTAACATAACGTAGTAACTCTTTTGTCATGGCTTCTCGATCCGAATCATAATAAATCTCGATATCCGAATTGACTGCCCTAGCTGCATTTGCATATTCTTGTGCAAGCGTACCCGCACAAAATAGGGTTGTAATTTGCTTCTGTCCTACAAATGTTCCCACTCTGGAATGAAGTTCTTTCTCATTCTCTCCGAGTTCTCCCATATCGCCAAGTACCGCAATACTTCTTCCTTTGGCGTGGGAAAGCACTTCAATCGATGCCTCCATGGAAACCGGGTTTGCATTATAGCAATCATCAATCACCGTCATTCCATTGATTTTTAGGAAATTGGTACGTCCCGCAATCGTCTGCGTAGTCGCAATTCCCTTTTCAATTTCTTCTAATGTAAGTCCAAGTTGCAGTCCAACTGCCGTTGCAGCCAATGCATTATATACGTTATGTTCTCCCGGAATCGGAATCAGCACATCAAATGAACCTTCCGTTGTATGAATGGTCGCTTTCATTCCATCAAAGCCCAGATTCTCCACATCCGTTGCATATACGCTACAATCAGTATGATTGATTCCATAAAAAATTGCAGATTTGCCATTGACAATCTTTTGGGTAAAAAGCTTATCATCATCTCCGTTTAAAATTGCAACTCCGTCGGTATTCATATGTTCAAAGCACTCTGTCTTTGCTTGTAAAATTCCATCACGACTTCCCAAGTCTTCCAAATGACAAAGTCCGATATTGGTGATGACACAGATATCCGGCTTTGCCATGGTTGCAAGACGATGCATCTCGCCAAAATTAGAAATCCCCATCTCCAAAACTGCAACCTGATGTTCCTTTCGAATTCGAAAAATGGTAAGCGGAAGGCCAATCTCATTGTTAAAATTACCTGCAGTTTTTAACACTTCATAGCGCTGTGAAAGCACGGATGCAATCATTTCTTTGGTGCTTGTTTTTCCCACACTTCCGGTAATTCCTACCACCTTAACATCCAGATTTTCGCGATAAAATGCTGCAATCTGTTTCATAGCTTCCGTGCAGGAAGAAACCCGTATATATGGTCCCTTTGGACTTTCTAATTCTTGTTCGGACAATACTGCAAGTGCACCTTTTTCAAAAACATCCGGAATAAACCGATGTCCGTCTACGCGTTCTCCCCGAATGGGAATAAACAAATATCCCGGCTCTACCAAACGACTGTCAATTACAGCTCCTGCAATATTCTTTTGCTTGTCGGCTTCTTCTCCAATATAGGTTCCACCACAAGCATTTGCAATATTTTCAAGCGTTAAATTTGTCATATCCATCTTCCTTATATGCTTTCATATTTTTTCATGGAAATTGCAATGATTTTCTCACACAGTTCATTATAATTAACGCCCACTGCTGCTGCTTCCTGCGGCAACAAACTCGTAGATGTCATTCCCGGCAACGTATTTGCCTCCAAACAATACATGCGACCATTTTCATCCAATAAAAAATCGGAACGGGAATAGGTGTCAAGCCCGATTACTTTCGCTACTTGCTCCGCATATATCTGCATCTGTTTCGCTACATCATCCGGAAGGTCTGCCGGACAAGTCTCTACCGCGCTTCCGGCTTTATACTTATTCTTATAATCGTAAAATCCCTGAAGCGGTGCAATCTCAATAACCGGAAGTGCCTTCCCTTCCATGACACCTACCGAAAATTCACGCCCTTTTACATATTCTTCTATAACAAGTTCATCTTCAAACCGAAACGCTTCTTCTAATGCCTTTGCAAATGCTTCCTTGTTGTCTGCTATCGTTACTCCAATGCTGGAACCTCCGCAACATGGCTTTACTACACATGGATAGGACATTCCAAATGATAGAATATCATCTGTTTGATTGTCTTTGGTCATACTGATGCCCTTTGGAGTTGGTATATTATTTGCAATAAAGAACTGCTTTGCAATCCCTTTGTTCATTGCAATCGCACTGCTTAAATAATCACTTCCGGTATAACGGATGCCAAATAAATCGAATGCTGCCTGCACTTTTCCGTTCTCACCGTTCTCACCATGGAGCGCCATAAATACGATGTCCGCCATCTGACAAATCTGTATCACATTTGGTCCAAAGAAACAATCTGACTGGTCTTTGCGTTGCGCCTTTACTTTGGCAATGTCCGGAGCTTCTGCCGGAATCTCTTCCACATTCACGCTGATTTCTTCCGTGCGTGAAAAGATTCCTTCCAGATTCTCTTCTTTTTCTCCGTATCCCATAAACACATCCAGCAAAATGGTGTTGTGTCCATTCTCCTGTAATGCTTTTGCTACCATACTTCCGCTTTTGAAGGAGACATTGCGTTCCGTACTAAGTCCGCCTGCCAAAACCACAATATTCATATACAATCCTCTTTTCTTACAAAGTCTATCCCTATTATACTAAAACTTTTTCTTTCCGAAAACAAGAATTGCTACAAAAGTTTTCTCTTTATATTCAATTTTTATCGAATACTTGTGCATTTTTAAAATTGATTTTGCAATGCTAAGACCGATTCCGGTACCATGCGGCTGCTTTCTGCTTTCATCTCCTTTTTCAAATGGCTCTAGCAGCTGCTCTTTTTTATTGCCCACTTCTTCTGACACCGGATTGGAAATAACAAGCTTTTTCTCGGATATTTCTATGGTAATTTTGCTTTCTTCTTCGGAATGATAAATTGCATTGCTAATGAGATTATCAAATACACGTTTCATTAACATTGCATCGCAATTGATTGTGGTGTCACCAGTTACAACAATTTCTTGCCGGCGTTCACTTAATACATCTTTATAATGTCCTATCATTTCCTGAATCAAAGCATCCACCGACTGTTTCGTTCTCTTCAATCCCTTTTTCTGATCCTGCAAACGCGACAATTCCAAAATATCCGTAATGGTCTGGCTCATATCTTCTACATTCTCAACAATTGCTTTCGCATAATACTCTTCTTTTTCCGGACAAATATGCTCGGAAAGATTCTGCGCATATCCGGAGATTACCATAAGCGGACTTTTCAAATCGTGGGCGAGTGCTCTCGTTAAGTTTTTCTGGTAGGAAAGCATCTGGTCATTCTTATAATTGCGTAATGCCCAAATGGCCGCCAACATGGTACTAAATATGAAAATACCAACATAAAATGGGATTAAATACGCTTTGCTCAAAAGCCATAAATCGATGCTATAGTTGCTAATCAGGTAAAACTTACTATTGTCAGAGAGAATAATCTCGGAACAAGTATAGCATTCATAATTCCAATAAGTTGACTCTTCTACATCGTCAACTATATCGCTATGTTGATATCCATCTGCAAAATATTTTTCTACATCATCCGGTATAGTAGGAAAAGATAAATAATACAAAAATGTCATAATCGGCTCATCCGGATAATCCCTCTTATCTATATATTCATATCCTTTTGTGTTTTGAGGCGTCAAATCAATTTCCTCAATACTTTCTCCGGTTTCAATATCGACACGATAAGTCAATCCCGGCAGAAACTGTGTGTCTTTAATATAGTACGTCACCGCCTCATAGCATTCATCCGGTTGCGTCTGCTTGAAATACTCTATTGGACAGGAATAAAATGAAATCCGTTCTCCGGGACCTTTCTTACATCCCAAAATCATTTCATCCTCTGCACCTTGCGGCCATACGCTAAAATCTGCATCATACAACACATTTGAACTAAGTCTTAATTCAAATTGAATCCTTGTCTCCAAAACCTCCTTTTCTTCTCCTTCCGCCTCCAACCATTCTTCCATGTTCGTCTGTAAACCACTACTTCTTGCATACACCATGTCATTGCAAAATTCATACTCTGTATCAAAATAATACCGCGTCACAAAATCAGTCACAACAACAGAGATAATTCCAGCCACAACCAATAATGGAATCCATCGTTTTATAAATAAATTAAACCAACTTTTTTTCTTCATCCTTTCTCTCCCTCCACTTTTTCCGTAAGCTTATATCCTTTTGTAATAATTGTTTTAATGTATTTTCCACCCTCTTGCAGTGCCATCCGAAGTTTTTTAATGTGATTGTCTACCACACGGTCTGTTCCTTCATAATCATATCCCCAGATACAATCCAAAAGCGTTTCTCTGCTTACCACCTGCTCTTTGTGTTCTAACAAGTATTTTAACAATGCATATTGTTTCGGCGGCAACTCTACTTCTTGATCCTTTACCTTTACCACAAAGGTTGCAGGATTAACGGAAATCTCTCCGCAACGCAACAACTCACATCCTACAAGACCTTTGCTTCGTTTTACCATTGCTCTCGCTTTTGCATACAATTCATTTAAAGAAAATGGTTTTGTGATATAGTCATCACAGCCCAAATCATAACCATACATGATATCCTCTTCCTGAATGCGTGCAGTGATAAAAATAATTGGTACAATGCTTCTTTTGCGAATTTCTCGGCAGACAGAAAAACCATCCATTCCCGGCATCATAACATCTAAAAGAATCAGGTCATATTCTGTTTCATATGTTTTTTCCAGCCCTTTTGTGCCGCTTGAAGCAAGCGTTACAGTCATCTTTCCCTCGCTTTTGGCATGAAAAAAATCCATAACGATTTCTTGAATTCGTTCATCATCTTCAATCAATAAAACCTGATATTTCATAACATAAAATCCCTTTCTTTTTTATATCAAACGCGTTCTCATGAAATGAGTATAACAGAATGATGTATCTTTTTTATATCCTTTTCAAAAAATAATGGAGCTGTTGCTCCACAGATGGTCTTACATCTATCTTGCAACAGCTCCCCATGTCCAGTCGGTTCTCTTTTACCCCTTATTTTTAATTACTCCGCATCCTGAGCTTTACGAAGCACTACAACCATTCGTGCGAAAAGAAGTCTTCCAATCCGGTCCTTCATTCCAAGACAACTTCCATACGCGAATATTTTCTCCTCCAGTTCTTCTAAATTATTCAAATCCGTTTCCACCATAATCTCCCACAATAATTGCAGCCGTTTTGGTGGAACCAAATCAATAATTTCATTAAAAACCGTTTTGTATTCACCATTTTGAAGGGCCTCCGTTATGGATTGCCCATCTTTTATCTCTTTTCCTATTCAACTCATCTCCTCTGTGCGGAAGAGAACCCCCTTTCCATGTCGGATAACTCCCCAATGTCATCCTGTATGTCCAACATATCTTTCCTATTCTTGAAAGTCAAGTTGCGAATCGCGTTCTTTACACAACCCCTTATTTTATATGCATCACAGTACTCGTAGTCAATATATTAAAAATACTAATAAACAAAAATGGAACCGATAGCCACCATAAACTATCGGTTCCTAAACTATAAAGAAAGTATGTAACTAACATTCCGGTTCAATCAAACCATATGTATTACCCTTTCTTTTATATACTACGTTCACTTCATCCGTCTCTGCATTGCGGAATACGAAGAAATCATGTCCGGATAACTCCATCTGTACACATGCATCTTCCGGATACATTGGTTTCATTCCAAAGCGTTTGGTTCTTACAATCTGCACTTCTTCTTCCTCGGTCTCTGCGACAATAAATTCCGGTTGTAAATTTGTTACAGACTGTTTCTTATCAATCAACTTGGTACGATATTTCTTCAATTGACGTTCAATAACTTCTTCCACTAAATCAATGGATACATACATATCATTACTTACCTGTTCGGAACGAATAATATGTCCCTTCAACGGAATTGTTACCTCAATTTTCTGGCGTTCCTTCTCCACGCTCAATGTAACGTTGACATCGGTATCCGGAGTAAAATACTTCTCAAGTTTACTTAACTTGTCCTCAACCGCACTCTTGATACCTTCTGTAAGTTCAATGTTTCTTCCTGTGATTGTAATTCTCATGATGTCCAACCCCTTTACTGTGTTATTCGGGCAATCTTGATATTTTCCTATGATTACCCCTACGTATAGTATACCATATTTGACAAAAAAGGCAATTATTTTTGTGCAACTTTATTATTTTTTCTGCAATTGTCACACTACTCATTTCCTATCGATTAGCTCATCCAGTTGTGAGGATAACGCTTCCCATATCTCCATATCTTCCATAATAGCTTCTTCAACTTCATCAATTTCATTTTGAATTTCCATTAACTTAGAGTAGCTACACTGGTATTCCGGACGCAGCAACTGAGCTTTTAATTCCTCTAACTTTTCTTCTTTTATAGCAAGTTCTTCCTCTGCTTTTTTTACTTTCTTCTCCAACTTGGAGCGCTCTTTTCCCGGATTATTGTACGCCCTTTTTAATTCTTTTTTATCTGCATTCTCTATTTCGTCTGCACGATTGTTTTGACTGATTGCTCCACCAAACACAAGCTTGGTCTTATAGGAATTCTCCATATCTTGTGCCATACGATCCAACTTTTCCTGATACTCCTCATAGCCAAAGCGATATTGATTTGTTGTTCCGTCCTCAAATACCAACAAACGATTGGCTACTTTCTTAACAAAATAACGGTCGTGAGATACAAAAATAAGAGTCCCTTTATACTCGCTCAACATCGTCTCTAAGGTTTCTTTTCCCACAATATCCATGTGGTTGGTCGGCTCATCAAGAATAAGTACATTCGGTCTGCGCTTAAAAATTTTACATAGAGCCAAGCGCACTTTTTCTCCTCCTGACAACATAGATACATTTTTAAATACTTCTTCCCCTGTAAACAAAAATGCACCCAACGCATTACGCGCCTCTGTCTCAGTTAGATTTGGGAATTCATCCCAATAGTCCTCCAACACTGTCTTACTACTTTGATACATTGCCATTTGCTGATCAAAATACCCAATTTGCACGTTAGCACCATATTGGAACGTTCCCGACAATGCAGGAATTTTCTCAACCAAAGTCTTTAAAAAAGTGGATTTCCCAAGCCCATTTCCACCAAGAATACCCAGCTTTTCTCCGCGCTTTAAATCGAGTGAAACAGTCGATAACGGTCTATCATATCCAATTGCCAAATCCGACACCAATAACACATCATTTCCGGTATCTTTTTCCGGTTGAAAATTCGCATGAAAGGTACGGTTATCATAGCGATCCGGTGCTTCAATAATCTCCATTCGTTCAATCGCTTTTTCCTTTGAACGCGCCATAGACACTTTCGTAGGTTTCCCTTTGAACCGGTCTACCATATGTTGTAAGCGTTCAATTTCCTTCTGTTGCGCCAAATGGTCCTTCATTTGTTTCTCATAATTCTCTTTTTTTCTTGCAACAAAATTTGTATAATTGCCCGGATAACGTTTTGCTGTGCCATGTTCAATCTCATAAACCACATCCACAATATTATCTAAAAACATACGGTCATGGGATACGACAACAACTGCTTTTGGATAATTTTTCAGATAGCTTTCCAGCCACTCAATTGTAGTAACATCCAAATGATTGGTTGGCTCGTCCAAAAGTAAAATATCCGGTTTGCTCAATAATAATTTGATGAACGCAATTTTCGTCTGTTGTCCGCCGGAAAAATCACAAAGCGGCTTTTTGCGTTCTTCTTCCGAAAATCCGAATTTCCGAATCAACACATCATATTCTTTTTCAAAATAATAGCCGCCATCCTCTTTGAATGCCTCTTCCATGGCAGTATAGCGCTTTACTTTTTCGTCGGAATAATCTGTCTCCAATTCTTTTGCGGCCATCTCAAGTTGCTTTTTCCTTTCTTCCATGGGCGCAAATACTTTTCGGATTTCCTGCTCCAAAGTGATTGACGGATCATCGAATGCTATCTGCTTCAAATAACCGATTTCCGGATTTCCGGCTTTTGCGATAAAAACATCACTGTCACTATCTTTCTTATCCAAATCCACTTCCCCGGAAATTAGTTTTAATAGCGTTGTTTTCCCACAACCATTCCTTCCTACTACAGCGATTTTCTCCGTATTTCTTACTTCAAAATTAATATGATGTAAAATCACATCATCGCCAAACACAACTGCACCATTGCTAATCTGATATAACATACTTCCCTCTTTATTGTTGACTTAATAAGTAATTGACAAACTGTTGCGCCGTACGACCGGATATTCCGCCATGCGATAATTCCCATTTGTTTGCTTCTGCACAAAGCTCTTCGTCGCTTAACGTCACGCCTGCTCTCTTTGCCAATTCGATTACAATTTGAAAATATTCTTTTTGACTTGGTTTCGAATAGCTGATTGTAACACCAAAACGATTCACAAGCGATAGCTTTTCTTCCATGGTATCGGAATGATGCTTATCATTTCTTGTATCCATATCATTGCGGTCATTCCAAGTCTCTTTAATCAAATGCCTGCGGTTAGATGTAGCATAGATTAAAATGTTTTCCGGCTTCGTCTCCACACCGCCTTCAATGACTGCTTTTAAATATTTGTATTCTATCTCAAATTCCTCAAAAGACAAATCATCCATGTAAATAATAAATTTATAATTACGGTTTTTGATATCTGCAATTACCGTCGACAAATACTTAAATTGATGCTTATAAATCTCTATCATACGCAGACCATCATCGTAATACTGATTTACAATTGCTTTGATGCTCGTAGATTTTCCGGTTCCGCTATCACCAAATAATAGCACATTATTGGCTTTCTTGCCATTTACAAATGCTTCCGTATTATCAACCAGCTTCTTCTTTTGAATCTCATAACCAACCAAATCGTCAAGCACAACCGCATCCATATTATTAATTGGCCGAAATACAATCCCACCCTGTGGTTTTTCATCAATTCGGAATGCTTTATTTAATCCGAACATTCCCACACCATATGCTTTATAAAAACCGGTAATGATATTGAAGAACTCCTTTTCGTCTTCCGCCAATTCTAATTTTTTACTTAATGCCCGTACTTTTTCGCTTACATTCTTATTATACATCAAGTCTTTTTTATGAATTGCACGATAATTAGAAAGTTGTGAAAAACAACAAATCCCTAAATCTTTTTCAATTGCGCTAAAATCATAATCAAATAGTTTCTTAAAAATGCGAAAATCACTTTCTACAAGCGCATTTACACTTCCGTCACTTGCGCCGACTTTTTCACATGTCATACTAAACGGATTCTCGCTCATCATTAAAAAGAAAGTCAAATAATTATGCCATAAATTATCATCAAACCCATAATCGGTTGCCACTTTTAAAAGATGCTTTACTTGTGTATTAATATCACGCACCAATTCCATCTTTTCATAATTGCCTTTTTCATAACGTCCAAATAATTCCCCTAATTGATAGAGAATATCGGTTTTATCTAAATCTCCATACATGAGTAACTGTGATATTTCCTGATACATATTTTTCCTCCTGTAAAATGCATAAAGTGAAATGTGTTTCACCAAAACACATTTCACTTTATCATAGTAAATTATTCAAAAAATAGCAATGTCTTTTTATCTAAAACCTGACCTTTATGGTAGTACCCTTTCCTACTTCGCTATCGAGCGAAATCGTTGCATCATGCAATGCTACAATATGTTTTACAATCGCAAGACCAAGACCTGTTCCACCAGTCTCCTTAGAACGGCTTTTATCCACACGATAAAAACGTTCAAAAATGCGTTCCTGATGCTCTTTTGGAATTCCAATTCCATCATCAGAAACAATTAACACCGGATTCCCTTTCTCATGCGTCACCTTCACTTCAACTTTACCGCCTTCATTATTATAACGAATTGCATTCTGGCAAAGGTTTACAATCAACTCGTCCATCATTGCACGATTCGCACGCACCGGGCACTCTTCACCCTCAAAGCATAACGAAATACCACTTCTTTCGGCATTTACTTTCAGCATTTCCATATTGCTTTGTGCAATCTCATTTAAATCCAGATTCTCATATACAATCTGGTCTTCTCCATTATCCAGTTCCGACAAGCGAATGATATCATTAATAAGCATGACCAGACGGTCGGCATTCCGCTTAATCTCCTTTGCAAAATGCGTCTCACGCTGGGGTTCTACCATATGATTTTCAATTAATTCCGCATAGCCGGAAATGGCAGTAAGTGGTGTCTTTAATTCGTGCGATACATTTGCTGTAAAGTCCTGTCGCACCTTTGCCGCCATTAAAATATTCTCATGTTGCGCACGAATTTTGTGTAAAAACGGAATCAATTCTTTGTATCCAGAAACATCCGTTGTATCTTCGATATTTTCTGCAATTTTTTGGATTGGTCGTAAAAACTGCATACTTAGAAAATGCGCAACAACAATACATAACACAATAATAATAATTAAAATTAGTATCACCGCCGGAAGGACCGAAAAAAATACACTGAAGATACTTTTTGCCTCAGTTGCAACGCGCAAAACCCTTCCATCATCCAATTGAACCGCACAATAGAACGTATCCATATCCATGGTATCCGATCTGCGAATTGCCATTCCCTTTCCTTCTTCAAAAGCGGCAATGACCTCCGGTCTGTTTGCATGATTTTCCATCATACTTTCATCTGCAGTATCATCAAAAAGAACAGTTCCATCGGTATCAATCCATGTAATGCGAAGTTCTGTCACTTCAAAGGCCAAGTCTTGCAAAAACGCTTCCGGCAAAGGTTCTTCTTGCGTAAACGCTCCTGTTGCTTCTAACAACTTGGTATTTACCTGCAAATCTTTCTGCACCTGTGCACGATATGTACTGTAATAAAGAATCGTCATACAACAGGTGGTTACCAATACTGCTAAAATTGCTATTCCAATTAAACGAATATGAATCTTTTGTCTCATCTTTACTCCATTACATATCCAACATTGCGAACCGTCTTAATTCGACCGGACGCAGCACCAATTTTTTGACGTAGTGTCTTAATATGCATATCCACCGTACGGGATTCGCCTTCAAAATCCGTTCCCCATACATGTCTCATAATAACTTCACGAGATAACACTACACCTGTATTCTTTATCAGAAGTCTAAGCAGCTCATACTCTTTAAATGTAAGTTCTACCGGGACCTCGTCTACATACACCATATGACGTTCATGGTCCATTCTCACATTCCCCAGCTGAACAATTTTATCTTCTTCTGTTTGTGTACGTCGCAACAGCGCCTTTACTCTGGTGATTAGCTCCATCACGGAAAATGGTTTTCGAATATAATCATCTGCGCCTTCATCTAATCCTTTAATCATATCCATCTCCGTAGATTTGGCTGTCACCATAATAATCGGCAAGTGTTTCATAGATGGATTATTTCGCAATTTCCTGACAATGTCATATCCGTTTTCATCCGGAAGCATAATATCAAGCAGAACCAAATCCGGAAGCGTGTCGTCTATTTTTTTGTAAAAGTCTTTCGCATTATCAAACGCATACACCGTGTGATTGCTGTTTTTTAATGCGATGGTCTCAATTTCACGAATATCATTGTCATCTTCTACAATATAAATTAAAGCCATATTCTATCCTTCTATTCCTTTTTATCCATCTTACCGCGAAAGTGTAAAAACCTTCAATACCCTTTTATGAAATTATGAATGCTTTTTATCATCTAAAGAGAAAATAACCCATTCCGCTATATTTGTTGCATGGTCTCCAATTCTCTCAAAATATTTTGCAACCATCAAAAAGTCGGCAGCCTGTTCTCCACTAGTTGGGTCTTTTTGAATTTGCTCGATAATATCGTTTTTTACCTGAACAAACAAATCATCTACCACATCATCATGGACAATCACTTTATGTGCCTTCTCTACATCCTTTTCCACATATGCTTCAATACTTTGAATCAACATAAAAACGGTTTCTGATGCCATCTGATTGATATGGTCTAATTTTTTGATATAAGGCTTTCCTGCCATCATCAGGGTCATCTCGGAAATATCTGCCGCATGATCTCCAATACGCTCCATGTCGGTAATCATTTTCATTGCTGCAGAAATGACACGAAGATCCGAGGCCACCGGCTGTTGCTGCATTAATAAAGTAAAACAAAGATTCTCTATCTTCTTTTCTTCTTGGTCTACCTCTTGATCGGATTCCATAACCTTTTTTGCAAGTTCCACATCCTGCTTTACCAATGCTTCAATAGCGGATTGAATGGCATCTTCAATCATCGTTCCCATATGCATCAGTTCCTGATTTAACAAATTAAGCTGCTCGTCAAATTTTGTACGCATTAGCCAAACCTCCCCGTAATATAATCTTCTGTTCTCTTGTCACTTGGATATGAGAAAATTATTTTTGTATCTCCAAATTCTACCATTTCTCCAACAAGGAAAAATGCAGTATCATCCGATACTCGTACTGCCTGCTGCATGTTATGTGTAACAACAACCACCGTATATTTTTTCTTTAAATCTTCCATCAATTCTTCGATTTTGGCCGTAGAAATCGGGTCTAGCGCAGAAGTTGGTTCATCCATAAGAAGTACTTCCGGTTGTACCGCAAGTGCTCTAGCAATACATATTCTCTGTTGCTGTCCACCTGAAAGACCAAGTGCAGATTTTTTTAAGCGGTCTTTTACTTCATCAAAAATTGCTGCTCCTCTTAAACTTTCTTCTACAATCTCATCCAATTTTGCTTTATCCTTGATTCCATGTACACGAGGTCCATACGCAATATTATCATATATGCTCATTGGAAATGGATTCGGTTGCTGAAACACCATTCCGATTTTTTTTCGAAGAATCGTTGTATCTACACCATCTGCATAGATATCCTCTCCATCTAATTTTACTTCTCCTTCGATACGAACGCTATCAACAAGGTCATTCATTCGATTGAGCGTTTTTAAAAAAGTGGATTTGCCACAACCGGAAGGTCCGATAAACGCAGTTACACAATTTTCCTTAATATCCATACTTACATTTTTCAGTGCATGGTTATTACCATAATATAGGTTTAAATCCCTTACCGAAATTTTTATCTTTTTATCCATGTTTCCTCCTAAATGTTAAACACGTTTCTCTACATTAAATTTTTTCGCAATCAATTTCGTTGCGAGATTAATCAAAAGAACAATGACAAGCAATACCACTGCAATTCCAAATGCCACTTCATATTCTCCTTTTGACATACTTAAATACAATTGAATCGTTAAAGTACCTCCGGAATCCATGATTTTAGACAAAAGATTATCAAAACCTCTTGGTAGCAAATGGGAACTTCCCGCTGTAAATAAAAGCGCTGCCGACTCACCCACAATTCGACCAATCGCAAGAATAACACCGGTAATAATTCCCGGCATTGCAGAAGGAAGTAAAATCGTACGAATCATATACCATTTACCGGTACCAAGTCCAATTGCGCCGCTTCGATAACTCTGCGGAACAGTTTTTAATGCTTCTTGTGTATTACGTGTAATGAGAGGCAATACCATAAGAACCAGCGTAAAGGAACCTGTTAAAATGGAATATCCCAAGCCTAACGTCTGTCCAAAGAACAACATTCCAAACAAACCAAATATAATGGAAGGAATTCCGGAAAGTGTTTCTGTTGCAAAATTAATCAAAGAGACCAATTTCCCCGGTTTTGCGTATTCGTTTAAATAAACAGCCGCACCGACACCTATCGGTGTTGCAATGAGCATGGTAATAACAATAATATATAAGGTATTAACGATATTACCTGCAATTCCTGTGGTTCCACGAAGTACACTTGTAACAGAAGTTAAAAAACTCCAATCAATCGTTCCTATCCCTTTATATAAAACATATCCTATGATTCCCACAAGCAAAAGAACGGAAATCGCAGCACTTGCGTATATTGCAATGTGAAGAGAAATATCGCTAGGCCTTATTTTTTTGCGATAAATACTATTATTCATTTTCCTGTGCTCCTTTCTTTTGGATTCTTGCAAGAATAAAATTAATCATCATAATAAATGCAAAAAGCACAAGTCCTACTGTAAATAACACTTCCCTATGTACACCTTTGGAATAGCTCATTTCACTAACTAACTGCGTTGTCAGGAAGCGAACCGAATTAAATGGAAGCGGAAGATTAACCGTTCCTCCTGCAACCAAATTAATCGCCATCGCCTCACCCAAGGCTCTACCAATCCCAAGTACAACTCCTGTCATAATTCCGGATTTTGCAGCCGGAAGAATCACTTTAAAAATAGTCTGTATTTTTGTCGCTCCAAGTGCAAGGGAAGCCGATTTTAATTGTGCCGGCACCGCACGAATGGAAGATGTACTAATATTAATTACAGTAGGCAAAATCATAATTGCCAGAACAATAATTGCAGACAGCAAATTGGAACCACCGGTAAACTGATGCGTTGTGGAATCCGCAAACACAAATTTTTCCAATTTATACATAAGAGGATTTAAAATCATAAGTCCTAAAAGACCATAAATTACAGATGGAATTGCTGCTAGAAGTTCTACTGCCGGTTGTACAATTGCAGCCACTCTTTTATTCGATACTTCAGCAATAAATACAGCTGTTAAAATACCAATCGGTACACCAACCAAAATAGCAAGTGCCGTACCTACAATTGAGGTTAAAATAATATATAAAATACCAAATGACGGATCCGCTGCCGTTGGTTTCCAAACTGTTCCAAATAACAACTCGGCTACCCCGACACTGGATAGTGCCGGGGTTCCTTGCATAATCATATAAATCGTAATGGAAAGAACTGCAAGTATTGCAACAATAGAACAAGCTAAAAAGATTACTTTTGCGATATTCTCAACAACGGATTTTGTACTCTGATTTCCAATTATAGAAACCGATGTCTTATTCTCACCCATATGCCTCTTCCTATTCCGGAATAATCAATCCCACCGATTTGATTATTGCCTTACCTTCTTCTGACTCAAGATATTCAAAGAATGTCTGCACTAATTCATCCTGCTCGGAAATCTCACCCATAGTTGCCATAACAAATGGTCTTGAAAGAACATAATCTCCGGCAATGATGTTTTCCTCAGTTGCTTCAACACCATTCAATGCAACTGCTGTCACGCTCTCATCCACTACATCCAAAGAAACATATCCAATGGCTCCGGGTGTTGCTGCTACTTTCGCCATTACCGCTCCGGTGGAATCCAGTTCCTGTGCATAATCACATACATCTTCTATCTCAAGTAATTCTTCAAAAGCATCTCTTGTACCGCTTCCTGCCTCACGACCGACAACAACAATCTGCTCATCTTTTCCACCAAGCTCGCTCCAGTTTGTAACCTCACCGGTGTAGATAGACGCCAACTCTTCAGAAGTAAGATCTGTTACATCATTTTTTGCATCGACAACAACTGCAATACCATCAATTGCAACAATGTTCTCAATCGCTCCATTTGCTTTCTCCTCATCACTCAATGCGCGAGAGGCATTACCTATCTGAACTGTTCCTGCTGCCAAAGACTCTAGACCTGCAGAGGAACCGGTAAACTCAGGCGTAATGGTAACATCCGGATATTTTTCATTAAACGCTTCCGCCAGTGCATTTGAAAGTTTCTCCATGGAAGTACTTCCTGCCATTGTAATTGTTCCACTTAAGTCTTCACCATTTCCTTTTGAAGAATCAGAACCACATCCTATTGCCATTACTGCTACCACAGAAGCAGCTGCTACAATTGCTACAATTTTTGATAATTTCTTTTTCATAATTTTTTCCTTTTTCCTTTTTCAAAATTATTTTGTTCGTTTACATGTGCTATCTTACGCAGTAAATGTAAAATCCAAAACCATGTTCATGTAAAACTTATGTAAAATAATAGCCCGCAAGTCACATTGACTTGCAGGCTTCTCTTCCTTATACCGTTCCTGAAACCACAAGAACACTAACTCCCGGATTGGTCACCCAAACTCCTGTAGTCGGATCTTGTGTATATGTCGCTGCCGGAACCGTTATCTGTCCTGGATTCGTTTCAAAGAGACCAGTATCTTCATTATAAGTGTAATTTTCTTCTTCTTCCCAAGTTGCGCCATTAAATGTAACCGCAAGATTTGATAAAATCGGATTAAACAAATCTGTAACAACTGCATCGGTGGTTGCCACTACTGCCTCGCTACCCGAATTTTGTATCAAGAACGTATATGTTAATGTTCCATTTTCCGCTACCGGAACCGGACTAATGGACTTGGTAATAGTAAGAAGCGGTTCGCTTTCTGCCTCTACCGTTTCCTCAACAATAATTGATGTAACACCGTTTCCACTAATTACTGCCTGATTGGTTATGGTAGAATCCATCGCTAATGGAGCAAATTGATTAACTTCTGCTTCGTAAACAATCATCGCATTTCCACCTGGCGGAACTTGAATTCCTGTAATTACAAGTGGTACTCCTGCCGTTACCGTTGGTGTCGGCTGCGGAATTCCATTTACAAAATAATGCAGCGTACCCGCAACATAACTAAGCGGTGTCCGCGTAGATGTTCCAAAATCATACTCTCCCAAATTATCTCTTATCGTAAGTCCTGTATACGGCATCGAACCTGCATTCACAACATTGATAATATAGGTTACACTATCGTTTTGCCCATATGTGTTACGCACTGCTGTTTTAGTTGCAGATAAAACCTCTAATATTTCACCTACTGCGATATTTGAATTTGTGACGGAATCACCATATGACAACTGTGCCTGATTTGTAAATTGAGCCATAAAATAATCATCCTTTCTATAATATAGGCTTCCCTATATTTTATACAGCCTATTATCCATCGGTGACAGTTTGATAATCATTATTTTAGGTTGTTTTAAGGTTTGTATGATATAATTCATTTATTAAATCTAAAATGGAGGAATCATATGCGATTACTACTTGCAGAAGATGAAAAAGAATTAACACATGCTTTGCTTACTGTATTAAAGCATAATAATTACTCGGTCGATGTTGTTTACAATGGCGCAGATGCATTAGATTATATTATAAGCGGCAATTACGATGGTGTTATATTGGATATTATGATGCCCAAATTGGACGGCATATCCGTTTTAAAAGAAGTTCGAAAAAACAAAAACTCCGTTCCAATTTTATTGCTAACTGCAAAATCAGAAATTGACGACCGTGTGAACGGACTTGATAGTGGCGCTGATGACTATCTGACAAAACCCTTCTCCATGAAAGAATTGCTTGCACGTATTCGTGCCATGACACGACGTCAAACAGATACTTCTAACTCTATTTTACGATTTGGAAACATTTCCCTTGACCGCAGTACTTATCAGCTTTCGTGTGCAAATAATTCCTACCGTCTTGGCAATAAGGAATTTCAAATGCTAGAAATGCTCATGATTCACCCCGGTCAAATCATTTCCACCAGACAGTTTATGGAAAAAATCTGGGGATTCGATAGTGACTCTGAGCAAAATGTGATATGGGTATATATCTCGTATCTACGCAAAAAGATTGCTGTTTTAAAGGCCAATGTTTCCATTAAAGCAACGCGTGGACTCGGCTACTCATTGGAGGAAAACCATGATTAAATCACTACAAAAAAAGTTTATTATTATAGCCATGTGCTCTTTTACAGCAGTTCTTATCATTCTGGTTAGTTGCATTAATATGTTTAACTATATAAATATTAATCGAACAACAAATGCTCGTCTTACTCTTTTAACAGACAATAACGGAGCCTTTCCTATAGATTCCTTTCTCCGTGAACCACCATCTATACCGCATGGAATCGGGGGAATGCATCCACCAAAAGATATGTCTGCCGAAACACCTTTTGATACCCGGTATTTTACAGTTAGCGTAAATCAAAAAGGAAACGTTATTGCTTCAAATATCGAAAACATTGCTGCCATTACTGAAGAAAATGCGCACGCTTTTGCAACTGCGCTTTTTGCATCACAAAAAGAAAACGGATATATCGATTGTTACAAATATAAGGCAATCACTATTCACGCTCCAAATGAGGAATTCATAACCATGTACATTTTCTTGGACTGCCAAAGAGAATTAGATTCCTTTTATTCCTTTCTACTTGTCAGTATCGGAATTAGTATTATCGGTTTGATTCTTGTATTTTTGTTAGTAGTATTTTTTTCACGACGCGTTATAAAACCGGTTGCCGAGAGTTACGAGAAACAAAAGCGTTTTATTACCGATGCGAGTCACGAACTTAAAACTCCACTTACTATTATAGATGCAAACACCGAAGTCCTGGAAATGGAACATGGAGAAAACGAATGGACACATAGTATTCGTAATCAGATTATACGTCTGTCCAATCTTACCGAGCAATTGGTTTTTCTGTCGCGAATGGATGAAGAATCCACAAAGCCAAATATGCTGGATTTTTCTCTTTCAGATACAATTGAAGAAACCTCACAATCTTTTGAAGTCGTCGCAGTAACTTTACAAAAAAAATTTTCTTATCAGGTAGAATCCAATATTTCTTTTTGCGGAGACGAAGCGATGATTCGTCGATTGGTCAGCATTTTATTAGATAATGCCATGAAATATTCCACACCGGACGGAAACATTTCGCTTTCCTTTTATACCAGTGGTCGAAATCGAATTCTTACTATATCCAATGATGTAGAAAACATTTCTATCGGCAAACAAAACATTCTTTTTGAACGTTTTTATCGTCTAGATGCCTCCCGCAATTCATCCACGGGAGGTCATGGAATCGGGCTTTCCGTTGCACAGGCAATTGTACATGCACACAAAGGAAAAATCAGCGCCAAAAGCAATGATGGAAAATCGATTACCTTTCAGATTATTTTTTAACTTTATTTAAGGTTCATTTGTTAGACTCCTTTTATTAGAAAGGAGTCTTATTCATTATGAATGAACAAATGAACTTTAAACGATATGAGATCAAATATTTAATTACCCAAAAACAAAAGGATCATATTTTAAAATCCATAAGACATCATTTGGTTCCGGATATTCATGGAAAAAGTATCATACAAAGTTTATATTTTGACACTCCGGATTATCTTCTGGTTCGTCGTTCTATGGAACACCCTCTTTATAAAGAAAAGCTTCGCGTCCGAAGTTATGGTGTTGCAACAGCAGATAGTTTGGTCTTTATAGAACTGAAAAAAAAATTTCACTCCATTGTTTATAAACGCCGAGAATCGATAATGTTAGAAGACGCTAGAAATTATCTTTTTTTTGATGAACTTCCAAAAAATACACAAATTTTTCGAGAAATTGCATTCACTCGTAAAAGATATCAAAACTTACAACCTGTTATTCTACTTTCTTATGAGAGAGAGGCTTTCTATGATAAAGACAATGCAGATTTTAGAATCACCTTTGATGAAAACATTTTGATGCGAGATAAAGATTTGTCTTTATCTTCCGGCATTTACGGAACACCTATTCTTTCATCAGAAAAGGTTTTAATGGAAGTAAAAACCGCTGATGCGATCCCTTTATGGCTCGTAAATGTTTTAAGCCAAGAACATATTTATAAAACTTCATTTTCCAAATATGGAACTGCTTATCGTATACTTTATAAAAACAATGGAAACGGAGGAATTTATCATTATGCTTAACCAATTATTTCAAGGAATTTTTTCAACCACAACATCATCCATTTACATAACACAATTTCTGATATGTATCGCTGTTGCACTATGTATCGGAATATTCTTTGCTTTTGTATATCGTTATAAAAGTCGCTGTACACAAAGTTTTGTGATTACTCTTGCACTTTTACCGGCAATTGTTTGTGTAGTAATTATGATGGTAAATGGAAATGTCGGTGCCGGGGTTGCAGTTGCTGGTGCATTCAGCTTAGTGCGTTTCCGCTCTATTCCCGGAACTGCCAAAGAAATCGGTATGATTTTTCTTGCAATGGGTGCCGGTCTTGTTTGTGGTATGGGATATCTTGCATATGCAATCCTTTTTTCAGTCGTTCTTGGAATCTTTATATTGTGTCTTCATATCTTTGGATTTGGTTCCTCGAAATGTGCATTTACCGAAAAAATATTGCGAATCACTATACCAGAAGATTTAAATTATAGTGCACTTTTTGATGATCTTTTAGAGACCTATACTTCTGCTTATGAATTAATTTCCGTAAAAACAACCAATATGGGAAGTTTGTTCAAATTGCAGTACAATATCACATTAAAAGACTTGAAAAAGGAGAAAGAATTCATCGATGAGCTTCGTTGCCGAAACGGTAATTTAGAAATTAGTATTGCAAAACAGGAGGCAAATGTATATGAATTATAAAAAGTGTATTCTGATTTTTTCTACCCTCATATTCACCTATTTTTTTGTTGGTTGTTCTGCCAAAACAGAATCCACAGAAAACAAAGACACTGCGACATCAAACGAAAGTATAAATTGGAACGAAATGTTTACAGAACGTGATTTAGATTCTTCTTATACAGAAAGCGAATGCACAATTATTACACTTGAAGATAATGAGCTCGTTTCCATAACGAAAGAGGGCGCCTACCTTTTACGTGGCTCTATGACTGACGGCCAGATTCAAATTGATGTGTCCGACACGGAAAAAGTACATCTTATTTTTGATGGTGTCTCTATTACTAATTCTTCCTCTGCATCACTCTATATTAAAGAGGCAGATAAAGTATTTTGTACACTTGCACCAAACTCTTGTAACTTTTTATCTACAACCGGAAAGTTTATCGCAATGGATGACAATAACATTGATGGCACTGTTTTCTCGAAAGCGGATTTAACATTTAACGGAACCGGAGAACTTACCATTGAAAATAATTACGGTCACGGGATTATTTCAAAAGACGACCTCGTTTTTGCCAGTGGAACATATAACATTATCGCTGACTCTCATACGATTTCCGGAAAGGACAGTGTTCGCATTGCAAATGGATCATTTACTTTAAATGCCGGAACTGATGCTTTACATAGCGATGGTGTTCTATATATTGCTGCCGGAGAAATCAATGCTCCATCCTGTTATGAAGGTGGAGAAGCACAGACCATTTATATCAAAGGGGGGACCATTTCTCTTACTGCAAGTGATGACGGATTAAATGCCAGCAGTGATTCTTCTAACACAACTGCTACCACCAATGATATAGAAGATCCTTTTGCCATCGACAATAGTTGCAGTATTTCCATTCTTGGTGGCACCATTTCGTTATTTGTGGGTGGGGACGGAATTGATTCCAACGGTAGCGTAAATATATCCGGTGGAAATATTTATATTGAAGGCCCTCTAAATAGCGCAAATGCATCACTTGACTATGCATCTACCGGAACGATTACCGGAGGGACTTTTGTTGCGACTTGCCAAAGTGGAATGGTACAAAATTTCAGCACTGATTCCACCCAGGGCGCAATGTTTGTAACGCTCACAGAAATTACACATGAAGCATTTTCACTTTATGATAGCACAAACAATGAACTCATTACCTATAGCCCTCAACAAGCTTATCATTGTGTGCTTATTAGCACTCCTGAAATTACATCGGGAGAAACATACACGCTTTCAACCGGTGACTCTTCTTATTTTATTGAAATGACTAACCTGATTTATGACGCTAGTGGAAGGGGCGGCAAAGATAATATGCACATATACGAACCAAACCATAGTATTCCACAAAACAATCAAACCTTGCCTCAGATGCCTGAGGACGGAATACCACCTCAGATGCCTAATGATGGAACAAGACCTAAAAAACCAGACAATGGTGTATAATAATTATTATTTGGAACTGACAAAGACATATGGTAAAATAAAAAAAGATGCTGAATCAATCAGCATCTTTTCGTCGGCGTGACAGGATTCGAACCTGCGACCTCTACGTCCCGAACGTAGCGCTCTACCAAACTGAGCCACACGCCGCTATATTTATCATGCCCGACTATAATAGCACAAAAGATTTTTTTTGTCTAGTATTATTTCAAAAAGGAGAACGATTTTATGCATAAAACTGCTTTTATTACCGGAGCTTCCCGTGGAATTGGGGCTGAGATTGCCCATACATTTGCGCAGGAAGGTTATCACCTTTCTCTTTGTTGCAGTCAATCTGAAGACGCTCTGCTTGCATTAGCCACGCAACTACATGCAAAATATTCCGTTCAAGTGCTCACTTTTATTGGAAATGTTGGTGACTATGCATTTGTCTCGCATATGGCTACAGAAACCTTAAAGCACTTTGGAAATGTTGATGTTCTTATCAACAACGCCGGAATCTCCCATATTGGTCTTCTTAGTGACATGAGCATTGAAGAATGGAACCACATTGTTTCTGTAAACCTGACTTCCGTATTCTCCACTTGCCAGTGCGTCATTCCATCCATGGTACAAAGAAAACAAGGGAAAATCATCAATATTTCTTCTGTATGGGGAAATGTAGGTGCATCTTGTGAAGTTGCATACTCAGCCTGTAAAGGTGGTGTCTCTGCTTTTACAAAAGCACTTGGTAAAGAACTTGCACCTAGCAATATTCAAGTAAATGCCATAGCATGTGGTGCTATTGACACTCCAATGAATGCTTGTTTTTCAGAAGAGGAGCTTAATGAACTTGCCTCTGAGATTCCAAGCGGGCGTTTTGGAACCCCAAAAGAAGTTGCTCAACTCGCACTTCAACTCGCTACAAATAATTATTATCTTACAAGTCAGATAATTTCTTTAGATGGTGGTTGGATATAATTCTGTAATTTTAAGAAAAAATACGCGATTCGCGTAATTCCAGCTTTTTCCTGTTTGCATGCGCTAAAATAAAAGCATGAAGAAGATACAAAAGCGATACAAAGAAGTAATTAAATATCCTTTCTTCGGGGATCGTTTGCGATTTATTATGCTTGTTCGGGATAAAACAAACTATGAACTTGCTGATGCTCTATGTGTAACGTCATCTACCATTAGCGGCTATCGTAGGGGAAGGCGTTCGCCCGATGTCGAACAGCTTGCACTTCTTGCACGAGAACTTAATGTATCCGCAGATTATTTGTTAGGCCTTTCCGATGAATTTTAAAATAGGGCTGTTGCTTCACGAATGTGATATTCGTAAAAGCGACAGCCCCTTGCAATACAATGGTCTAATTTAAATCATTACTCCGTTTGCCTTAAATATGTATTCTTTACCTCCAATGACATGCTCTCCGGTCAATGCTCTTCCTTTTGCATCTGCGTAGTACCATTTACCATTGACATATGCCCACTGATTCTTCACTAACTTCCCATTCGCATCAAATACATAGATGGCATCTGCACTCTCTACATAAACACCACCGGTATCCATGGTTCCATTCTCGAAATAGTATGTTGCACCGTGGATAGTCTGGAATCCGTTCACCGGAGCACCGTTCTTGAAATAGTACCAATCTCTTCCAACGTTATACCACCCTGTGGTAGGGGTAATCATGGCTCCATCATTCCCGAAGAAACAGTATCTGCCAAGCTCTTCTACCCAGCCAAAACCGGTCGCCATCATCGGTCCAATACCCAAAGGTCCTCGCTCAAAATAGTATTGTTTTCCGTTAATCGTCTGAAGTCCCTCTGCAAATTTCCCATCTGATTTTACATAATACCATAATCCTCGAATTTGATGCCATCCGGAAGATAATGTTTCAATAACACCATTTTCATTTACATAGACATATGTATCATTGCTGATTAGTAAAATCATGTCTGTATATATACAACTGCCCATAAAGAAATATTTCACACCATTGATTGACATAATATTATCATCATGTTCCCAATCTCCATACTTGTCAAAATAGAACCACAACGGAGTCTGGATGATTCCCTTGATATAATCGATATACCAAGATGGCGCTGCCATATATTCCAGTTCTTCATATATTTCTTCATATATGCGACCGATCCAAATATTTCCCTGTACCCATTTGTTGGTTCCGGTTATCTGACCGCTCCATACA
>JAZSDG010000019.1:0-23868 GCA_045531055.1 Lachnospiraceae bacterium | reverse complement strand
AAAAGCGGAGAAAGTGGAGTACGGAGAAAGAATCGCAGAGCAGATTTATCTGCGGGAGAGATTCTTAATTCGAGATGACCACTTCGATAAATCCAAAGAACAAGTTTCTTATCTGTATGAAGTTTTGAAGGTATATCCTTTGAGGCCCAATGGCTCAGTTGGTTAGAGCGCCGCCCTGTCACGGCGGAGGTCGCGGGTTCGAGTCCCGCTTGGGTCGCTGGTATGGGATCTTAGCTCAGCTGGGAGAGCATCTGCCTTACAAGCAGGGGGTCATAGGTTCGAGCCCTATAGGTCCCATTCATACCTAATATGCCGATGTGGCTCAATTCATGACGATTGATGAGTGAAACGAGTCAAGCGTAGGCAGAGTAGCCGATTACAAATCAGCTGAAATAGAATATGCCGATGTGGCTCAATTGGCAGAGCAGCTGATTTGTAATCAGCAGGTTATCGGTTCGAGTCCGATCATCGGCTTTTACATCGAAAGATGTATGAATTTCATTATTGTCTTATGGGCAGATTCCCGAGTGGCCAAAGGGGACAGACTGTAAATCTGCTGCAAATTGCTTCGGTGGTTCGAATCCACCTCTGCCCATTCTTTACAAAAGAAATTTTATATTGTCGCGGGATGGAGCAGTCTGGAAGCTCGCCGGGCTCATAACCCGGAGGTCATAGGTTCAAATCCTATTCCCGCAACTCAATGCGAAAGCATTTATGCCCAGTTAGCTCAGTTGGTAGAGCAGAGGACTGAAAATCCTCGTGTCTCTGGTTCGATTCCGGAACTGGGCATTTTACTCGATTAAGAGTATGGGGTATTAGCTCAGTCGGTAGAGCACTTGACTTTTAATCAAGTTGTCCGGGGTTCGAATCCCCGATGCCTCATGAAACAAAAAGGATATCACATCTGTGATATCCTTTTTTTATTGTATTCAATGCACTAAAATTTGATTTTTTTATTCGTATTGCTATAATAAAGGAAGTTATGACATACAGAAAAATGGGAGAAGGATATGGTAATTAAATGTCTAAGTTGTGGAGCTGCTGTCGAATATGATCCATTATCTGAGAAGATGAAGTGCAAATATTGTAATTCCATGTTTGATGTAAAGGAGTTTTCACAAAAGGAAGAATTAGAAAATGAAACAATGGAGTGTGATATATATTCTTGTACATCCTGTGGAGCAGAACTGGCGGTAAATGGCGTGGAAGCGTCTACGTTTTGTGCATATTGTGGTCAACCAACAATTGTCTTTAATCGTGTATCGCATGAGATGAAGCCCAAATTGATTATTCCTTTTAAAATACCGAGGGAATATGCAATTTATGCGATTCGACAACGTTTTGCTGAAGGTAGGTTTATTCCAAAAGAAGTAAAGAATTTTGATGTAGAACGAGTATGCGGTATTTATATTCCATATTGGTTGTTTGATACATATTATTATGATAGACAAATAATTAAAGCACGTGTCAAATATGGAAAGAGCGATATTACGGTTCGATATCTAAGAGAAGCCGATTGTAACTTTAAGAATTTATCCTTAGATGCGTCTTTTGATTTAAGTGATGATTCTACACAGCGTTTAGAGCCATACAACATGGATGAATTACGTAAATTTGAAGCCGGGTACATGTCGGGGTTTTACGCGGACCGATATGATATGAAGAATATTGATTTACATGATTTATTATTTAGCCGTTCGAAGGAGATGTTCGATAATGAAGTGTTAGAGACTTGTGAAGGGCATAGCAAAAAGATTGTTTCGAATGGACCCAAAATGCAAATTCAAAAAGAAACTTACGTTATGTTGCCGGCATGGTTTATGACGTTTCGTTATAAGAATCGGCCATATACAATGTTGGTGAATGGGCAGACCGGTAAATTGGTTGGAGCAGTACCATTTGATAAGAAAAAGGCATGCCTAAATGGAATTGGGATATTTCTATTATTAGCTTGTTTGTGTGTGCCGATATTTCATAAGATATTCTTATCTTGTAGCACAAAACCCAATTATGTATTAACAATACTTTTTATTGTAATTATGTTAATTATTCTTATTTTCAAGTCTGGTATTTCGAAGATTAAATCTATAAAAGATAGTACACGACTAACATCTTCTCTGCAGACGAATCATTTTGCGAATGATAGACAGGAGGGACAAAAATGAGTACATTAGCAATTATATTAGGGCTGGTATTTGCAGCTGTACTTGCATTTACAATAACGATATCTTCAGTTGCATCATCGAATGATATGGGGAATCATAAGGGGGATTTTCATACCTTTGCAACGCACTCGATTCGTATGATTAATCAAAAGATGGAGCATGCGGGTTGGTTTTGATACGATAAAAAGAATAACGCGGAGGACAAGGCATGATAATAAAATGTCTGAATTGTGGAGCGGCAGTTGAGTACGACCCGCTCTTTGAGATGATGAAGTGTAAATATTGTAATTCTATGTTTGATGTGGGTGAGTTTTCGCAAGAGGAAGACTTAGAGAACGAAACAATGGAATGTAATATATACTCCTGCACAACATGTGGAGCAGAACTGGCAGTAAATGGTGTAGAAGCGTCTTCGTTTTGTGCATATTGCGGTCAACCAACAATTGTTTTTAACCGTGTGTCCCAAGAGTTGAAACCCAAATTGATTATTCCTTTTAAGATACCAAAAGATTATGCAATTTATGAGATTCGTAAGCGGTTTGCTAAAGGTTTATTTGTTCCGGATGAAGTAAAAAATTTTGATGTAGAGCGAGTATGTGGAATTTATATTCCATACTGGTTATTTGATGTATATTATTATGATAAACAAATTATTAAAACAGAGAGAAGGAAATTAAAGACTACTTTTACGTCTCATTGTTTAAGAGAGGCAGAATGCAATTTTCAAAATTTATCGTTGGATGCATCCTCGAATTTAAATGACGATACCACACAACGGTTGGAACCATATAATATGCGCGAATTACGTCCATTTAAAATCGGATATTTGCCGGGATATCATGCAGACCGATATGATATGAAGAATACAGATTTATATGATTTGGCGGCAAGGCGCATACAGGAACTCTTTGATGAACAAGTATTAAGGTCATGTACGGGAGCGGGAAAAGAAATTATTTCGAATGACCCCAAAATGCGAATTCAAGCAGAAAATTATGTGATGTTGCCAGCATGGTTTATGACATTTCGTTATCAGGACCATCCATATACGATGTTAGTGAATGGACAGACAGGAAAACTGGTCGGAGCAGTTCCATTTGATAAGAGAAAGGCATGGATAATCGGGATTTTTTTCTTTGTAGTGCTGGCTTTGTTTTTCATACCGATTGCATGTATAATTCTTTTATATTGGCCAAATACAGATGATGCGATAAAAAATATGTTTTTGTACACGACAATAGGAAGCGGTCTTATTTTCATGCTGGGATTTGATAAGCTTTCTTGTGTAAAACATAGTATGAAGCTGACAACATCTAAGACTACGAATCGATTTGTACATGACAGACAGGAGGGAAGATGATGACAGTGTTACTCATTCTATTAGGTGTTTTATTTGGCGCAGTATTTGCGGCTTCGATTGCTTTTTTGATAACAATGCTTTTTGTTTCTAAATCGAATGATTTTGGTAACAGTAAGGGGGATTTTCAGTCGTTTGCGGTGTGTCCAATTCATATGCTTCAACGAAAGAATTTCATTAATCCCCAAAAATATGAATAGAAATAGATACTTTCGCTTTTTGTAATATTTTAGTATAATAAAGAAGGTTATGAATTATGAGAAAACGGAGGGGAAAAGATGATAATAAAATGTCCCAACTGTGGTGCGGCAGTTGAGTTCGATCCTGTATCAGGGAAAATGAAATGTGCATATTGTGAGAGCATTTTTGAAATGGGCGAATTGACACCGGAGGAAG
Source organism: Lachnospiraceae bacterium (assembly GCA_045531055.1). Lineage (GTDB taxonomy): Bacteria > Bacillota > Clostridia > Lachnospirales > Lachnospiraceae > Roseburia. The sequence goes on along the minus strand of JAZSDG010000019.1, from coordinate 19,950 downwards.
AGACAAAACAAGATGTGACGCAAGAACCGGCACAAGATAGGATGGAGTGTAATATATATTCCTGTAAATCCTGCGGGGCAGAATTAGCGGTAAATGGCGTCGAGGCGTCTACTTTTTGTGCGTATTGTGGTCAGGCAACCATTGTGTTTGACCGTGTGTCACATGAATTAAAGCCGGAGCTTATTATTCCATTTAAGGTACAGAAAGATCAAGCAATCAATGCGATACGTGAACGTTTTGCAACGGGTCGATTTGTGCCGAATGAAGTAAAGAATTTTGATGTGGAACGCGTGTGTGGAATTTATATTCCATATTGGCTATTTGATACATATTATTATGATAGACAGATTATTAAAGCTACGATTAGAAATAATGATAAATCGCAAACAGTTCATTATTACAGAGAGGCAGAGTGCAATTTTAACAACTTGACATTGGATGCATCGCGCAACTTGAACGACGATTCTTCACAGCGATTGGAACCATATAATATGCAGGAACTGCGTTCCTTTGATGTTGGATATATGTCAGGCTATTATGCAGACCGATATGACATGAAGAATACGGATTTGCGGAATTTGGCATATAGCAGAACGAAAGAACTGTTTGATACGGAAGTCTTAAGTACCTGTTCCGGAAGTGGCAAAACGATTGTGTCGAATGCGCCAAAAATGAGTATTAATAAAGAAACTTATGCGATGTTGCCGGCATGGTTTATGACATTTCGTTATAATAATCAGCCATATACGATGCTGATTAACGGACAGACCGGAAAGCTCGTCGGTGCGGTGCCATTTGAAAGTAGGAAAGCCTGGAAAAGCGGAATACTTACGTTTTTCATTTGTGCACTTATTTGTATCCCATTAGCAATTACGATGCTTTTGAATTCTTTATATTCAGGAGAAAATACATTTGAACTCATTGGCGGAATGATTATTGTATCGATCATTACGATGGTAGTTGGATTTATAACACTTGGTAAAATAAAACATAGTACACAACTGACCTCTTCGCAGGAAATGAATAAATTTGCACATGACAGACAGGAGGGATAACGATGACATTTGTAATGATTATATTGGGCATTATATTAGGGTTAGCACTAGCAGTTGGTTTGGCTTTTATGATAACCATGATAAGAGTCTCGAAATCCAATGATTTAGGAAACAGCAAGGGAGATTTTAAATCATTTTCAAGGGTTCCGCTTCATATGATTAATAAGCGGGATCGGATAAACCCCAATAAATATAGATAGTATAAACGAAAAGAGGCAAATTGGTTATAAAAGAACCAATTTGTCTCTTTTATTGTTTGATGGGGTAATGTATCAGATATTTGTTAATGATAATATGAGTATTTTTATTTTTATTGTGGAAAAATAAAAGGAACAAATATCATTCCATTATAGATATTCCATTATAGATATTTTTTTGATAATATGATATATTCTATAATCGTGGATTATATGAAAACGAATATAATGGGGGCAATTAATATTAATTATATGAAGAAAAGATTTTTAGTATTTAACATAATCATGTTACTCGCAATTATCATTACGGATATTTGCTATATGACAATGGGTGGATTGCTTCTCAAATCCATTACAAGCAGTTTCTTTGTGTTAACAGGAATCATCAATATCGTTTATGCAAGAAAATGCAAGGTGAATTTGAAATATCCGATATGGATGCTGATTGCATTGGTATTTGCAATGCTTGGAGATATTTGGTTAAACCTTATCTTTTATGCCGGAGTAGGATTATTTGCGCTTGGGCATATTTTGTATTTTGTTTCGTATACCGTTTTAAAGAAAATAAGACCAAAGGATTTTGTGTATTCTGTTGTATGCATGGCATTTGCATTATTTATATTGCTCGGATTGCCAATCTTGGAGTTTGATAGCATTACAATGCAGGTGATTTGTTCCATTTATGCACTTATTATTTCTTGCATGGTTGGAAAAGCAATTTCAAATTATGTCGAAGAAAAGAATCCGTCGAATGCGCTTATTGTAATTGGCAGTATTTTGTTTTTTATATCCGATATGATGCTGGCGTTTGACTTGTTTGGAGATATTCCGTACACTGGAAACGTTTGCCTTTCAACGTATTATCCGGCACAGTTTTTGCTGGCATTTTCTATTTTTTCTTACACAAATCAACACAAAAAGGAGACAGGTAATTCATGAATCCAATAAAAAAGGCATATTGTCGTATTTTTCAAAAAGTATTTCATATTGCAATGCCGTTTCTGCCATATCGCACACCAAAAATTTTGGGACACGTTGTGCAGATTCCGGACTTACTCAAGGAACAGAACATTCGCCATGTATTAATTGTTACCGATGAATCCATAAAGGCGCATGGGCTTACGATTCCATTGGAAGAAGCTTTGCAGCAAAAAGAGATTGCCTATTCGATATATGATAAAACAGTTGCAAATCCAACGACACAAAATGTGGAAGAGGCAAAGGATTTGTATTTGGAGCAAGGTGCACAGGCTATTATTGGAATTGGCGGCGGTTCTTCGATTGATTGTGCAAAAATTGTAGGCGCGCGTATTGCAAAGCCTAAGCAATCCATTGAAAAAATGGAAGGAATTTTAAAAATTCGTAAAAAAATACCGCTTTTTATAGCAGTGCCGACTACCGCAGGAACCGGAAGCGAGACGACACTGGCAGCAGTAATTACCGACGGTAAAACAAGACATAAGTTTCCGATTAACGATTTTTCGCTGATTCCGTCCTATGCGGTATTGGACCCGGCGATGACGAAATCACTTCCGAAGTCCTTAACGGCAACGACCGGAATGGATGCGCTCACACATGCAGTGGAAGCTTACATTGGGCGTTCTACTACAATGGGAACACGAAAAAATGCAATTCGAGCAACAAAACTGATTTTTGAAAATTTGGAAAAGGCATACGAGAACGGCAATGATGAAAAAGCACGTGCAAATATGTTAAAAGCTGCGTTTTATGCCGGAGCTGCGTTTACCAAATCCTATGTGGGATATTGTCATGCGGTTGCTCATTCGTTAGGTGGAAAATACAATACACCGCATGGTTTTGCCAATGCAGTGTTGCTTCCGATTACACTTGAAATGTATGGAGAAGCTGCTTATAAGAAGTTGAAAAAACTTGCAGTGGCAACCGGACTGTGTCAAAGAGATGAAGCACTGGAGAAAGCGGCGGAATTGTTTATTCAAAAAATTCGTCTTATGAATCAGCATATGAACATTCCGCAGACCATCTCGGGAATTATGGAGAAAGATATACCAAAGCTTGCGCGTTATGCGGATAAGGAGGCAAACCCGTTGTATCCGGTTCCGGTTCTTATGGATGCGAAGGAGTTGGAACAAATGTATTATCTTGTAAAAGGAGAATAAAGCATGCAGGAAACAGACATTATAGAAATCATTCGTGCGCAGAGAGCATTTTTTGCAAGCGGAAAGACGTTGGATGTATCTTACCGTATAAAAACACTGAAAAAATTAAAAGAGGCAATTATCGCCAACCAGGAAAAAATTGGGAATGCACTCAAAAAGGATTTGGGCAAGAGTGCATTAGAAGGTTTTATGTGTGAAAGTGGTCTCGTTGTTAGTGAAATCAGCTATATGCTAAAACACATTAAAAAATTTGCCAAAGAAAAAACAGTGCCAACACCGCTTGCGTAGTTTGCATCGCGCAGTTATATGAAACCGATGCCGTATGGGGTGACACTGATTATGAGTCCTTGGAATTATCCGTTTTTACTTTCCTTTGACCCACTTGTGGATGCACTTGCGGCGGGAAATACAGTGGTGGTAAAACCAAGTGCATATGCACCGGCAACCATGCAGGTAATCGCGGATCTTATTGAAGAGGTATTTCCGCGGGAATATGTAGCGGTTGTTACTGGGGGACGTGCCGAGAATCAATTTTTGTTAAATCAGAAATTTGATCATATCTTTTTCACCGGAAGTCAGGCGGTAGGAAAAGAGGTTATGGAAAAGGCAGCAAAACATCTTACACCGGTTACGCTAGAACTGGGCGGAAAGAGTCCTTGTATTGTAGATTCAAGCGCAAAAATTAAGCTTGCCGCAAAAAGAATTGTCTTTGGAAAGTTTCTAAATTGTGGACAAACATGTGTGGCACCGGATTATATTTTATGTGATAAGTCAGTCAAAGAAAAGCTTGTGGCATCGCTTACAGAGGAGATTGAGAAGCAGTTTGGAAAACATCCGCTTGATAATCCAAACTACGGAAAAATTATCAATGAAAAGCATTTTGACCGTTTGTGTGGACTCATTCAGGAATCAAAAGTTGTATGCGGAAGTGGGCGAGATAAAGATGCTTTGCGTATTGAACCAACGGTTTTAGATAATGTAGTGATAGAAGATGCCATGATGCAGGAAGAGATTTTTGGCCCTGTGTTACCGGTGTTAACTTATGAAAATTTAGAAGAGGCAATTGCGTTTGTAAATCAAAATGAGAAACAGCTTGCGCTTTACATTTTCTCGGAAAATAAGAAAAATATCCGCGCTGTAACGTCAAAATGTTGTTTTGGCGGAGGTTGTATCAATGATGTTGTAATTCACCTTGCCACCAGTTACATGGGCTTTGGCGGTGTAGGAGAAAGCGGAATGGGTTCTTATCACGGAAAAGCAGGGTTTGAAACATTTTCTCATTATAAAAGCATTTTGGATAAAAAGACATTTATGGATCTTCCGATGCGATATCAGCCGTACAAAAAAGGAAATGAAAAGCTGATTCGTATGTTTTTACGCTAAGATATGTTATAATTGAAAAAATACATACGCATGGGGGCATTCATGGAGCAGGCGATTCTCGATGAATTAAAGAAAATTACAATTGAAGAACAACAGATTTTAGATGGCAACATGGAAGTGGATAAGGCGCTTTATCAATCGAATAATGCGCAAAACAAAGACATCTTTGATGCGAAAAAATTATTAGATGCCGGAAAGCTTATTACCATTCGTAAGCATACACGTTTTGTACATTTTCCTGCACACACACATAATTATGTTGAAGTGATTTATGTATGTACCGGTGAAGTACATCATGTCATTAATGGAACGGATGTATATCTTAGACAGGGTGAGCTTTTATTTTTAAATCAGAACTGTGTACAGGAAATTCACCCGGCCGGAAAAGATGACATAGCAGTGAATCTTATTATTCTTCCGGAGTTTTTTGATAATGCATTACAAATGATGGATGAAGAAGAGAATCCGTTACGTTCGTTTGTATTGGATAGTTTGCGTGGTGAGAATAAATCCGCAGGGTATCTTCATTTTAAGGTTGCCGATATTCTTCCGGTTCAGAATCTGGTTGAGAATTTAATTTGGACACTTATGAATCATCAGCAGAACAAACGAAGCATCAATCAGATTACAATGGGGTTGCTTTTGTTGCAATTACTTAACTATATTGATACCGTTGAGACCGGAGAGCAAAGCGGACAAAAGCTTGTGATGACAGTGCTTGGATATATTGAGGAGCACTATCGGGAAGGAGAATTATCCGATCTTGCCCAAACACTGCATTATGACCTATATTGGTTGTCTCGTGAAATTAAACGGCAAACAGGACAGACATACACGGAACTGGTGCAAACCAAGCGCCTTTCCCAAGCTTCGTACCTTTTGACGCATACGCAAATGCCGGTTTCTGATGTGGCATTATCCGTAGGATATGAGAATATTAGCTATTTCCATCGGATTTTTCAAAAACGATTTGGTATGACGCCGAAAAAGTATCGTCAGTCAGAGTGCAAATAAGGACACTTTTTTAAACAAAAGGTGTCCTTTTTTTTGTGCCCTTTTTTCGATATGATTATGAGTACGAATGCAAATATTGAGAGAAGGAGAGGACATATGTATACATACTATTTGGCAATTGATATTGGTGCTTCCAGTGGACGTCATATTTTGTCACATTTGGAAAACGGAAAAATGGTATTAGAAGAAGTATATCGATTCCCGAACGGAATGGTTGAGAAGGATGGACAGAAAGTTTGGGATGTTGACCAGCTTTTTAAAGAGATTGTAGCAGGAATGAAGAAGTGCGATGAACTTGGTAAAATTCCTGTAAGCGTTGGAATTGATACATGGGCAGTAGACTTTGTATTGTTAGATGAGAATGATAATCGAATCGGAAATGCGGTCGCATATCGTGATGGAAGAACAAAGGGCATGGATGCGGAAGTTTACAAATTGATTCCGGAGAATGCGTTATATGAGAAGACCGGTATTCAGAAACAGATGTTTAATACCATCTACCAGCTTATGGCATTGAAGCAAAAATCACCGAAGCAGCTTGCAGATGCGAAGACAATGCTTATGATTCCGGATTATTTCCATTATTTGATGACCGGGCAGAAGGCAACAGAATATACCAATGCGACAACAACGCAGTTGGTTAATCCACAGACCAAAGATTGGGATATGGAGATGATTGAGACACTTGGATTCCCGACAGGAATCTTCCAGAAGATTATGGTTCCGGGTAGTGAACTCGGAACATTGACAGAGGAGATGCAGAAGGAAGTTGGTTATAACTGTAAGGTTGTACTTCCTGCAACACATGATACCGGTTCTGCGGTTATGGCAGTTCCGAGTAATGAAGATGCATTATACATCAGCTCCGGAACATGGTCTTTGATGGGAACGGAGATTATGGAAGCAGATTGCTCCAGAAATAGTATGTTACATAACTTCACAAATGAGGGCGGATATGATTATCGTTTCCGTTATTTGAAGAATATCATGGGACTTTGGATGATTCAATCTGTTCGCAAAGAGATTGCACCGGATATGGGATTTGGAGAGATTTGCGAAATGGCTTCGAAATGCACTATTACTTCTTTAGTAGATGCGAACGATGACCGTTTCCTTGCTCCGGATAATATGACCAAGGAAGTGCAGAAGGCATGCGAGGAATCCGGACAACAAGTTCCGCAAGGAATTGGAGAGGTGGCTTCTGTTATTTATCGTTCTCTTGCAGAATGCTATAAGCGTGCAGCGGAAGAGATTGAAGAATTAACAGGTAACCAATATAGCAGCATTCACATTGTAGGTGGTGGTGCAAATGCAGAATATCTAAACCAGCTGACAGGTGCTGCAACCGGAAAAAATATTTACACCGGACCAATTGAAGCAACCGCGGTTGGTAACATTGTTGCACAGATGATTGCAGCAGGAGAATTGACAGATCTTAAAGATGCAAGAAAATGCATTTTTGCATCTTTCCCAATAGGGGTATATTAAAAAGAAAAGGAGAAGAATTATGACACAGACACAAAGATATGAGTACGCAAAAGCAAAATATGCAGAGCTTGGAGTAGATACCGATGCTGTAATTGCAAAGTTAAAAACAGTTCCGGTTTCTCTTCATTGCTGGCAAGGAGATGACGTTATCGGATTTGATCACGATGGTCCGCTAACAGGTGGAATCCAGACAACCGGTAACTATCCTGGAAAAGCCAGAACTCCGGAAGAATTGATTCAGGATATGGAGAAAGTAATTGCGTTGACTCCTGGTACCAAGAAATTAAACATTCATGCCTGCTATGCAATTTTTGAGAATGGCGAATTTGCAGACCGTGACAAATTAGAGCCAAAGCATTTTGCAAGATGGGTAGAATTTGCAAAGAAATACAACATGGGACTTGATTTCAACCCAACATTTTTCTCTCATGACAAAGTAAAAGACGGACTTACATTAAGCAGCCCGGATGAAGAGACCAGACGTTTCTGGATTGAGCACGGAAAAGCATGCATTCGAATTTCCGAATATTTTGCAAAAGAAACAGGAATTCCATGTGTTATGAACATCTGGACCGGTGATGGATACAAAGATATTCCGGCTGACCGTATGGGACCTCGTATGCGTTACAAAGATTCTATCGAACAGATTTTATCTGAGCCGTTTGATAAGAACCTTGTGAAACCTTGTGTAGAATCCAAAGTATTCGGTATCGGTGTAGAAGCATTTACCGCAGGAAGTGCAGAATTTTCTTTAAGCTTTGCAGCAATGAATGACGGATGCCTTCCGCTTATGGATAACGGACATTATCATCCGACAGAAGTTGTTTCTGATAAGATTCCGGCAATGCTTTGCTTCTTCCCGGAAATCGCGCTTCATATTACAAGACCGATTCGTTGGGATAGTGACCATGTAGTTCTCTTTGATGATGAGACAAAAGAAATGGCAAAAGAAATCGTTCGTAATGATGCCCTTGATCGTGTATATATGGCACTTGATTATTTTGATGCAAGCATTAATCGTATCTCTGCTTGGACAGTTGGTTTCCGTAGCTGGCAGAAAGCACTTCTTACCGCAATGCTTTCTCCAAATGCACAGCTTACCAAATTACAGGAAGAGAATCGTATGTCTGAGCTTATGGTTATGCAGGAAGAACTTAAAATGTATCCAATCGGTGATGTTTGGGAAGAATATTGCAGACAGTGTGGTGTAGTTGCTGACCAGAGCTGGTTTGCGGAAGTTGAACAGTATGAGCAGGAGGTTCTTTCCAAGAGAGCTTAAGTATAACGAACGGAGGTAAAAAGAATGAATAATATTTTCGGCGTTAAAGTAATGGATGATTACATTAGAATGTGTCACGATGGCGTTCGTCAGGGCTGGCATGAGAGAAACGGTGGGAATCTTACTTACCGTATGAAGGAAGAAGAGGTTGCAGAATGCAGACCTTATTTCAAGGCAGAACCGGGAGAATGGGTTTCGCTCGGAGTGCAGGCAGACAATTTGAAGAATGAGTTTTTCATTTCTACCGGAAGCGGAAAGTTCTTGCAGAATGTAGGTCTTGAGCCGCAGAATAGTATGTGTATCGTTGAGATTAACGATGCCGGAGATAGCTATCGTATCGTATGGGGATTGGAAAATGGCGGCAAACCGACCAGCGAGTTCCCAACACACTTTATGAATCATTCTGTTCGTAAAAGAGTAACAGGTGGTGCGAATCGCGTAATTTATCATGCGCATACGCCATATATTATTGCACTTACTTATGTGCTTCCGCTTAAAGCAGAAGTATTTACCCGAATGCTTTGGAAGAGCGCAACAGAGTGTTGTGTTGTATTCCCGGGCGGAGTTGGTGTTGTGCCTTGGATGGTTCCGGGAGGACCGGAGATTGCAAAAGCAACCTGTGTACTTATGGAGAAATATGAAGCTGCAATTTGGTCATTCCACGGCTTGTTTGTATCCGGACCGGACTTCGACACCGCGTTTGGGTTGATGCATACCATCGAGAAGGCAGCACAGATTGCATCGATTGCATTGGCTGCAGCAAAAGGTGGGCAACCACGCCAAGTGATTACCGATGAAGAACTTCGTATGATAGGGAAAGATTTTGGAGTTACCTTGAACGAAGATGTATTAAACTATAAGAACGACAGTGAATTGTATTGTCAGGAATAAGAATTTAGGAATTCAGTAAAAATGCACCGCCGTAGTAGGCGGTGCGTTTTCTATTCATGGGGATCTTTGTTGTTATAAAGCCAAACAGTGATATATTTTCTATGAATGAAAAGAACGCTCTGCACATTCTGTTTTTATATCAAATAGTTATTATATATATAAATAAAAGTAATAAATACAAACAACATTTTTCTTGAAAAATTTACAATATTCATATATATTGAAAAAGTAAATCGTTAAATTTAACAAAAAATGGGAGGAAAAAATGAAAAAGGTAACAAAAGTGCTAGCATCATTCGTGGCAATGATGGTTTGTGTATGCATGGTTTTAGTAGCCGTAGAAGTATACGCAGCAAATGATTTGGTATCTGGTGATACTACCGGAATTTCAAATGAGATGTTTGAAATAAAGGTTGGTGAAGCAGATGAAAGTACAGCCGGATTAAAATACTATTTGTATTCTCCGGTGAAAGATGAAAACGATACAACAGAGTATCCGGTACTTATCTGGTTGCATGGACTTGGAAATGGTGGAAGCGGTGATTACACTGCTTTGGACGGATGTGACATTAAGAATTTTGCAACAGAGGCATATCAGTCCTATTTCCCGGAAGGTGGTTGCTATATTGTAGTACCACAGAATCCGGAACCAAACGGATGGTATGGAATGGGCTGGATGGGTGCAGACTATACCGGCGTATTGAATAATGTAGTGGATGAAGTGATTGCAGAAAATCAGGTTAATACCAATAAGATTTACATTGGTGGATATTCTGCAGGTGGACATATGACCTGGAAGGCAGTTTTGGATCGCCCTGATTTCTATGCTGCAGCAGTGCCGATTTGCCCTGCATATGCACCAACAGCAGCAGAACTTGAGACAGTAAAGGACCTTCCAATCTGGATGATTTCCGGAAAACAGGATCCGCTTGTTTCTTTCGATACAAATGTACAGAAGGTATATGACAATTTAGCAAAAGTATCAAATGCGGATGTGAGACTTACGGCGTTGGATACCGTTAAAAATCCGGATGGAACAACCGCTGAATCTCAGCACCATTCATGGGTTCCGGTAACTTGGAATCTTACATATGATGATGGAACTTTATACGATCCGGCGAATGGAACTTTATTAGATTGGTTGGCAGGAATTTCTAAAGATGCTACATCTGCTGACGACGGAACCACCGATGATGGAACCACCGACGACGGAACCACAGATGATGGAACCACGGATGATGGAACCACCGACGACGGAGCGACTGATGATGGAACCAACAATGATTGGAACAACGGTTGGGACAACAATTGGAACAATAATTGGAATAACAATTGGTGGAATAACAGTTGGAACAACAACTGGTGGGATAACAGTTGGGGTGGAGATACCGACGACGGAACGGCCGATGATGGAACCACGGATGACGGAATCACAGACGATGGAACCAATAATGATTGGAACAACAACTGGGGTAACAATGACTGGAATAACAACTGGAACAACAACAATTGGAATAATAACTGGAACAACAACTGGGGTAACAATAACTGGAATAACGGCTGGGGAAACAGCTGGGGAAATAGCTGGACCGGTGGCTGGTATTAATATGTAAACTGTAACGAGCAGGAATTTTCCTGCTCGTTTTTTGCGGAATAATCTCCTTCAAGCACTTTCTATGACGCGAATCGCGTTTTTATCATGCGTTACTTGACAGCAAGTTATTGGACTCCGGTGCAGACTACGTTTCCTTGAGAAATACTACGTTGATTATGATACTGAACTATGATCCGTTTGGTTTAGACCGCATGGTCTATACTATCAAACGAAAATGTGTGGAAGAACCTAATATGCCGTATGATGATGGAGCGACGACGATTTATCTATATACACGTGGAACGCAAAATGTTCCTAGTCAGGCCCTAAAAGATATGTTACAATTCTTAGAGAATAGTACAAAAAATAATGTGACCAATGAAAATCTGGAAAATATTCATCGTTTGATGGATGAGATTAAGCGTGACAGAAAGGTTGGGATTAATTATATGCATACGTGGGAACGGGAGAGAATGATTAAAGCAGAAGGACGTGAGGAAGGACGCGTAGAAGGACTTGCGGAAGGGCTTGCCGAAGGACGTGCAGAGGGTTTGAGCAGAGGGGCATTCGGTATAATAGAAATTTGTCGTGAACTTGGTGTATCAAAAGAGGAGACAATTGAAAAATTGCAAAAGAATCTTGATATTACATATGAAACGGCGCTGCAATATTTACAGGAAAGTATGAGAGAAGCATAGTATTGGAATGAATTGTGGTTTTTTGCACATTTTTCCAATAAAAACAACACAAAACAACATATAAGACAATTGACAAACAACAGAAACCACACTATAATGAAAATGGAAATGTGGGATTCTGTTGTTTTTTGTTTATAAGTATTCAAAAATCAACAGAAAATGAATCATAAATTAAGAATAGAGGTGTTGTAATGGCGAGATATAATACTTCAAGAATTTCGAAGACGGAACGTATTACCAAATTAGTAGAGGATTTATACGCGAAGATGCCGGAAATTGAGTCTGCAAGAGCGGTCCTTTTGACAGAGTCTTTTCGACAGACGGAACATGAGCCGATGGTTATGCGCAAGGCGAAATCCTTTGCTCACATACTTGAAAATATTCCAATCATAATTCGTGATGGGGAGCTGATTGTTGGTAGCTCTACAATTGCTCCAAGAGGATGTCAGACCTTTCCGGAGTTTTCGTTTGAATGGCTGGAAGCAGAGTTTGAGACAGTTGAGACAAGGGAAGCGGATCCGTTTTATATTTCTGACAAAACAAAGCAGGAGTTAAAAGCTGCCAATGCTTACTGGAAAGGGAAGACAACCAGTGAGTTGGCAACTTCTTATATGGCGCCGGAGACGTTGAAGGCGATGGAACATAATATCTTTACGCCGGGTAATTATTTTTATAATGGTGTAGGACATGTTACTGTTCAGTATGAGAAGGTACTTGCTATCGGGTACGAAGGTATTATGGAAGAGGTTCGTAAAGAACTTGCGACATGTAATCCGGGGGATGCGGATTATGCGACAAAAAGCCGTTTGCTACAGTCTATGTTAATTGGATGTCAGGCGGTTATTCGATATGCGAATCGTTACGCCGAACTTGCAACGAAGATGGCGGCTGAATGTCACGATGTACAGCGCAAGCAAGAGCTGGAGAAGATTGCAAGCAACTGCCGTAACGTTCCGGCGAAGGGGGCGCAGACATTCCATGAGGCGTGCCAGAGTATGTGGTTTGTGCAACAGTTGCTTCAGATGGAATCTTCCGGTCATTCTATTTCGCCGGGAAGATTTGACCAATATATGTATCCTTATTATAAGAAGGATATTGATAACGGAACCATTACAAGAGAACAGGCACAGGAATTGATTGATTGTATCTGGGTGAAGTTAAATGATTTAAATAAATGTCGTGATGCAGATAGTGCAAAAGGATTTGCGGGATATAGCTTGTTCCAGAACCTGATTGTTGGAGGCCAGAACGAGGCAGGAGAAGATGTGACCAACGATTTGTCATTTATGTGTATTGAAGCATCTTTCCATGTATTTCTTCCACAACCTTCACTTTCTGTACGTGTATGGAACGGTACACCACACGAGTTGCTGATTCGTGCGGCAGAACTGACAAGAACCGGTATTGGCTTGCCGGCATATTACAATGATGAGGTGATTATTCCTTCGCTCATGAGCAGAGGAGTTTCTCTAGAAGATGCCAGAACGTATAACATTATCGGATGCGTAGAGCCGCAGAAGGCCGGTAAGACTTGGGGTTGGCATGATGCAGCGTTCTTTAATATGTGTCGTCCGCTTGAGCTTGTATTCTCCGAGGGTATGGACTGCGGCGAGCAGATTGGGCCAAAGACAAAGCCGGTAGAACAGATGCAGACCTTTGATGAGTTTTTTGAAGCTTATCAGACGCAGATGAATTATTTTCTTGCTTTGCTCGTTAATGCAGATAATGCGATTGATCAGGCGCATGCAGAACGCGCGCCGCTTGCGTATTTGGCAAGTATGGTAGATGATTGCATCAAACGAGGAAAGACTTGTGAGCAAGGTGGATGTATATATAACTTTACCGGTCCGCAGGGATTTGGAATTGCGAATGTTGCAGATTCTTTATATGTGCTTAAGAAGCTTGTTTTCGAAGAGAAAAAAGTTTCTATGGCAGAATTTAAAAAAGCGTTGATGTTTAATTTCGGACAAGAAGTAAATTCGCTTATGGTAGCGCAACTTGCCGGAAAAGTAGCAAGAGAATTTGCACAAAAAGGCGTGAAAGCAGATTCGGCAACTGTTGCAGTTGCAACGCAGGAAATTTTAAAGGCCTCTGTTACGGCAGAAGATAAGAGACAATTTGAGAAACTTCTTGAGATGATTGATGAGGTGCCGAAGTTTGGCAATGACTACGAAGAAGTAGATGCAATGGCAAAAAAAGCAGCTTATACATATACCAGACCATTATTGGAATATCAGAACCCGAGAGGTGGTGTATTCCAAGCTGGTTTGTATCCGGTATCTGCAAATGTTCCGTTAGGAGCACAAACAGGCGCAACACCGGACGGCAGATTGGCGGCAACGCCGGTTGCAGACGGAGTGTCACCAACCGCCGGAAAAGATGTTTTAGGACCAACGGCAGCAGCCAACTCCGTATCGATATTAGATCATGGAATTGCATCCAATGGAACGTTGTTTAATCAGAAGTTCCATCCATCTGCATTAGAAGGGGATGAGTCATTAGATAAATTTGTGAATCTGATTCGTACCTATTTTGACCGCAAGGGAAGTCATATGCAGTTTAATGTTGTTTCCAGAGAAACTCTGTTGGATGCACAAAAAAATCCGGATAAGTACAAGCATCTTGTGGTGCGAGTTGCAGGATATAGTGCATTATTTACAACGCTGTCTAAGAGTCTGCAGGATGATATCATCCGAAGAACTGAGCAAGGATTCTAAAGCTTAGAAAGGATGATACAGATGCAGGATTTGTTACAAATAAAAGGGCGAATATTTGATATCCAAAGATACTCTATTCATGATGGCCCGGGCATTCGTACCATCGTATTTTTAAAAGGTTGCGTATTGCGTTGCCGCTGGTGTTGTAATCCGGAATCACAAAATTATGAGATTGAAACCATGATGGTGGGTGGAAAACCTAAAATCATGGGGCGGGATGTGACGGTGGAAGAGGTTATGGAGACGGTCGAAAAAGACCGACCGTACTATGCAAGAAGCGGCGGAGGGCTTACACTTTCAGGTGGAGAGAGCCTGTGCCAGCCGGCTTTTGCTAAAGCGCTTTTGGCAACAGCAAAGTCCCGAGGAATCAATACGGCAATGGAGAGTATGGGATGTGCACCATATGAAGTCATTGAAAGTATATTGCCTTATTTGGATACCTATTTAATGGATATCAAACATACGAATCCGGAGAAACATAAAGCGTTCACCGGAAAAAGCAATGAATTAATGTTGGAAAATGCGCGAAAAGTTGCAGCCTTGGGGCAGACAAACCTTGTAATTCGCGTGCCGGTTGTTCCTACATTTAATGATACACCTGAAGAGATTGCTGCAATTGCACAATTTGCAGACAAACTGCCGGGTGTAAATAAAATACACCTTTTGCCTTACCATCGATTGGGACAGGATAAATATAAAGGCTTGGGGAGAGAGTATTCTCTTCAGGAAATTCTTCCGCCGGAAAAAGAGTATATGAACATGTTAAAAAAACTGGTTGAGAATGTATCAGATTTAACATGTCAGATTGGTGGATAGAAAGGAGAACATATGACGGATTCCATATCAATTCAGGATAAAATGAGAATCATACAGGAAATTGTTCCGGGGCGTCAGGTGACACTTGCACATATTATTGCAAGTCCGGAAAAAATTCTTTATGAGAAGTTGGGACTTGACCCACGATTGGATTATGAGAAATCAGCAATCGGTATTACTACGGTAAGTCCTTCAGAAACAGCCATTATCATGGCAGATGTTGCCATGAAGTCCAGTGGAATCACACTTGGATTTGTAGATCGTTTTAGTGGAGCTTTGATTTTTACCGGAACGGTCAGTGAAGTACAGGCGGGCATGGAAGCATTGCTTACCTATGTACAAGAAAAATTAGGTTATTCTGTCTGTGAAATTACCAAGACATGAAACGCATGGTTCTTATGGGCAGGAGCGAGGCCGGAAAAACAACGCTTACACAAGCGCTTCGAGGAGAAAAGATTCACTACGACAAGACGCAGTATGTTAAATATGGCGAGTTGGTCATTGATACCCCGGGCGAATATGCACAAAGCAGAAAGCTTGGAAAGGCATTAGCGTTGTACACGTATGAGGCTGATGTTGTAGGGCTTTTGATTGCGGCAAACGAACCGTTTTGCCTTTTTCCGCCAAATGTAGCCTGCCAGGCTAACAGAGAAGTTGTTGGAATTGTGACAAAGATTGACCTGCCGGACGCCAACATTCCATTAGCAGACAGATGGCTAAAAAATGCAGGGTGCAAGAAAATTTTTCATGTCAATTCCAAAGAATATGTCGGTGTGGAAGAAATACTTCAGTATCTTTCACAGGACAGCGAAAAAACCAAAATAAGTGAGCTATAATTACCGGTTTTTCATCGGCAATTAAAAAAATATTATTCTATATCACAAGGAGGATTTAGTTCTATGATGAACGAAATGGAAATCAAAAAACAGATTTGTGAAGTCGGAAAGAGAATTTACAACCGTAACATGGTTGCAGCAAATGATGGTAACATCTCTGTAAAACTGAACGATCATGAGTTTTTATGTACACCTACCGGTGTGTCAAAAGGATTTATGACACCGGAATATATTTGTAAGGTAGATGAGAATGGTAACGTAATTCAGGCAAACAAAGGATTCAAACCATCTTCTGAAATTAAAATGCATATGCGTGTGTATCAGAAACGTCCGGACGTAGGATCTGTAGTACATGCACATCCAACATTTGCAACTTCATTTGCAATTGCAGGAATTCCACTTACACAGCCAATTATGCCGGAAGCAGTTATTTCTTTAGGATGTGTACCGATTGCTGAGTATGGTACACCTTCTACCATGGAAATTCCGGACAACCTTGAAAAATATCTTCCATACTTTGATGCAGTTCTTTTAGAGAGCCACGGAGCATTAACATGGAGTACTGATTTGATGGCTGCTTACCACAAAATGGAAAGCGTTGAGTTCTATGCTGAGTTATTATACAAATCAAAAATGCTTGGCGGACCAAAGGAATTCGACAAAGAAAACATCAAAAAACTTTACGAGATTCGCCGTCAGTTCGGTATGCCTGGAAAACATCCGGCAAACATCTGCTTAAACAAAGGCAAAGACAACTGCCATAACTGTGGCGGAAACTGCGGTGGAGCTGATTACTCTAACATGCCTGGATATCAGTACAACTTCGGATGTGATTGCGGAAGTGGTTCTGTAGATGAAAACATGATTGCTGACATCGTTAAGAAAGTAATTTCTGAGATGAAATAAGCTTATGGAGCAGAATTTAGAGTCGATGGTACGAAATGTCGTACACAAGATGAAAGCATCATCCATGATGAATTTAAAGCTGGCAACAGCTTTGATTGAAAAGGTAGAGGAAGAAGCTGCTCGGATGGGTGTAAATGCTGTTGTTGCAGTATCGGATGCTTCCGGAAGACCGGTTGCGATTCACTGCATGGACAACGCCTATATCGGAAGCTTTGATATAGCATTAAACAAAACCTACACTGCGGTTGCATTTCAGATGTCAACTGCAGAATTGGCAAAACTGGCAGCACCTGGTGGTTCCCTATACGGAATACAACACACGAACGAAGGGAAAATTGTTATCTTTGGAGGCGGTGAGCCATTGATGGTAGATGGTGTCATGATTGGCGCAGTCGGAGTCAGCGGCGGAACAGCAGAGCAGGATACATTGCTTGGTGCTTACGGAAAAAATATAGTAAAGGAAGTGATCGCTTGGAAATAACAGAAAGCCAAATCAAAAGTATCGTCGGTGAAGTTATGGCAAAAATGCAGTTAAATAGCGGAGTGTCCGGCATGCATGGTGTCTACGCCGATATGAATACAGCGATTGAAAAAGCAAAAGAAGCACAAAAAGTTGTACGTATGATGTCTATGGATCAACGTGAAAAAATCATTTCCAACATTCGTACAAAAATTAAAGAAAATGCAGAGACATTCGCTCGCATGGGTGTAGAAGAAACCGGAATGGGTAATGTCGGCGATAAGATTTTAAAACATCTTCTTGTTGCAGAGAAAACTCCGGGAACCGAGGATATCACCACAACCGCATGGTCCGGTGATAGAGGTCTTACTTTAGTAGAAATGGGACCATTCGGTGTCATTGGTGCAATTACTCCTTGTACCAACCCAAGTGAAACAGTGCTTTGTAATACCATGGGAATGCTTGCTGGTGGAAATACCGTAGTATTTAATCCGCATCCACAGGCAATCCGTACTTCTATCTATGCAGTAAATCTGTTGAACGAGGCTTCGTTAGAAGCTGGTGGACCGGACAATATTGCATGTACGGTAGAAAAACCAACCTTAGATAGTAGTGCAGTAATGATGAAACACAAAGACATTCCGCTTTTGGTAGCAACCGGTGGACCGGGTGTAGTAACAGCAGTACTTTCCAGCGGAAAAAGAGGAATCGGAGCAGGCGCAGGAAATCCTCCGGCACTTGTTGATGAGACTGCAGACATCCGTAAAGCGGCAGAGGATATCATCAATGGATGTACCTTTGATAACAACCTTCCGTGTATTGCAGAAAAAGAAGTAGTTGCAGTAGATTCTATTTGTGATGAACTCATGAAATACATGGTAGAAGAACAGGGATGCTACTTAGCTTCCAAAGAAGTTCAGGATAAATTGATTTCTACTGTTATGGATGAAAAAGGAAGACTGAATCGTAATTGTGTAGGTCGTTCTGCAAAAGTTCTTTTACAGATGGTAGGAATCAGCGTTCCGGATAACATTCGTTGTATTATCTTCGAAGGACCGAAGGAACATCCGTTAATCAGCGAAGAATTGATGATGCCAATCCTTGGAATCGTAAGAGCAACCGATTTTGCGGATGCAGTAGAAAAAGCTGTTTGGTTAGAGCATGGCAATCGCCATTCTGCACATATTCACTCTAAGAACGTAGACCGCATTACAGCATATGCACGTGCGTTGGATACTGCAATCTTAGTAAAGAATGGTCCGTCTTACGCAGCACTTGGTTTTGGAGGAGAAGGATTCCCAACCTTTACCATTGCAAGCCGTACCGGAGAAGGACTTACCAGTGCATCTACATTTACCAAACGTAGACGTTGTACAATGTCGGACAGCTTATGTATTAGATAGGAGGAAAACAAATGGAAATGAATGCATCTCAAGTAGAAGCAATCGTAAAACAGGTTTTAAATAACCTATCCGGTGCACCTGTTTCTACATCTTCTACCGGAAGTAAAGAAATTCCAAAGACAGCACACGTAGCGATGCTGATTGATTTGGAAAAAATCGAAATCAAAGAGTATCCGATGCCGGAAGTTGGAGATGACGATATCCTTGTAAAAGTAGAAGGATGCGGAATCTGCGGAACAGATGCTCACGAATATAAGAGAGATCCATTTGGTCTCATTCCGGTAGCTTTAGGACATGAAGGAACCGGAGAAATCGTAAAAATGGGTAAAAATGTTACCAAGGACAGCGCTGGAAAAGCAGTTTCACTTGGCGACAAAATCGTAACCTGTATGATTTTTAAAGATGATCCTGCAATTACCATGTTTGACTTGAACAAACAAAACGTAGGTGGTGCAGACGTATACGGATTATTACCGGATGACGATGTACACTTAAACGGATGGTTTGCAGATTATATTGTAATCCGCGGTGGCTCATCTGTATTCAATGTAAGTGACCTTGACTTGGATTCTCGTATTTTGATTGAACCATGTGCAGTGTTAATTCACGCAGTGGAAAGAGCAAAAACAACAGGAATCTTAAGATTCAACAGTAGAGTAGTAGTTCAAGGATGTGGACCTATCGGTCTTATCTGTATCGCAATTCTTCGTACAATGGGTATTGAAAATATCGTAGCAGTAGACGGAGAACAAAAGAGACTTGACTTTGCAAAAGAGATGGGTGCAACCAAATCGGTTAACTTCAAAGATCACAAAGGTATTGAAGCATTAGCCGGAGCAGTAAAGGATGCATTTGGCGGCTACTTGGCAGACTTTGCATTCCAGTGCACAGGTTCTCCTGTCGCTCATGCAAACATCTACAAGTTCATCCGTAACGGCGGCGGTCTTTGCGAACTCGGCTTTTTCATCAACGGCGGCGACGCTCAGATTAACCCCCACTTTGATATTTGTGCAAAGGAAATCACAACAGTAGGTTCATGGGTATACACACTCAGAGACTATGCAACAACATTTGA
>JAZSDG010000027.1:0-26949 GCA_045531055.1 Lachnospiraceae bacterium | reverse complement strand
ATTCAGATCAATCTGAATTTACTGTTTAAAGGGCATCGATTTCTATCGATGCGTTCGCTAGATTAATCTTTGTTAATCTAACTTGAATTATTCTCATTGAATCTTTCAAGGTTTTTCACTGTTCAGTTATCAAGGTTCGTGACTGCTTTCTTGCTATGTTTCGCAGTCAGCTTGATTATAATATCATGCGTTTTTTTACTTGTCAACACAATTTTTTAATTTTTTTAAATATATTTTCTGTACCACAAGATATGGGATTTTTATAATTTACAACCCCAATTCTTTGTTTGCGAAGTAGATGAATCCTCCCTATGGAACAATAGTTCCTTATAAAAAAAAATATATCAGAATTGTGAGTACTAAATTATTCTCGTAAATCCACTGCAAAAGCGGTTGGTCATATATATAGGAAACAAGAAACATTCCCGCTTCTGTTCCGGCGCAAATTGCAATAATTGCAAATAACACCCAAGTTACAAGAGCACCTTTTATAAAACCGGCAATGATTCCAAATGTGCGATTCACTCCACTAACAACCGGTATTTTGTCTACAATATTTAGAAGAAGTCCTGCCACTCGACAAATAAGATATGCTACCAAAAACACAACCAGAAAAGAAATTCCTCGCACAGCAAGATACGCTATTTTACTTGCAAGTTCTTCGTATATGCCGCTTTCTGAAAGAAACTCATTTGCATACTCGCCGGTTCCAAGCAGTTGTTTTGTCACGAACTCCGGCAAAGTAATCCCGAGCTCTCTTAATTCTTCATTTACTCCCGTCGCCGGATTTTCACTCTGTAATTTTTCTAATGTTACATGCTCCTTTAACCCTTCCACACAACCGGCCTCTATCACTGATGCGATTTGTGAATTATCCATAATATAGTCGGCGACATATGGTGTTGCCCATGTGACAAATACCAGAATCAAAATCCACTCCACGAAGGAATACCCAACACGCAGAAATCCCTTGCTGTATCCCCAGACCATATGTCCGATTATTAGCAAAACAACAACTATTAGTAGCCAATTCATTGCAAACGCACCTCTTCTGTTACTCCATCGCGGATAAAAATATAATTTGCACCTTTCCCTTGCGATAATACCTTATAAATTTCTGTATCAAATGTATATGCAAACTTCTTAATACTATGAACCGTATACAATTCGCACTCATAGTCATTTGTGACACAAATTTCATTATTAGCCAAAAACTCTATGCTATCATATGCCATCGATGTATCATTTTCCATTATCACAGAGCCATTCATTCCATAGACTCTAATGTGATGTGATGCTTCTTCATCGTGATTATTCCATACTACTCCAATATACTTCTCATTATAAAAGACTGTTTCCATTTCTTTTTCAATAAGAATCTCTTCTGCAACTTCCGGTTTCTGACTTCCTTCAAATATAATAAGTTCATTATCGCCCAGTGCGACCATTCTATCATCAGAAACATATTCGATTTCCGGAATTAACATATCAGAATAGGAATATAAGCCTACATTATTATCAATTTCATTCTGACCAACCGAACCAAAGTTATAAAACGTAATGGTTGACTTAATGTTCCCGCCGTTGATATCAATCATATTTAATGCCAGCTTTTTTGCATCATAAGAAAATGCTATATCTACCGGAAATCCGCCTTGTTCTCTAAAATACTCACCATTTGCCAAAACCTCACCATCTTTATCAAACAAGCGCACATATGCTGTTTCTCCCTCTTTCATAAGTACCGCCACTGTTCCTTGTCTAGCAATACAGGCGGTTTGAATTGGCTTAGTCATTTCCAGTTGCTTTACCATACCTTCTGCTGTCATGATATAAAGATTCGTTCCACCTTTGTCATATACCGTCAAGTAATCTTCACACATCGCCAACTGGGGCGTTGCCATTTCAAAAGATTGATTCCAAATTGCCTCGTTTTCCCCATCCATGTAAACAATGCCGTCATTACTGTATTTTAAAATGTTATTTTGAAAAACTGCAAATTGAGAAGCTTTGCTATCGATTCGCTCAACACTGTTTCTTACATCATAAGAAGAATATGTACGTAATGCAGACCAAAGACGATATATTGCAATTAACACTGCGACTACTGCAACAATTTTTACTACACGCCAAAATATTTTCTTACGGTGTGCTTGTATTTTCGCATCTAATTCTTCAAAATCGGTTTGTATGCTTTTAAAACCTGCTCTATTTGATTTTGCCATAGATGTTCATCCCTTCTGTCGTGATATCATTTATTATATCATTTCCTCTTTTGCCTAAGCAATACAAATTACGGATTCATGACCTCCCCTCCCGGAATCTGTTCAATTGGAATCATCTCCTGTTGCGGCTCCGTACTTATCTCTTCTTCCGTAGATATGATTCCGCTCCGGCGTCCCATCGTCTCTATGAAACCTCCGAAATCAGACAACTGCCACCGTTCCTGATATGCTGCCGTCCCAATAATCCCCAGCAGCAAAGCAATTACTGCCACCATCGCAAAAGAACTACTTTTCTTTTGGTTCACCTCATCCCGGTAACGCGCACGCATCGGTAAAACTTTTTCTTCTTCCACAGTCTCTATTACCGGCGGAAGTCGTTTCATTCTCGGGAGCTCTAAATATATTTCCGGTAAATCCTGTTTTTTTGCTGTTTCTTTTTTGCTCGAGTCATAATATATGTAAAATCCGTCTTTCTGTCTTAAGTGATTATTCTTATTTAAATAAAAGTATTCTTCCTCCTCTAAAGAATCCATAAGAAACAAAAGTTGATGGGCTCCACCAAAATGTTCGCAGTGAATTGCTTCAAGTTCTGATGTGATTTTTGGAGACAATCCTTTTATGTCCAGCGCCCAACCAACAATTATGGAATCTTCATACGCGCGTTTGATTTCTCGAAATACATCATTCCATGCATGACTGCTCCACAAAGGAAGATTCTCTGAAAAATGAAGTTCCCTTACAGGAATAGCGGCTTCTACAAACGTGATATAGTTTCGGTCAATGCATTCCGTATGTCCCATAAAAACAAATACTCTTTTTTCTGCCAACTCATCCTGATGAAGTCGTTTATATACCGAATCCTCCATGTATATTTTGTCGTCTCCTGTCGGTGTACCTATCTGGCGAATATTCTTTAATACAATTTCTATCATAATGTTTACTCCTTTTTTTCGTACATGCTAACATAACATGTGCAAGGATTTTGAAGTATTATGACGAAAACGAAAAAGAATCTCGCACATCACGAGATTCTTCTGTCATTTTATAATTCCGTTCTTCCTTCTAAGGCACGCAACAGTGTCACTTCATCAATATACTCTAAGTCTCCTCCAACCGGGACTCCACTTGCAATTCGGGTAACTTTGATTCCGGTTGGTTTGATAAGTTTGCTGATATACATTGCTGTCGTCTCTCCTTCGAGACTCGAATTCGTTGCAACAATTACTTCATCTACATCTCCCTCAAGACGCTGTATGAGTTCTTTGAGTTTGATGTCATTTGGTCCGATGCCAAGCATCGGCGAAATCGCGCCATGTAATACATGATAAACACCTTGAAATTTGCCCGTTTTCTCATATGCTACCAAGTCTCTTGTGTTCTCCACTACCATTATGGTCTTTGTATCCCTAGATGCATCTTTGCAAATTGGACAAATATCTTCATCGGTTAGTGTAAAACAGTTCTTACAATACCGCACATTCTGCTTTGCCGAGAGAATTGCACCGGAGAGCGACTCCACTTGCTCGGTTGGCATATTTAAAATATGAAAAGCCAAACGCTGGGCAGATTTTGCGCCAATACCCGGAAGTGCAGAAAGTTCTTCAATTAATTTTGATATTTCACTGCTATAATAATCCATGTATTCCTCTATCTACTAGAATGGAAGGCCGGTGCCCAATCCTCCGGTGATTTTTGCCATAGATTGCTGAGATGCCTCATCAATCTGACGCAAAGCTTCATTGGTTGCTGCCATAATCAAATCTTCTAGCATCTCAATATCATCCGGATCTACTACTTCTTCTGCAAGTTTTACTTTAATTACTTCACGCTTGCCGGATACGGTTACTTCTACCGCTCCACCACCAGCCTTTGCAGTTACCTCCTGCTCTTCTAATGCTTTCTGAGCCTCTTCCATCTGCTTTTGCATTTTCTGCGCCTGCTTCATGATATTGCCCATGTTTCCCGGCATTCCTCCCGGAAATCCACCTCTTTTTGCCATTTTATATTCCTCCTAATTATTTAAAAATCTTCTTCTTCGATATCAAATTGTATCAACTGTCGCAAATCCGGGAAAACGTCTTTTGCCTGATGTCCGGATTCATTTATTTTTAGCGTGACATCGATGCGCTTGCCTATACGCGCTTCGATCATCGCCTGTAAGGTTGACATACCGTCTGCTTTATTTTCATAAAGATAAGTATACGCGTTCTTGTCATCAAATACCAGCAATAATTCCCCTTGAGTTCCTAATGATGGGATAGCTTTTGTAAGATATGTTTTTGTAATTCCACCAATTTCTGAAATGATAGACTTCCAATTCTTAACAACATCCGAAATATCTTCCGGAATGGCTTTTGGAAGTTCTACCTTCTTCATTGGTTCAATTGGACTCACTCCATTTGATGCGGGCGTAATATTCGATTGCACGAAAACGCCGTCTTCCATTTTCTTCTCCAGGCTTTCAATTCGGTCGAGAAGAGAAGCATAATCTTTCTCCATCTGCGGACGGCATAATTTGATGATTGCAATTTCCAGCAAAATACGTTTCTGCGTTGCGAATCGGATTTGATTGCCCAGTTCTGAGAAAATGCGAATATAGCGCATAAGAACAGCACTTTCAATCAGCTTCGTCTCCTCTTTGAGGGCTACCAGGTTATCGCTTGAGATATCCAAAACATCCTCCATCTCATCCGAGCTTTGTAGCAAAAGAAGGTTTCGCAAATACCATGTGAAATCATTGACCATTTGCCCTAATTCTCTTCCTTTATCTACCAGCTCTTCCAGTGTCGTCATCGCACCGGTGATATTTTTATCGATGATTTGGCGAAGAAGCTTCGAAAACACTTCTGTATCAACTGCTCCCAGTACTTCTAATACGTTCTCATATGTAAGTGTTTGGCCTAAATGAAATGCGATACATTGATCCAAAAGACTAAGGGCATCACGCATAGAGCCATCTCCGGCTTTTGCTACATAGCGAATGGCACGCTCTTCCACATCCACATTTTCCGCGTGCATCAACTCTGTCAATCTTGCCGAAATAGTATCAATCGATATACGATGAAAGTCATATCGCTGACAGCGAGACAAAATTGTGATTGGAATCTTATGCACCTCTGTCGTTGCTAAAATAAAAATAACATACGACGGCGGTTCTTCCAATGTCTTAAGAAGCGCATTATACGCACCCTTAGACAGCATATGCACCTCGTCAATGATGTAAACCTTGTATTTGCCTTCGGTCGGACGATATTCTACTTCCTCACGAATCTGGCGAATATTGTCAACCCCATTGTTGGATGCCGCATCAATCTCGATCACATTCATGGAAGCCCCCGTAGCAATCCCCTGACATGTTGGACAATTACCACAAGGACTTCCATCTTTCGGATTTTCACAGTTTACCGCTTTTGCAAAAATTTTGGCAACGGTCGTTTTACCGGTTCCGCGTGTTCCACAAAACAGATAGGCATGTCCAATACGATCGGCTTTAATCTGATTCTGTAAAGTTGTAACTATGTGTTCCTGCCCTTTTACATCGTCAAATTCCTGCGGGCGGAACTTTCGGTATAACGCCGTATAAGACACACTTTCACCAACTTTCCAACATTAATCTCCGAAGCTAAGTCCTATTCTCTTTGCTTCTTTTACCATTTGACCATTGGGATCTACTGCTTTAAGTTTTCCTGCAACTTCCTCAAGCGGAACCCGTTTGGTTTTATCATTAATCATAGCTATCATACAGCCATATTCTTCATCCATAATTGCTTTTGCAGCTGCAGAACCAAGTCTGGTACAAAGTACACGGTCATACGGACAAGGGCTCCCACCTCTTTGCGTGTGTCCCGGAACAGTTACTCGCACTTCAGTTCCACAAGCTTCTTTAATCTGTTCTGCTATCTCATAAGAGACAGACGGATATTTACGATTTGCAACTTTTGCTTTGTACTCTTTTTTGGAAAGTTTTGCATCTTCTTTCGAAATTGCACCTTCTGCAACCGCAAGAATCGTAAATCCTTTGCCCTGCTCACTACGCTTTTGAATGGCATCAACCACTTTATCAATATCATATGGTATCTCAGGGAGCAAAATAATATCCGCTCCACCGGCAATTCCTGCATACAAAGTAAGCCAGCCTACTTTGTGTCCCATAACTTCTACAATAAATACGCGGTTATGTGATGCTGCCGTTGTATGAATGCAGTCAATAGCATCGGTTGCGATGTTAATTGCACTTTGGAAACCAAAGGTGACATCCGTTCCGTAAATATCATTATCAATTGTCTTCGGAAGATGAATCACATTCAAGCCTTCTTCGCGAAGCAGATTGGCGGTCTTTTGTGTTCCGTTCCCACCCAAAATAACCAGGCAGTTCAAATTAAGCTTATGATAAGTCTCTTTCATCGCTTCTACTTTATCTAAGCCATTCTCATCCGGTACACGCATCAACTTAAACGGTTGACGGGATGAACCTAAAATAGTGCCACCCTTTGTCAGAATGCCGGAAAAATCAGAAGACGTCAAAAGACGATAGTTCCCATAAATCAAACCCTTGTATCCGTTCTCAAAACCATATACTTCTAAATCCTTTACATTGGATGCCAAACCCTTTACAACACCTCTCATCGCTGCGTTGAGTGCCTGACAATCTCCCCCGCTTGTCAACATTCCAATCTTTAGCATAATCCCCATTCCTTTCTTATATCTTGATACATTATAATATAAATCTTTCTGTTTGCAAATATGCACGGTTATCGCTTCCGCGTTTCATGCAACACACGTTCTTTTCTTGGTTCATCTGACGGTATGCGTTCTTTCTTACGCCCTATGTACACATTCCATTTGCTATATGCTTCCTGAGCATTCTTGGATTTATAGATTACTTTTCGTTCTTCGCCCATAATATCCGCAATACTGTACCACCCACGGTCATATTGAAATTCTGCTGTTTTTCCTTCTAATTCTTTGTTGCCTAATACAAATTTTTGAATTGCCTGCTGTGCCATCTTCTCCTCCTAACCTATTGGTTCGTCGCATTTTTTAAAACAAAGTTCACTGCTTCCATCAGCAGTTCGTTCTCGGCGGTCTGCGGTTGCATAGCCAGTTCCTTTGCTTCTTCTAATGTAAAAAGCTCACGGAGTATCACCTGATGGTTCTCAACCGGGATATACGATACTTTGTCCCTATCCGATACCGAGCGCAAAACATAATACGGAACATTCTTCCTGTTAGCGGTTGCCAGTTGTACGATATTCTCAACCTGACACACGCCTAATGTCTCACTATAAATATACTGTTTCTTCTGAAACATGAAATTGCCTCCATAATTCTCATTTGCTATTTATTATAACACGTTATTACTTGTTTTTCAAAAAAATATCTGGTATTATAATTTTTTCTTATATTGGCACTAGCAATCATGCCAGTTGGGACTATAATAAATTATCATATTAAAAAGGAAGTTTTTTCATGACAAAGAAAATCGCCGTTATTAACGATTTGTCCGGCTTTGGCAAATGCTCGCTGACTGCTGCCATTCCGGTCCTGTCTGTGCTTGGTATCCAATGTTGTCCTTTGCCTACCGCAGTTTTAACCGGACAGACCGGATATCCTTACTATCATTGTACCGATTTGACTGACATGATTCCAAAATATACGGATGCATGGACAAAAAACGAGGAGCACTTTGATGGTATCTACAGTGGCTATTTAACCGGGCATACACAAATAGCATATTTGACGGAATTCCTATCTGCTTTTCGGAAAAGAAACACTTTTCTGTTGGTTGATCCGGTCATGGGTGACGACGGAACAGTATATCATATGTATTCTGACGAGCTGCTTGCCGGAATGAAAAAGATTATTCGCACAGCGGATTTGATTACACCGAATCTGACAGAAGCATGCCTTTTAAGCGGAGTTGATTTTCGCGAGGCAAGTGTCTGCTATGATTTGAACAGTCTTTTGGATTTTGCCAAGGATGTCGGGACTAAGCTTTTAGCTATGGCAGAGTGCCAACAGGATATTGTGATTACAGGAATAAAATTCTTAGATTCTAAGAATTCTGTGATTTGTAATTTGGCAATGTGTTCGGACGGAATACATATCAATCAGAATCCATTTTTTGATAAAAGTTATTCCGGAACCGGGGATTTATTTTCTTCGATTATGTGCGGTTGCCATCTAAACGGGATGTCAACTGCCGATTCCATGAATTTAGCCGGTGCATTTTTATCCTGTTGCATCAAAGACACCATTGCAGAACAAATTCCACGCAATGATGGGATTAATTTCGAAAAGTATTTATTATATCTCATCCAGGAGGTATCCGCTTATGTCTAAGACGAAACATGCACAAGTTCGCCTTTTGGCGACTACTGCTATTTTCTCTGCAATGATTACCGTTATGACAGCATTTATTGGTCACATCCCTATCGGCACAAACGGTGGCTATATTCACTTTGGAGACAGTCTGATTTTTCTTGCTGCATCCATTCTGCCAACGCCGTACGCGCTTTTTGCGGCAGCCATCGGCGGTGGATTGGCCGATCTTTTAACGGCACCAATTTGGACTCCTGCTACTATAATCATTAAAATTATAATTGCGGCTCCATTTACCTGTCATAAGGACCGTATTTTACATCCGCGAAATATTCTTGCTTCCATTTTGGCTTTTTTTACCAGTGCAATTGGATATTATTTAGCAGAATCCATTTTATTCGGAAGCAAAGCAGCGCTTTTTTCTGCTATCACAGGAAGCATTATACAAGGCATCGGAAGTATGTTACTGTTTTATATTTTAGGAATTGCTTTTGATAAAATAGAATTGAAAAAACACTTTAAATAAAGAGGAGAAAACGATTATGGCAAAGATTATCTACACTTACAACAATCAGGCATATGCCAATATTACCAACAAATGCGATTGCGCATGTACATTTTGTATTCGAAGCGGACATGATGGTGTCGGCGACGCGGATACACTTTGGCATCAACAGG
Organism: Lachnospiraceae bacterium; assembly: GCA_045531055.1. Lineage (GTDB taxonomy): Bacteria > Bacillota > Clostridia > Lachnospirales > Lachnospiraceae > Roseburia. The sequence continues at coordinate 17,725 of JAZSDG010000027.1, read as the reverse complement.
ACCCAACATTAGAAGAAATCAAACAGGCAATTGACGCATTTGACTTTAGCGGACATAAAGAATTTGTTTATTGCGGTTACGGCGAACCAACTTGTGCTCTTGATAATTTGATTGCAAGCGCAAAATACTTAAAAAGCAAATACGATATCAAGATTCGTTTAAATACCAATGGACTTGGCAACTTATATCACAAACGCGATATCGTACCGGAACTTGCCGAAGTTGTGGATAGCGTTTCCATTAGCTTAAATGCACCAAATGCAGAAGCTTATGACAAGGTTTCGCGTCCGGCTTTTCCAAATGCCTATGAGGCACTTTTGGACTTTGCAGAAGAATGCAACCAACTTATTCCACATACACAGCTTTCCATTGTGGATGTTCTTTCAAAAGAGGATATTGCAGCATGTCAAAAAGTTGCAGATGAGCGTGGCATCTATTTAAGAGTACGAAAATTTGAGTAAAAAAATGAATTATTATAAGGCATTGCACCATTACGCGCAATGCCTTTCCCTATTAACTCTCTTGAAATAACTCCGTGGAATAATATCTGTCACCGCTGTCCGGCAATAATACGACAACCGTCTTTCCTTTGGACTTTTCTTCTTTTGCCACTTCAATGGCAGCTTTTAATGCTGCTCCTGATGAAATTCCTACCAAAATGCCTTCGGTTTGCGCAAATTCTTTTCCACACGCAAACGCATCTTCATTCGGAATCGGGATAATTCTATCATATATCTGTGTATCCAATATGCTTGGCACAAAACCTGCTCCAATCCCTTGTATTGCGTGTTTTCCGGCTGGTTGTCCCGATAGCACTGCGGAAGATTCCGGTTCGACTGCAATGATTTCGATCTGTGGATTTTTCTCCTTTAGATATGCTCCGCTACCGGTAATTGTTCCACCTGTACCGACACCCGCAACAAAGATATCCACATTACCGTCGGTATCTTCCCAGATTTCCGGTCCGGTTGTTTTACGATGCGCATCCGGATTTGCCGGATTGTCAAACTGGCTTGGAATAAAGCTTCCTTCTATTTGGGCGTTCAATTCCTCTGCCTTTTCAATCGCCCCTTTCATTCCTTTGCTACCTTCGGTTAATACAATTTCGGCGCCATAAGCTTTTATCATATTACGCCGTTCTACGCTCATCGTATCCGGCATTACAATGATTACACGATATCCTTTTGCTACTGCAATCGCCGCAATTCCGATTCCTGTATTTCCGGAAGTTGGCTCGATGATAGTTGCCCCCGGCTTTAGTTGTCCTTTGGCTTCCGCTTGTGCAATCATCTCCTTTGCAACACGATCTTTGACAGAACCTGCCGGATTCAAATATTCCAATTTTGCCAAAAGACGTGCCTGTAACTGATATTTTTCCTCGAGATGTGTTAATTCCATAAGCGGTGTATGTCCGATGAGTTCGGATACATTTTTATAAATCTTTTCCATAGTTCCCCCTATTCCTTTTCAATGATTCCTCCGCATAAAATGTGGTCATCCTCATAAAATACTGCTGCCTGCCCCGGCGTCATTGCTCGTTGCGGTTCTTCAAACTGACAAATTAATTTGCCATCTGCACGCATACGAATCGTACACGGTGCCCCCTGATGGGAATAACGAATTTTTCCTTTTGCTTTGATTTCGCCTTCTAATTGTGGTATCGCCATGTAATTTACATTGCTGACAATACAAGTGTCTGAAAACAGACTTTCTGATTTGCACAACACAACTTCGTTAGTATCGATTCGAAGTTCCTTTACAAAAAGCGGGGTATCTGCAGTAATTCCTAGGCCTTTTCGTTGACCGATGGTATAATGCACAATTCCTTTGTGTGTTCCAAGTATCTTACCATCTTCATCTACAAAATTACCCGGTATACTCTTACGTCCGGTTTCACGTTCAATAAATCCGGCATAATCATGATCCGGCACAAAGCATATATCCTGACTGTCCTGCTTTGATGCAATCGGAAGACCTGCTTTTTGCGCGATTTCCCGAATCTGCGACTTCTCATATGCTCCCACCGGCATTAACGTGCGGGCAAGTTGCTCTTGTGTCAGATTATATAAGGCATATGTCTGGTCTTTTGCCGCCGTTACGGAATTGCAAATGGAATAACGTCCGGAAGGTAATCTTTTTATTTGTGCATAGTGCCCCGTTGCAATATAGTCTGCTCCAATTTGCATAGAACGATGCAATAAAGATTCCCATTTGACATATCGATTGCATGCAATACATGGATTTGGAGTATAGCCACGCTCATATTCGGATATAAAATAATCAATTACGCTTTTTTTAAAATCTGTGCGGAAATTCATAACATAGTATGGAATCCCAAGTACATCTGCAACTCTTCTTGCATCATCTACTGCCGAGAGTCCGCAGCATCCGCCTTCTTCCGCCTGGGTAAATGCATCTTCTTCCTGCCATATTTGCATGGTAACTCCGATAACATCATATCCCTGTTCTTTTAAAAGATATGCTGCTACCGATGAATCTACGCCACCGGACATACCAACTACTACTTTTTCTTTCATATAAACCACTAAATGCGCCACAGAACTTGGTATTCCCCTTCCCATGACGCATTCCTTTCTTAACTATAAAAACAATTAATATTCTTCTTCGATTTCTTCTTCTTTTTCACCGATATCAGAAACCGGTTTCTCTAACCCTTCAATTTCAAGGTTATGTTTCTGAGCATAATCCCATAATGCAGCATGAATTGCCTCTTCTGCAAGAAGAGAACAGTGAACCTTAACCGGCGGAAGTCCGTCTAATGCTTCCATAACAGCTTTGTTGGTAATTTCAAGCGCCTGTTGTACGGTTTTACCTTTTACAAGTTCTGTTGCCATACTGCTGGTTGCAACTGCTGCACCACAACCAAAGGTCTTGAATTTTGCTTCCTGAATAACTCCATTCTCATCAATATCTAAATACATTCTCATGATATCGCCACATTTTGCATTTCCTACTGTGCCGACACCACTTGGATTATCCATCTCTCCAACATTTCTTGGATTATTGAAATGGTCCATTACCTTTTCGCTATACATGACTATGTTTCCTCCTATTTATTCCCGTTTTTCTTCAAAAAATCTTCATATAATGGTGACATACCGCGTAATCGTTCAATAATCTCTTTTAGTTTGTCCACGGTATAATCAATCTCTTCCTTGGTATTCTTCTCTGACAATGTCAAACGAAGTGAACCATGCGCAATCTCATGTGGCAATCCAATCGCCAAAAGTACGTGTGACGGATCCAACGACCCGGAAGTACATGCCGAACCACTGCTTCCGCAAATTCCATTCTGGTCCAAAAGAATCAGCATAGATTCCCCTTCGATAAATTGGAAACAGAAATTTGCATTGTTCGGTAAACGATTGGTCTTATGGCCGTTTAATCTTGCATATGGAATCTCTTCCATAACACGTGAAATCAAGTGATCACGAAGCTCTGTCTCATATGCAGTCTTCTCTTTCATCTGTTCTGAAGCTAACTCTACCGCACGTCCAATTCCCACGATTCCCGGAACATTGTGAGTTCCTGCACGGCGCGAACGCTCCTGCGCTCCTCCATGGACATAAGAAAGAATCTTCACACCCTTACGGATATACATCACACCGATTCCCTTCGGTCCGTTAATCTTATGACCGCTTGCACTAAGCATATCGATATTCATCTCATCCACATTAAGCGGAATATGTGCGAATGCCTGTACCGCATCTGTATGGAATAATACTCCATGCTCCTTGGCAATTGCACCAATTTCTGCAAGCGGCTGAATGGTACCAATTTCATTATTCGCTGCCATAATGGAAATCAAAATGGTATCCGGACGAATCGCTGCACGAAGCTCGTCCAATTTTACCACACCGTCTTCATCTACATCTAAATAAGTTACTTCATAACCCTTTTTCTCAAGCCATGCGCAAGTATGAAGAATGGCATGATGTTCTATCTTAGAGGTAATGATATGCTTCCCTTTGGATGCATACGCCTCTGCAGTTGCCTTAAGTGCCCAGTTGTCAGACTCTGTTCCACCTGCGGTAAAATAAATCTCCTCCGGCTTCGCTCCAATCAGTTGTGCGACTGTCTGACGCGAATGATCTACTGCCTTTTTCCCTTCTGCTGCAAATCCGTAAATCGATGACGGATTTCCATAATATTCTGTAAAATATGGCTTCATAGCCTCAAAAACTTCCGGATAAACCTGCGTTGTTGCAGCATTATCCAAATAGATTAAATTACTCATAATGTATCCCTTCTTCGCTCAAATATTTATCAAAAAAAGCTCCAAAAGCCTTTATTTTCCCAGTAAAAAATATACTCTAGTTCCTCCTATTTGTCAACCAAGAAGCGGCATATCATCTCGTTGGTCAGACTCATATCCTCCGGTTTTACCGGGATGTCTTTTCGCGCTACCCATTCTGCTACGGAAAGCTCATTTTCATCCATTGTAATAGTATCATCTCCATCTACTTCACAAAAATACCCCACCAGAATGTTGTCGGAAAATCCCCAAGGTTGTGATTTATAATAGCGAATATTCTTTACACAAAGCCCCGCTTCCTCCATCACTTCGCGACGGACGGTATCTTCTAAGGTCTCTCCAATTTCATTAAAACCGGCAATTAGCGCATACCGCTTGTATTCACGGTCCCGATACTTTGTCAGCAACAAACGGTCTCCATTGGTAACGCCTACAATAACTGCCGGATTGATTCTTGGAAAAATCATATTCCCACAGGTCGGGCAACGTAACATACGCTCTTTTTCATCTTGTACTGTTTTTGCTCCACAGGCACCACAAAATCGGTTCTTTTGATACCAGCCATGTAAATGCATTGCTGTAATCGCCGCAAATGCGAGTTCTTTTGGCTTAGCCGTTCGGAAGAACCTGCGCGGTTTTAAGAAACCTGAAATGCTTTTTGCATCGCTCTTGCTGATGGTTGCATGGAAAAATCGACGATTATCTAATGAAAACAAATACGTGCATTCTATGCAAAATTCTTTTACCTGTGCGTAGGTTGGAAACTCAATAATCTCTGTATCTTCCTGTTTATGCAAAACCAAAAGTTCTTCTTTGCAAAAAAAGAGAACATAACTGTTCTCTTCCGGTGTATAAGGGTGATAAGCAATATCTAATTGACTTGGTGCAATATCCTGTATCATAAATTTTAACCTCATTTCCGCTTCATCATACGCAGAACTTTCTTTGTTGCATCCGGAATGCGATAGGACTCTAACATTTTTTGAATGGATTTATTATATGTCCAGTCATCCAGATGATTCGATTTTAAATAATGCATTCCTTCGCTTGGATACTTCGCCATGATGGTTGCAACCGCCCATGCGACTCCCATCTTTGCGTAATAATCATCCATGTAAAGGCCATCTAAAGCTGCAACAACCTCATTAATATAATCATCATTTAAGAAATGGCTCATAAGTGTTACCGCTACAATTCGAACTTCAAATTCCTGTTTGGATGTAGAAAACTGCATAAGAGCGTCCCATACTTCCTTCGGATACTTACGCGCCAACTTAAAGCTTTGGCAAAGCGCATCACTTACTGCCCAATCATGTACCTTCGGTATGAATTCACAAAAATAAGAAAGAATTCGCCCCGGATCATCCTTCGCGTAGCCGATTACAAACGCCTGTAACATTTCCATCTCAAATGTATCCAGTGGGTTCTCTTCCAAAAAGGAACGGTAATCTTCTCTTGCTATCTGCTTAGCCAGTTTGCGAAGCATTGGAACTCTCACTCCACTAATTGGTTTAGCGCCCGGTGTTAACATCTCGTAAAAATGCGGATTATTTCCGGATAAGCGAACCAGTTCGCTTTGGATTTCAGTCATCTTCATGGCTATCTTCCTGTTTCTTTTCTTTTATAAAGGTATGAAGCACATGACGAATCAGGTATAATACGGCAATGCTTAAAACCGAAAGAAAAATGTCCAGCGCGGAATTGGTGCCGATAATCATGTGACGCGCCACTAGGAATACCAACACTTCTATGACATTGTCAGAGGATGGTTTACATAACATCTTCATAAACTCAATGCCTACAACCAAGTTAAAGATATTTTCCAAAAAGATAAGGAACTGTGTTGTCTCCTCGCTTGGTGCCAGCAAATTCAGAAAACTCGGAAAATAAGAAATAAAAGACAATATAAGCGCGAGTCCTACAAGTACTGCAACCGCAACTTCCATCACATCACATATTCTTTTCATGATTCCACGTACTTTTTTTCTCATTTGTATTCTCCTAAAATAAACAAAAAACCGAGCGCCTTGCTTCGAATCCTCTTAATAGACGTTACCTTCACAGTTAGCTCCATCCAGGTGACCTTGCGGCACATGAGAGGTTTCGCTTAGGGCTGCTGTATTCCTACCCTGACCCGGTTCACAAATTCCCATTGCGCAAGACCCAGACGTCAACGCCACTTATGAAGGGCAGCTCTACCAAGAGAACCCTCTACAAGACATCACCCCAACTATAGCGGATTGTTGGTACAGGGCACCGCTACCGCCCCGGCTGCTCGGAACATTTATTATAATCTATGTTTCTGTACCTTGTCAAGATTTCTGCTTTTTCTTGTGACGCAATTCCTTAAAAAATTCGGACAGCATATCCGAGCACTCTTTTTCACATACACCCTTTGTAATTACAACCTGATGATTAAAGGCATCCATATCCAATAAATTAAGAACGGAACCGGCACATCCAGCCTTTGGATTCATTGCTCCAATCACAACGCGTTGCATACGAGATTGAACAATCGCACCCGCACACATCTGGCAGGGTTCTAGTGTCACATACATGGTGCATTCTTCCAAACGCCAATCTCCGGTTTTTTTGCTTGCACGGCGAATCGCACTTAGCTCTGCATGCGCCAAGGTATTTTTATCGGTATTTCTGCGATTATAACCTCGCGCAATAATTTTGCCGTCTCTTACGATAACACATCCTATTGGTACTTCATCCAGTGCATAGGCCTTTTTTGCTTGCTGCAATGCAGCTTTCATATATTTTTCATCTTGTGTCATAGACTTCCTACCTCAAAGTGTTATAATTAGAATATCTTCTATTATATCACATAGCAATGAGGAAAAATACGATTATGTTATTTCAATATGAAACCGACCGCCTTATTTTAAAAATTTTAAAACCGGATGCCGCAACACAGGTTCTTGATTTTTATCTTCGTGATCGCGAGCTTTTTGAACAATACGAAGCGGATCGTCTACCACAGTTTTATACACTTGCTCACCAGAAGAAAATTTTAAAGTGCGAATATAATCTTGCTTTTCAGATGTCAAATATTCGCTTTTATGTCTTTCTAAAAGAGGATCCTAATACCATTATCGGAACCGTTTGTTTTCATAATATTATTCCAACGGTATATTCTTCCTGCGAAATCGGCTACAAGTTTTCCAGCGCATTTCAGCACAAAGGTTATGCCACCGAAGCACTTCGGAAAGGAATCGAAGTCATGTTCTATGAGGTTGGACTTCATCGAATTATGGCATGGGTACGCCCGGATAACCTGCCTTCTATTCGTCTTTTAAAAACGCTTGGTTTTCTTTTTGAGGGCATCAGTCGTGAATTTCTATATATGCATGGTCAATGGACTGACCATGCACAATATAGCTTACTAATCTCTTCGTATCCGTTACATATCTAACGGACAGAGCCAATAACCAAATCCTTTTTCCTTATCTTCAAACGCAAAGTCTGAGAATCCGAATAGCATTGCCATAATGCGTTCCGGTTTTTCGTAAATTCCGGGAACGCCAAGGAAATGATTGATTTTTCCTTCTTTTTCTTCTTTTTTGATAACTAAGTAATGGTAATTGGAGAATCCGTGTTGCAAAAAACTATTGTTACAAAGATACCAATTTCGTTTCGGCAACTGTTTGATGTCATCGAAATCAATGCGACGAATGTTCTCCGATGTTTCTATTTGCTTAACTTCTTCTGCTGCAACCGCTTTTTTCTGCTCCGTTTCCTCTATAATAGGTTGTTCTTTTTTCTGTTGTCCTTCGTTCCAAATGAGAAAGTCCCCTCGTGCGATTTCTTCATCTGTAGTGTCACTCCATGAACTTGCCATATATTCTTTGTTTGTGCAGCATATTGCAACACCTATGGCATATGTGCAATCCTTGGAAAATACATTCCGCAGTTCTCCTCTACCTTGATGAAACGTGATGTCCCCAAGCGGCACCCCTATTAGTTCTTCTTTTTTCATGAGCAGATATACCGTTCCTTTTCCTTGTATTCGATTCGGATTTTGGATGTGTATCTCCATGCGACAGCCATCTTGTCGAATGTCGGTTTTAATGAAGCCTACATTTCTGTCTTTTACTCCATTGTCATACGTAAACACATAAGTAACAAATCGTTTCAAAGCACTTTAACTCCTTAGATATTATTAACATCTTATGCGGAAAAAAAATTTTTATTTTTCTTATAAAAAAATATTGACAAAAATGAATAAAGCATTTATATTAATATCAGTAACAGTTCCTATTATTGTTTTGAAAGGAGTGTCTATGATAAAACATAGTCGACAACGCGATTCCATACACCAATGTTTGCGTAATCGCTACGATCATCCTACTGCGGAAACCGTCTACTTGAGTATTAAGGAAGACTTTCCGAATATCAGCTTAGGAACCGTTTATCGGAATCTTTCTCTTCTTGCAGAATTAGGCGAGATTCAAAAGATTTCCACCGGCGTAGGCCCGGATCGATTTGATGGCAATCCTGCACCACATTATCATTTTTTATGCAGAGCTTGTGGGAAGGTACTTGATATCGATATGCCTGCACAGCATTCACTTCATGCACTTGCCGGCAAGAAGTTTTCCGGAATTATCGAAGCGCATTCGATTCAGTTTCGAGGACTTTGTCCGGATTGTGCAAATACTTAACCGATTCAATTTTATTTTAATTTTAAGGAGGACATTTTTATGGCAAAGTATGTATGTAACGTATGTGGTTATGTTCACGAAGGAGACAGCGCACCGGATGAGTGCCCAATTTGTAAAGCACCTGCAGAGAAATTCTCTGAGCAGGCCGGCGAAAGAACTTGGGCTGCTGAGCACGTAGTTGGTGTTGCACAGGGCGTTAGCGAAGATATCCTTATGGATCTTAGAGCAAACTTCGAAGGAGAGTGTTCTGAAGTTGGTATGTACTTAGCAATGGCAAGAGTTGCACATAGAGAAGGATATCCGGAAATCGGATTATATTGGGAGAAGGCTGCTTGGGAAGAGGCTGAGCATGCTGCTAAATTTGCAGAATTACTTGGAGAAGTTGTAACAGATTCTACTAAGAAAAATCTTGAGATGCGTGTAGATGCAGAAAATGGCGCAACTGCAGGTAAATTTGACCTTGCAAAACGTGCAAAAGAAGCAAATCTTGATGCAATCCATGACACTGTTCATGAAATGGCTAGAGACGAAGCCCGTCACGGTAAAGCATTTGAAGGTCTGCTTAAAAGATATTTTGGATAATATTGCATAGAAAGGAATATGATTATGGAAAAATATGTTTGCCCATGTGGCTATGAATATGATCCGGCTGTTGGCGACCCGGATAACGGAGTTCCTGCAGGCACTGCTTGGGAAGATGTTCCGGAAGATTGGGTTTGTCCTTGGTGTGGATTAGGAAAAGATTCTTTTGATAAACAGTAATATACATGAAAGGAGCTATTGCCGGGTTGAAATGCATTCCGGCAATAGCTCCTTTTTATCTTTCTTATCTATTTAACGAAGACAAATATAAACCATATCGGCCACATAAAGCAGTACCATAATGATACCTTCTTTTCTGCCGATGGATTTCTTGGTTGCGGCAAAAAGAAGACCGATAAAACTGAAGACAAGAAGAATAACCATATCAATGATATTTTCCTGCAAGAATGCAATTGGACTGATTGCAGAAGAGATACCTAGTACCATAAGGATATTAAAAATATTGGAACCAATTGCATTACCAAGTGCCATATCCACTTCTTTTTTACGGGCTGCCACAACAGACGTCACAAGCTCCGGAAGTGAAGTTCCAATTGCTACGATGGTAAGACCGATAATTGTCTGGCTGATGCCAAATTTGGTTGCTATGGTACTCGCGCCATCTACTACCCAGTTTCCGCCTAATGCAATTCCAATGATTCCGATTACAATAAAGAATAAGCTCTTTGGCACCGGTAGAATCTTGATTTCTTCTTCACCACTGACGGATTCGTTTTCCGTTGCTGCACTTTTCTTTCTTGCTTTGAGAGCACTGCGTACCAATACATAAATAAACCCGGCAAACAATACTAAGAAGATGATACCATCCACACGACCGAGTTCCATTCCCCAAATGCCAAGCCCTAATAAAAGAGCAGCGCAAATAATGGAAAACGGAATGTCACGGCGCACTGTCTCGTTTGCAACTGCAACGGGTGTTAAGATTGCACAAAAGCCAATTACCATCATCAGGTTAAAAATATTGGACCCAGTAACATTGCTAACAGCAAGCGTATTATTTCCTGCCAGAGATGCGGTCAAACTAACTGCAGTTTCCGGAAGCGACGTTCCCATTGCAACAATGGTAAGACCGATAATGATAGACGGCACTTTAAGCCTCTTTGCCACGCTAGAGCTTCCCTCTACAAAGAAATCTGCTCCTTTCACCAAAAACACAAATCCTACAATCAAGATAATGATTGCAAAAGGTACACTTTGTAAAAATTTCTCCATTTTCTTACTCCTCTTTCTTTTTCTTTCTATTTAAAAGGGAATGATCCCTAAATGTTCCAATAGAATTTTAATGCCAAGTAGCACCAAAATCAATCCGCCAATAAACTCTGCTTTATTTTTATAACTGCTACCAAAGAAATTCCCTATCACCACTCCCAAAATGGAGATAAAAAATGTGGTAATTCCAATGATGCTGATTGCTCCAACAATTGGTGTTCCCAGCACTGCAAATGTGATTCCAATTGCCAGTGCATCAATACTTGTTGCTATGGACATCAATAGCATTTCCTTGTGATTGAGTGGCTTATCAGCTATCTCAATCACATCATGGTCTTTGTCAAATGCTTCTTTTATCATCTTTCCACCAATGACGCCTAATAATACAAATGCAATCCAATGGTCAACTGCCGTAATGTATCGCTGAAACTGTATTCCAAGCAACCATCCGATAAACGGCATCAATGCCTGAAAGCCACCAAAATAAAGACCGATTACAATTGCCTGCTTTTTATTTAAGGATTTCATGGCAAGACCTTTACAGACAGCTACCGCAAAAGCATCCATTGCCAGACCGATTCCTATTAGAAAAAGCTCTATGTATAAACCCATAGATTTGTTTCTCCTTTGTCTTTATGTCTCTTCCTATAAATTAGAAAAACCCATGTATGCTAACAAAGCATACATGAGTCTCATTCTTTAAGATTTGCCAGGTCTATACGACCGGGACTGTTGACAAATCACACGTGCGTGCGAACTACTCCCTCACGGATGTATTAAAATCTTTTTATACTTTACCAAAGTTTGGTTCGTGTTGTCAATGGGATTTATTATACTCTTTGTAACTTGACAAAATTTTATCATCATGTCTATAATACTATTAATTATAACTTGTAAAAAGCAATGATAGGAACAAGTACATATTTGTGAAACAGACAGAAAGCAACCGGTTGATGAGAGGGGCATGAGAAACAGATATCGAATACATCCTTGAGCTTCGCACCGAACGACTATATACGTTTCAGTAGGCTGCGACGGAGTGGTACACGTTAGAAGTACCAAAGTGTCAGCGGACACTTACCAAGATAGACCGTGCGAACGGTTTATGAATTAAGGTGGTAACACGAGATGATACCCTCGTCCTTATGATAAGGATGGGGGTTTTATATTTATTTCACATAAAGGGAGGACCTTACTATGACATTATACGATGAACTTGTTGCCCGTGGTCTTATCGCACAGGTAACCGATGAAGATGAAATCAAAGATTTGATTAACAATGGAAAAGCTACTTTTTACATCGGCTTTGACCCAACTGCTGACAGCCTTCATGTTGGACACTTTATGGCTCTTTGCCTAATGAAACGCTTGCAGATGGCCGGCAACAAGCCAATTGCCTTAATCGGCGGCGGAACGGCTATGATCGGTGACCCGTCCGGACGTACGGACATGCGCCAGATGATGACCGAAGAAACCATCCAGCACAACGTAGACTGCTTCAAGAAACAAATGAGTCGCTTTATTGATTTTTCTGATGATAAAGCACTGCTTGTAAATAATGCAGACTGGCTTATGGATTTAAATTATATAGAAATGCTCCGTGATATCGGACCTCATTTTTCCGTTAATCGTATGTTAACTGCAGAATGCTATAAACAACGTATGGAAAAAGGCTTAAGTTTTTTAGAGTTTAATTATATGATTATGCAAAGTTTTGACTTCTACACCTTATATCAGAAATATGGTTGTAATATGCAATTCGGTGGCGATGACCAGTGGAGCAACATGCTTGGCGGAACAGAATTAATTCGTCGTAAATTAGGAAAAGATGCTTTTGCAATGACCATCAACTTACTTTTGAATTCTGAAGGTAAGAAAATGGGGAAAACACAATCCGGTGCCGTATGGTTGGACCCGAACAAGACTTCTCCATTCGATTTCTTCCAGTACTGGAGAAATGTTGCAGATTCTGACGTTTTAAAATGTATCCGCATGTTAACTTTTCTTCCATTAGAAGAAATTGATGCTATGTCAAATTGGGAAGGTGCACAGCTGAATCAGGCAAAAGAAATTCTTGCATTTGAATTGACCAAGCTTGTCCATGGAGAGGAAGAAGCTTCAAAAGCAAGAGAAGCTTCTCATGCGTTATTCGCCGGTGGCGGTTCTTTGGCAAACATGCCTACCGTAGAATTGACAGATGCAGATTTCTCCGAAGGGGAGATGGATATCATGGCTGTACTTGTAAAGGCCAATCTTGCAGAAACCCGTTCGGATGCTCGCCGCGCCGTACAGCAGGGTGGTGTTACGGTAGCAGATGAAAAAGTAACAGATATTAAAACCTCTTATCCTGCATCTGCTTTTGCAGAAGAAGGCTTAATTATAAAACGTGGAAAGAAAAAATTTGCAAAAATTATTATGAAATAAGTTTATACGATAAGGAGAAATTACTATGGATAACAACAACTATAACTACGGTTCTGCAACGCCATATTCCAATTCTGCTATGCCAACTTATGGTGCTCCGATGCCTCAAAAAAAATCCAACGGCTTCGGTACTGCATCTTTGGTTTTGGGAATATTATCTCTAACCATTTGTTGTCTGATTGGGCCTTTACTTGGGTTAATCGGTATTATTTTTGGTATTGTTGGTTTATGTAAAAAGAATGCAAAAAAAGGAACTTCGATCGCCGGTCTTATTACATCGGTTCTTGGAGTCATCATTTCCATTTTGCTTTATGCTCTCATGGTCCGTGGAACAATAGAATTTGCAAATTATGCAGAGGAAACCATGAATGAGGCTATCGAATCTATTAATCCTTTTTACGATCATACCTTTGAAGCAAGTGATGGTTCTACTATTTATTTTGAAAGAGATTATAGTTTTATATGGTATTTGTCAGATGATGACCATAGCGATAATTATTCTTCCGGTACCTATATAGCTTATAAGGGAGAAGAAGCAAGAGACTATTTATCACAAAGTTTATCCGAAATCGGTCTGGCGGAAGAAGATGTTGATGACTTTATTTATGATGATACCGGATTATTTGAATCAGAAAACTTTTGCATTTTAATTCTTTATAATCAGGAGAAAATTATGGATGGCGAAAGTATAAATAATCCTTCCTATACCTCATGCTACTTTGGCTACTATGAAAATGGCACCTATGATGCAGCAAATATGTCTACAGGCAACCCTGCTTATTTTACAATGATAGAGTAAGTTTGTTTATTATTAAAAGGGGGATACATAATGAATTTTACTAAAAAATTTTTACTAATTTCTTCTTTAATATTAATATGTATAGGAGTGAGTGGGTGTATGAAAAATATTGGAAAAAGATTAGAAGAGGAAGCTTTAGCATACCTCGAGGAAAAGTATGATGAAACTTTCCACTTGGTTTCCATGAATGAAAGAGGCGTTGATATTCCATATGATCAATTATTCTTCTATTCCGAAAGCCATGAAAATGAAATTTTCAAAGTATACAAAGGAGACGATTCTTTTACGGATAATTATTATGGAGTTTTAATTGCAGATGATTATCAAGCAATTTTGGAAGATTCCATTTCTACCTATATTCCAGACTTCAAAGTGTATTTTGTTTTTCCGGTTTGGTCCTTTAATAATGAATTTACACAAGACACTGATTTATATGCAGCAATGTCCCAAAACAAAGAGCAATTTTATGCAACCGTTAATCTTTTTTCTCATAAGGAAACCAAATTAAGCGAATCGCAATTTCAGGCATTGTGCCAGGCACTTTCTGACCGTGGATTGACTTTATCCTTATACTATGATGAAATTCCTGCAGAAGATTATGCTACTTTAAATAAAGATAACTATAAGGATTATTTAGAGGAGCATTATGATCTCGATCCAATTTATAAAAAGAAAATTCGATAGGAGGTATAAAATGTCATTATCCGAAAAAGAATTACTACTTCTTGATTGTTTTATGTATGCAGATATTGCCCCTTATAGTACTAGAAAACAATTGTCGGATGTCCTTGATGATTTCGTAGATCCGAAAACCGGAACTGTAACCGCAGAAAAATTAAATGATTACATTATTTCAGACAATAAAAAGATTCAATTTTCCGGTGATATGGATGCGGAAAAAATGGCCGACGTAATGAACCAAATGCGTGAAAGTGAAGCTTTAATGAAATTAAAAATCACACATGTAACCGAGGAATATGAGGGAAGTATTCGTGCTGCATGTTTTTATGATGCAGACACCCAAAAAGCAACTGTTGCATTTAGAGGTACCGGCGGCTCATATCAACAATGGTCTAATAATTTAGAAGCATATGGTGACGTATCTAATCCTACCCAACGTGATGCGGTTGCTTTTATTAAATCCCTTCCCTATACCGATATTGACGTGACAGGTCATTCCAATGGTGGCAATCAAGCAATGTATGTAACAATTGTCTGTGGCAATAAAGTTACTCGCTGCGTCTCTTTTGAGGGACAAGGCGTAAGCGAAGAATTTTTCCAACAATACGGTCCTCTCATCGCAGAGCATAAAGATAAAATTAAAAACATCAACGCATATAATGACCCAGTAAATACTCTTTTGCCATCTATTGCAGGAGAAACTATTTATGTAAAGAGTAATAATAGTCTCTTTTCACATGGAGCATACACCATTTTAATAGCAAATGAATTCGATACGGATGGAAATTTTTCCGATGATTCTATCATAGAACAAAGTCGTTTGTGTAAATTACTTCATACCGTTACTGTCTCATTAGCCTCTTATTCAGATATCCCAATTGCAGGAAATTTGTTAGAATACATTACTGACTTTTCTGGTATTGTAGTCGGTTTGGTTATAAGTGGTGATTTTTCGAAACTGGACGGCTGGTATAAAGCTTTTACAGATTATGTCAAGAGTAACGCAGAATACCTTTTAGGATTAGCTAAAGATGTAAAAAATATTGTTGACGATGCAATTACTTTTGTACATACAACATACAAAACTCTTAAGGATTGGTATAATCGAAATTTTAATATCGGATATCAGTATTCCTTATCTCATCCACGACTTGTTGTTAATACATACAAACTAGAGCAGTACGCGCAACAGTTACGCGATGTAAATAAACGAATTAACAAATTAGATAAACGACTGGATGCTCTTTATTGGAAAGTCGGCTTGCTTGGTCTTTGGAACCTGATGCAAGCAGATTTGTTCACGGGTTACAGCTGGAGGCTCAATCAATGTGCAGATTATCTGAGTGATACTGCAGATGAGTTTGAAAATATCGAAAATGAACTGTTAAAGTATCTTATATAAATTCCTATAAGAAAAGAGGAAATGTTATGAATGCAAGTGCAAGAAATGAATTAAACTCGATAATAACTGAGCTTAACTCTATTATTAAAGAGCTCGAAAGTATTTCCAGTGGAGTTCGTAAGGATTTTGTGGGTATTGGGAATGAACATTGTGCCAACTGTATCGATCGAGTACTTGATAATTATTATACTGCTCGCACAAAATTGAACAATATGGATACAACTACTATTAGAAAGGGATTCCAACCTGCAGGAGGTGGTGGACATTCTTTCTAATCACTCATCTTAATAAAAGATAAAACAAAGGCAGAAAAATGTAATATTTTTCTGCCTTTGTAAAATACCGGTAGGTTTGTACCCCGTTTTTTACTCTTCTAATGGATATAAACTGGTGTTACTTCCAAATCCTTCTCGAAATCGCAAGCACTGTGCCAGTAACTCTTCAATATCATCATCTTCATCGCCCTCTCCCCAAATGGACGGTTCATTTCTCGTATTAAAGCGACGAATCATTTCCTCTTTATCCCAGGAATCTTTCGGTAAAAACGTAAAATGACATCCGCTACAATGAATGACAAAACTGTCATTCTCACCTTCCACCACTTTTACTTTTCTACTTTGACAAATTGGGCATTTTTCTAATGTCATACTCGCTTTTTCCTCGGTCATGATTGATTTCCTCCATGCGGTGGCATATTACCGTACTGTGGTGGTACGTTACCATACTGCGGTGGTACATTGCCATACTGCGGCGGTACATTGCCGTACTGTGGCGGTACGTTGCCGTACTGCGGCGGTACATTGCCATACTGTGGCGATACATTCAGAAACCGCGGCGGACAGCCTGTTCTTCCTGGCAAATATTGATACTCACGACTAAATGCCAAAATCGGATAAAATATGTATGGAAGAAAAATTAATCCTACTGCAAACCCGCTACCCGCACCAAAGTTCTTTGCGATTCCAATGGACATCAATATTCGGATCACGAGGCTTATAATTGCAGCCGCCAACGTCACAATCGTACAAATGATTATTGTAATTATTGCTGCCCCTGAAATCTCCGGCTCGCTTCCATAATATACATTACTATTTGTCTCATAATTCAATCCAATCATTGCAATCTGACTAACAAAAGATACGATTACTGATACGATGGATATGCCCAGATACCACCAGAATAAATTTTTCTTTCCTGCAATTTTAAATAAAAAGTACATGTTTGCATAAGGAATAATTGCCATCCATCCCGGCTCTCCGGCTTTGGTAAAAAGCTTCCAGTAAGACGCAATAAGCAGTACGACAAGTGCAATAAGCAGTAAATAAAAAATAAGTATTATTGATAATACCATCGTCATAATTTGTTCCCTCCTATTCTATACTATTGTACCAAATTTTAAAAAAGACTCAATCCTTTTTCATTGGATTGAGTCTCTTTTCTTAAATTGATTATTTTTTCTGACGCTTTCTTTTGCCAATCAGAACAATTACAAACCCTAATGCTCCAACGGCTACTACCGTGCCTGCAATACTTCCCCAGAAAATTGACTTATTTGCGTACCAGCGTACAAAGACGTTCGTTGATAGGATAATATTATCATTAAAGACATATAAATCCTCTGTACTAAAGCTTTCATCCGCTGTATCTGTCACATTTCCTGC